>NZ_JAKFEL010000070.1:0-32017 GCF_036675695.1 Aeromicrobium sp.
TCCGAACCGGCGGTTATAGTCCGCGACCCGCGGCCACACTTCGGTGAGGCAACGGTTGAGCCGGTGAAATTCCGGCACCGACGGTGAAAGTCCGGATGAGAGGCGCACGATGTCGCAGCGCTGTGCGCTGTGGCCGCTTGGGTGACCAAGCAACCCCGGAATGCGTGAGCACACGAATCCGGAGGATGAATGGCCACCGACATCGAGATCAGCGCGATGCGTCGTGCACTCGACGCCGCTCGAGCTACCGTTCGTACGCTGCCCAATCCGCGCGTCGGGTGCGTACTGCTGAGCCCGGACGGCAAGGAGTTGGCAGTTGGCGCTCATCACGGTGCGGGCACACCGCACGCCGAGGTGGACGCGCTCCAGCAGGCAGGCGAGGCAGCTCGTGGCGCCACCGCCGTAGTGACTCTCGAACCGTGCAACCACACGGGCACCACGGGACCGTGCACCAAGGCGCTGATCAAGGCTGGAGTCGCCCGCGTGGTGTTCGCGCAGATTGACCCGAACCGTACGGCCTCGGGCGGCGCCAAGACGCTCAAGGCCGCAGGTATCGACGTCGAGTCGGGACCGTTGGCTGCCGAAGCCACTGACCTCAACGAGGAGTGGACGTTCGCGATGACGGCGGGCCGCCCGTTCGTGACGTGGAAGTACGCCGCGACCCTCGACGGTCTCAGCGCTGCTCCTGACGGCACCAGCAAGTGGATCACCAGCGAAGAAGCTCGCCGTGACGTGCAGGTGTTCCGTGCTGAAGCCGACGCCATCGTGGCCGGTACGGGCGCCGTCATCGCTGACGACCCGCGCCTCACAGTGCGCGATGCGAAAGACCTTCCTCTGCCGTTCGACCGACAGCCGCTACGCGTCGTCGTCGGCGAGACGAAGATCCCCAACTACTACCGCGTGTTCGACCGGGTTGCCCCGACGCTGTTGATCCAGTCACGCGACCCCGAGGTCGTCATGCAGAAGCTCGTCGAGAACAACATCCGACACATCTGGCTGGAGGGCGGACCGCGCCTGGCGGGTGCGTTCTGGAACGCCGGCGTCATCGACCGCATCATCGGCTACATCGCCCCAGCCATGTTGGGCTCTGGCCGAGCAGCGCTCGAGGGCGAGGCCACAACCTTGGCCGACCTGCGGCCCATCACGATCGACGACCTCACGATGGTCGGTCCTGACATTCGCATGATCGGAACGCCCGGACGTATGCAGCGAGAGGACTTTGACTGATGTTCACCGGACTCGTGGAGGAGAAGGGCACGATCACGGCCGTCGAGGAGCTCGGCGACTCCGTACGGATCACTATTCGTGGACCGCTCGTGACCTCCGACGCCAAGCACGGCGACTCGATCGCGATCAACGGCTGCTGCCTGACCGTGATGGCCCAGGACGGCGACACGTTCGCCGCAGACGTCATGCAGGAATCGCTCGACAAGACGTCGCTCGGCGACCTGGCGGTTGGCGACGAGGTCAACCTCGAGCGCGCGACGCAGTCCGGCGCGCGCCTCGGCGGCCACATCGTGCAGGGTCACGTCGACGGCACCGGCACGATCCTCGATCGCACACCCAGCGAGCACTGGGAGGTCGTACGGATTGCCCTGCCGCCCACGTTGGCCAAGTACCTCGTCGACAAGGGCTCGATCACCGTGGACGGCACGTCGCTGACAGTCGTCGAGGTTGTCGACGCCGCTGAACCGTGGTTCTCGGTGTCGCTCATCCCGACCACCCTCGCCGACACCACTCTCGGCACCAAGTCACCCGGCGACCGGGTCAATCTCGAGGTCGACATCCTCGCCAAGTACGTCGAGCGCCTGCTGGGTGTTCGTGCAGAAGGAGCAACATCATGACTGAACATGCGAACGTTCGCCTTGACAGCATCGAGCGCGCGATCGCGGACATCCGTGACGGCAAGGCGATCATCGTTGTCGACGACGAAGGCCGTGAGAACGAAGGCGACATCATCTTCGCCGCGAGCAAGGCCACGCCGGAGCTGATGGCGTTCCTGGTGCGCTACTCGAGCGGGCTGATCTGTGCGCCGACCACCGGCGAGATCCTTGACCGACTCTCGATCCCGCTGATGACCCCGCACAACCGCGAGATGATGCGCACGGCGTACACCATCTCGATCGACGCACGCGACGGCATCACCACCGGCATCTCGGCCGCCGACCGAGCCCGTACGTGCCGGGTGCTCGCCGACTCTGCAACCGAGCCGTTCGAGCTCAACCAGCCGGGTCACATCCTCCCGTTGCGCGCGAAGGACGGGGGAGTGCTCGAGCGTGGAGGTCACACCGAGGCTGCTGTCGACTTCACCCGCCTCGCCGGGCTCACCCCGGCTGGCGTCATCGGTGAGGTGCTGCACGACGATGGCACGCTGATGCGCGCACCGGCCTTGCGTGAGTTCGCAGACGAGCACGGTCTGGCACTCGTGTCGATCGAGGACCTGCAGGTGTTCCGACGCTTGCACGAGACCCAGGTCAAGCGCCTCGCCACGACGCGCCTGCCCACCGAGTTTGGTGAGTTCACGGCGTACGGTTTCCGCGACCAGATCGATGGTGCTGAGCACATTGCGCTGGTGTTCGGGGACCCCGGTACGCAGGACGTGCTCACCCGTATCCACTCCGAGTGCCTCACGGGTGACGTCTTCGGATCGCGTCGCTGCGACTGTGGCCCTCAGCTCGAGCTGTCGATGACTGAGGTCACCGCTGCCGGAGCAGGCATCGTCGTCTACCTGCGAGGCCACGAAGGTCGCGGTATCGGTCTGCTTCACAAGCTGCAGGCGTACGCCCTGCAGGACAGCGGGCGCGACACGGTTGACGCCAACCTCGACCTCGGGTTCGGCGAGGACGAGCGCGACTACGCCGCTGGCGCCCAGATCCTCCGCGATCTGGGAATCACGTCAGTACGACTGCTGACCAACAACCCTGACAAGACGACGGCACTCGAGGCATATGGAGTCAAGGTCACCGAGCGGCTGCCGCTGGTGGTTGCTCCGACCGAGGACAGCCTGCGTTACCTGCAGACGAAGGCCGAGCGCATGGGCCACGACCTGCCCGGACTCGGAGACTCAGAATGAGCGGGGCAGGAGCGCCGGACCTCTCGGTCGACGCAACAGGTGCACGTGTCGCTGTCATCGCATCGAGCTGGCACACGGAGATCATGGATGGCCTGATCGCAGGTGCACAGCGCGCATTGGCGGACTCCCGCGTCACGGACGTGACTCTCGTACGTGCGCCCGGCTCGTTCGAGCTGCCGATCCTGTGTCAGGCCTACGCCCGCGCGGGCTACGACGCGGTCGTTGCGCTCGGCGTCATCATTCGTGGCGGCACCCCGCACTTCGACTACGTATGTGCGGCGGCGACCGACGGACTCAACCGTGTTGCCCTCGACACGGGCGTGCCGATCGGGTTCGGCTTGCTGACCACCGACGACGAGGCTCAAGCTCTGGATCGTGCCGGTCTGCCCGACAGTCGCGAGGACAAGGGACGCGAGGCAACAGAAGCCGCGTTGTCCACCTGGAACGTCCTGCGCACCCTGTCGACACCGCGCGGATAGACTTCGGGGCGATGAAGACCTTCGACGATCTATTCGCTGAGTTGTCCGACAAGGCAGCCAGCCGCCCTGAGGGCTCGCGCACTGTCGCCGAGCTCGATGCCGGCGTGCACGCGATCGGCAAGAAGCTCGTCGAAGAAGCAGCCGAAGCCTGGATGGCCGCCGAGCACGAAGGTGCCGAGCGGGCCGCCGAAGAACTCAGCCAGCTGCTCTACCACGCCCAGGTCATGATGATCGCCTCCGGAATCACCCTCGACGACGTCTACGCGCATCTGTGACGGCTGGCCGCAATGCGGTCATCCGTGCCTCCGACTCCGTCACAGAACCCTGAGAAGAGAAACTGATGCTCAAGATCGCCGTACCCAACAAGGGCGCCCTTGCCGAAGCCGCCAGCCAGATGCTGGCCGAAGCTGGCTACCGGCAGCGCCGCAATGCAAAAGACCTCGTCACCCTCGACCCCGACAACGACGTCGAGTTCTTCTACCTGCGTCCTCGCGACATCGCGATCTACGTAGGTGAGGGCACGCTCGACGTCGGAATCACCGGACGTGACCTGCTGCTCGATTCCGGCGCACATGCAACCGAAGATGTCGCGCTCGGATTCGGCGCCTCGACGTTCCGTTTCGCTGCGCCGATCGGCAAGATGAGCTCGGTTGACGACCTCGCCGGCACGCGCATCGCCACCTCGTACGAAGGCATCGTTGGTGCGTACCTCGCCGAGCGCGGCATCGAGGCCGAAGTCGTACGCCTCGATGGTGCCGTGGAGTCGTCCGTGCGCCTGGGTGTCGCCGATGCCATCGCCGACGTCGTAGAGACCGGCAGCACGCTGCGTCAGGCCGACCTGGAGGTGTTCGGCGAGCCGATCCTGTCGTCCGAGGCAGTGCTCATCACCCGCCAGGACACGCCCAATCCGGACGGTTTCGACGTGTTCAAGCGTCGTCTCGATGGCGTCATCGTCGCGCGCACGTACGTGATGATGGACTACGACATCCGCGTCGAGCAGGTTGAGCGTGCTGTCGAGCTGACCCCCGGCATCGAGTCGCCGACCGTGTCTCCGCTTCATCGCGAAGGGTGGGTCGCCGTGCGCTCGATGGTGCCGCGCGACTCCGCCCAGCGCGTCATGGACGGGCTGTACGAGCTCGGTGCACGCGGAATCCTCGTCACGGACATCCTGGCGTGCCGGATCTGAGGACGTTCAGACCTGGCGGCTCGCGCATCGTTGCGTACGGCGTCTCGGTCATCCTGGTCGTGCTCACCGCGATCATCGGGGTCGCGCTGCCGTCGTACGTCACGTTCACGCCGTTCGAGCTGGCAACCCTTGCCGCAATCCTGATCACGGTGCTTGCCTTGCTGCACGCGGTCGGGCGCAGCGTCGTACGGGTGACCGGTGACGGTGTGGAGGTCATCAACGGCTACAGGCGTCGGTTCGTGCCATGGGCGGACATCAAGGGCTTCGCGATGAACGAAGGCGCACCTTGGCCGACGATGGTTTACGGCGACGACGAGCGCGTCATCCTCTTTGCGATCCAGCGATCCGACGGCCCATACGCCAAAGAGGCCATGACCTACCTCCGCGGGTGGGTCCAATGAGTCATGAGCGCGATCTCGCTGCGCCGGCGTTCCCAGATGACGACGGGCTGACGGACCCGCTCCTGGCCCCGGCGCTTGGCGACGATCTGGCGGTGATCGAGGCATTCGCGGAGGCACGAATCTTCGTTCCGATCATCCCTCTCCTTGGCGAGGTTCCGGCCGACGGTGACAAGAACGCCGACATGGCGGCGGTGCTGATGACCGGCGCTGACGGTCGTACGGCATTGCTTGCGTTCAGCAGCGTGCAGACGATGGCCGCCTGGGATGCGCAGGCGAGGCCCGTACCCGTCACCGGGCGAGACGCGGCCCGCGCAACTCTCGCCGAGGAAGCCAGCGCGCTGCTGCTCGATCTGGGGAGCCCGTCGTTCACGGTCGTCGAAACCGTGGACGTCGAGCACCTAGCAGCAGGCCACGTGTTGGTCCGCTCGGCTGCCGGCAGCGTCTGGCTCGTGGACTGACTCAGCCGCTCGTATGGACAGCGCCCAGTGGCATTGAGCCAAGCGGGACTGAGATGTGCACGCTGCCATCGCGGCGTTCGATCCGAGCCATGAATCCGGCGTTCCCCACGGCGCGAAGCAACTTGTCATTCGACTCTGCAGTGATCAGGGTCAGTCGTTCCGCGCCGCTGTCTCTGGCGTGGCTCGCGGCGCGGCGCACCAGAAGTGTCTCGAGGTTGCCCCCGATGTGGGTGTCCTGGATCAGCAGCCGGAACGTCCAGATGCCCTCGAGCTCCTCGAGCAGACCGTGCGCAACCACTTCACTCCCTTGCTGGACCACGAGAGCCACTCCGTTGTCTGGTGCGACGAGTCGGCGAGTCATTCGTGCGGTCATGGGTAGCTGCAGCGGGACCTGATAGCGATCGAACAGGGTCTTGTCGCTACACCGATCGTGGAGCCCGACGACCGCTTCCACGTCCGACAATGACGCCTGGCGTACGACGGGCACCTGGGAGCTCGGCAACGTGGTTACTCGAGCGGTGGCGCCTGCCGCCCCGCGGGTGAGAGCGAGGAATGCCTGAGCACGACCCTTCTCGATCGGCGTGAACGGGCCAGCTCTGCTGATGCTCAGCGCTGCACCGTTGCGTCGGGGGAGCTCGAGGACATCATGACCCGCGTAGTCCGCTACATCTGGTGGCTCCGTCTCGAGGAGTTCTGCAAGCACGTCCGCGACGTCGCGCCCGTCCTCGAGCACCTCGCGCACCCCCTGCAGGTAGCGCGTGGCCGAGTCGACCGTTGCGCCCTGATCCACACGAGTCACTGAGACCTGCGAACCGCCAGCACTTTCGAACAGGTGGGCGATGTCGAGGTCGGTCCAGCCCTCGGGAGCACTGACGACAAATACGTCCGTCACTCGCTCGCCCATGGCGAAGACCTGCATGCCGAGGATGTTGACGTCGGCGGCACCACAGGCCAGCGCCGTCTCGGCCAGAATCCCTGGCCGATCCACGAAGGTCGTCCGCACTCGCCACATCATGTGTCCAGAGTGACTGCTGGGTCTTACCGCTCGACGTCAGCCATGTTTCGTCTGTGCAAACAGTTCCTTTTCGGTATTCGCGAGCTGATTGACCGCCGTACGGGTGACTGTCACGCTCTGGCCCATGAAGCGATTCCTGGTGGCGTCCGCTTGGGCTGTGCTGATCGGCGTGGCGCTCGGCGTAGTCGCCCGGCTGATCATGCGCCTGATCACGATCGTCGAGGGTGACGAGCCGGAGTTCACGGTTGGCGCGACGGCAGGGATCGTCAGCTTCTTTGTGCTCGCGGCGCTTGGCGGGGCGTGGGGTGGGCTGCTGACTGGCCGACCGCGCACCGCACTCGCGCTCGCCGCTGCGCTGACCTTCCCGGTGACGTTGCTCGGTGTGGGAATCGGAGGCGGGGATCTCGTCCAGTCAGTTGAGGATCAGTCGCCTGGCGTGTTCGCGCTCATTGTGTTCGGCACGATCCTCATCGCAGGGTGCGTTTTCGCCTCGCCGACGCTCTCGTGGCGGAGGGCTCGCCGACTGAATTAGGTGTCAAAACGCCTCCGCTGATATCCTTGAGGACGAAGTGGAGGTCCACCTCCCACCTGCTTGGTCACAAGACCTTGGGGTTACGCCAGACAGAAGTATGTAGGTCTCCGGATCTGCGTCCACATGACTGGCCGACGGCGTGTTCCAAATACGGGATACGCCACCGGTGGCCTTCGTTTCTTACGGGGGCCATTTTTTGATGGCCTCTCACATGATCTCAGGAGGATCCATCACCACAGAGCTGCGCGTCAACGACCGAATCCGCGTTCCAGAAGTTCGCCTCGTCGGTCCTGGCGGTGAACAGGTAGGCATCGTACGTATCGAAGATGCCCTGCGACTGGCTGCTGAAGCCGATCTCGATCTCGTTGAGGTTGCTCCGACAGCTCGTCCTCCCGTTTGCCGACTCATGGACTACGGCAAGTTCAAGTACGAGACGGCACAAAAGGAACGCGAGTCCCGCCGCAACCAGACGCACACCATCATCAAAGAGATGAAGCTGCGTCCCAAGATTGATCAGCACGACTACGACACCAAAAAGGGTCACGTCGTCCGATTCCTCAAGGCCGGCGACAAGGTCAAGATCACCATCATGTTCCGCGGTCGCGAGCAGCACCGCCCCGAGCTGGGTTACCGGCTCTTGCAGCGGCTCGCTGGCGATGTCGAGGAGCTCGGTTTCATCGAGTCGAACGCCCGCCAGGACGGTCGCAACATGACGATGGTGCTCGGCCCGCACAAGAAGAAGTCCGAAGCCCAGGCAGAGGTCAAGGCCGAGAAGGTCAAGTCCATGGGCGTGAAGGCTGCTGAGAAGGAGGCCGACGAGGCCGCCGACAAGGCACACCGCGAAGCCGCCAAGAAGGTCGCAACACCCAAGAAGCCACGTCGTCGTTCAGAGAACCTCGACCCAGACATGGAGGCATAAATGCCGAAGTTCAAGCCCCACTCGGGGATGAAGAAGCGCGTCAAGCTGACGGGCAGCGGAAAGCTCCGTCGCGAGCAGACCAACCGTCGTCACCTGCTCGAGGTCAAGTCGTCCTCGCGCAAGCGTCGCCTCGAAGGCACGACCGACGTCTCCAAGGCTGACGTCCCGCGCGTGAAGAAGATGCTCGGTCTCTGACCGCGCCACCCCCGACATTCCGAAGATCTGAAGGAGAACTGAGATGGCACGCGTCAAGCGCTCTGTCAATGCACAGAAGAAGCGCCGCCAGACACTGGAGCGCGCTGCGGGCTACCGCGGTCAGCGTTCGCGGCTCTACCGTAAGGCCAAGGAGCAGGTCACACACTCGCTCGTCTACAACTACCGTGACCGCAAGGCCAAGAAGGGCGACTTCCGTCGTCTCTGGATCCAGCGCATCAACGCTGCCGTCCGCGCTGAAGGTCTGACCTACAACCGCTTCATCCAGGGCATCAAGGCCGCTGGTGTCGAGGTTGACCGCAAGATCCTCGCCGACATGGCTGTCAACGATCCCGCGTCGTTCTCGGCGCTGGTGCAGCTGGCGAAGGACAACATCCCGGCCGACGTCAACGCGCCGAAGGATGGCGCCGCGGCCTGACCGCGGTTCCTCCCCACACGGCGTTCGTTCAAAACAAGTGGCGAGCCTGCCTGGTGAGCTCACCGTCCGATCCGGACGTGTGAAGTACGCCAGGCGGCTCGCCACTCGTGCGTTCCGCGAGTCCTCCGGCGAATTCCTCGCCGAGGGACCGCAAGCCGTACGCGAGGCGCTCGACATCGAGGGTGCAACCCTCGAGGTGTTCGCCACCTCGACGGCAACTGATCAGCACGCGGACCTTCACGCAAAGGCCGAGGCTGCTGGCGTTGCGTGGAACGTTGTCACTGACGACGTGGTCGAGGCAATCGCCGATACGGTCCAGCCGCAGGGCGTCGTCGCCCGCTGCATCGCGATCGATCAGACCCTTGACGAGCTCTTGGCGACCAAGCCGACGTTTCTTGTCGTCTGCGCCCACATCCGCGACCCTGGCAACGCCGGTGCCGTGATTCGCGTGGCTGACGCAGCGGGCGCAGACGGCGTGGTCTTCGGGGGCGACAGTGTCGACCCATACAACCCCAAGTCAGTGCGCGCGACCGTCGGCAGCCTGTTCCACCTGCCGATCGTGATCGACAAGGACCTGTCCGCAGTCATCGTGCGACTGCAGGGTGCCGGGCTTCAGGTTCTGGCGGCTGACGGCGGGGGAGTAGTCGGCCTGTACGACGCCGAGCTCGACCTCTCGGCTCCGACTGCCTGGCTGATGGGCAACGAAGCATGGGGACTCCCGGCGGAGGTGCAGAGCGCCGCCGACCAGGTGGTCGCCGTGCCGATCTACGGCAAGGCAGAGAGCCTCAACCTCGCCACTGCCGCAGCTGTGTGCCTCTATGCCACAGCCCAAGCTCGCGCCTGACACGACCGCGATCGGGCCGCCGATGTCGTACGAAGTAGTTCGTTGGTACTAGATTCACCATCCATGGACCTCGACGACTTCCCGGACGGCATCATCATTGCCGGACCCGACGGCGCCGTTGAGTATGTCAACCACCGGGTCAGGGTCATGGCTCGGGCTGAGGGCGACGAGATGATCGGCATGCACCTGCGTGAAGCCGTTCCGTTCGATGACCTCAACGGCAACTCTTGGTACGACTCCACCAAGCCGTACGAAGGCCTTGCTACGCGAACGCGCATCTCCGAGCAGTCGTGGTGGTCTCCCAAGGGCAGCGAGTACCTGATCACGGCGTCGATGCTGCGGGAAAAGCCTGGCGGACCTGTGAAGCAGGTGGTCGTGAGCATCCGCAACGCTCGCGTCCGCAACCAGCGTGATCGCGAGCGGTCTGACCTCGTCGCCACCGTCGCGCACGAGCTTCGCTCACCGCTGACTGGCATCAAGGGATTCACCTCGACGCTGCTGACCAAATGGGACAAATTCTCCGAGGAACAGCGCCAGTTCATGCTCGAGACGGTTGATGCGGATGCCGACCGGCTGAGCAGGCTCATCACTGAGCTGCTCGACGCCGCCCGAATCGACGCAGGCAGACTCACGCTCAAGCGTGGTCCGGTCAAGCTCGACGAAGTCGTACGTCACGTCCTGCGCAACGTTTCCGGCGGATCGACCCCGCCGTTCGAGGTCAGCATCGGCGAGAACCTCGACCTGATCTGGGGCGACAGCGATCGTATGTCGCAGGTCGTCACGAACTTGGTCGAGAACGCGTTGCGTCATGGATTCGGGCTGAGGCAGGTGTCGGTCATGAACGCTCGGGTGTCTGGCGAGGACGGAGTGGCCCTCCACGTCGTTGACCAGGGCCCAGGCATCCCCGAGGAGATGCGTCAGAGGGTGTTCAGCCGCTTCTGGCGATCGGGTCCAGGCGCCGGCAGCGGCCTCGGCATGTACATCGTTCGAGGCATCGTGCTGGAGCACGGGGGACAGGTCGAGATCACCGATGCCGATGGTGGCGGCGCCGACATCAGTGCATGGTTCCCGATCAATGAGCCCGACGCGCTGACCGACTGATCACGGCACACCTGCCGACCGATAAAGTCGACCGCACCACCCCACGCGAAAGGTCGGCATGTCCGCGCCCAACTCCGAGTACGACCCCGTCGAAGTCACCCCGTTGCGGGCTGACGAGGTCACGCGCATGCGCGACGAGGCGTTGGCGGCGATTGCGGATGCCGACTCCATCGAGTCGATCAAGCAAGTACGCATAGACCACGCGGGTGACCGATCACCGCTGGCTCTTGCCAACCGTGAGATCGGCGCGCTGCAGCCGCAGGCTCGCAAGGAAGCCGGACAGCGCGTCGGCGAAGCTCGCGGCGCAATCAACCAGGCGCTCGCGGCCAAGACCGCCGAACTTGAGACCGCGGCCGAGGAAGTCGCTCTCGTGACCGAGGCCGTCGATGTCACGCTTCCGGTGGATCTTCGGCCATTCGGCGCGAGGCACCCCATCACCACGATCCAGGAACACGTCGCCGACATCTTTGTCGCGATGGGTTGGGAAGTCGGCGAAGGGCCGGAGGTCGAGGCCGAGTGGCTCAACTTCGACGCTCTCAACCTTGGACCCGACCACCCGGCTCGAACGATGCAGGACACGTTCTGGGTGAGCCCCGAGTCCGCCGCGATGGTTCTCCGTACGCACACGTCACCCGTGCAGGCGCGCACGATGCTGACCCGTGAACCCCCGATCTACATCGTGTGCCCCGGACGCGTCTTCCGGACCGATGAGCTCGATGCCACCCACTCGCCGGTCTTCCACCAGCTCGAGGGTCTGGCAATCGACGAGGGACTGTCCATGGCGCACCTCAAGGGCACCCTCGATCATCTCGCCCAAGCGATCTACGGCGACGGTATGACGACGCGGTTCCGCCCCTCGTACTTCCCGTTCACCGAGCCGAGCGCCGAGATGGATCTGCTTTGCTACGTCTGCCACAACGAGCCGGACGCGGTCGCGGCTTGCCGTACGTGCAAGGGCGAAGGCTGGGTCGAATGGGGTGGGTGCGGAGTCGTCAACCCGCGTGTTCTGATCGCCTGTGGTGTCGATCCGGAGCGCTACTCGGGCTTCGCCTTCGGGATCGGACTCGACCGTACGATCACCTCTCGCTACGACATCGCCGATCTGCGCGATGTATTCGACGGCGACATCCGCTTCACCGAGCCGTTCGGAGTCGAGCTGTGAGCGAGCGCCAGCTGGGGGTCCCCCCACGAGCCCTGCGAGTAGGGGGCGTGAACCATCAATGCATCGCGGCCGTGGCCCCGTATTGTCTCCGCACCTCTGAAACGGGGTTGCGGCCGTGAGGGTTCCCGTTTCCTGGCTGCGAGAGATCGTGGCTGTACCCACTGACGTGACGACCGAGCAGCTCGCCGCACGTCTCACGGCATTCGACCTCAAGCTCGAAGAGATCATCGGCGACTCGGTCGTCGGTCCACTCGTCGTCGGTCGCGTTCTCACGCTTGAGAAGGAAGAGCAGAAGAACGGCAAGACGATCAACTGGTGCCGCGTCGATGTCGGTCCAGATCACAACGACGCTGAGGGCGGTCGGGGAATCGTCTGTGGCGCCCACAACTTCGTCGAAGGCGACCTGGTCATCGTGTCGCTACCCGGGGCCGTGCTGCCCGGTGGTTTCGCGATCGCCGCACGCAAGACGTACGGGCACGTGTCCGACGGCATGATCTGCTCCAGTGCTGAGCTAGGCCTCGCGGGCGATGCCAGCGGCATCATCGTCGTCGAGCCGGGCACAGCTGAGGTCGGCGACGATGCGATCGAGCTGCTCGGTCTCGGCGCAGAAGTGCTCGACCTCGAGGTCAACCCCGATCGCGCCTACGCGTTGTCGATGCGTGGAGTCGCTCGCGACACGGCGCTCGCCTACGGGCTCGACTTCTCCGATCCGGCAGACATTGACGTTCCGTCCACGAGTGAGGGCTACCCGGTCAAGGTCGAAGACTCCGAACGCTGCCCGGTCTTTGCCGCGCGCATCGTCAAGGGATTTGACCCCACTCGCCCGACGCCGCGGTGGATGGCTCAACGCATCGAGCAGGCCGGTATGCGGTCGATCTCGCTGGCCGTTGACGTCACCAACTACGTGATGATTGAGCTCGGCCACCCGATCCATGGCTACGACCTCGCCAAGCTCCAGGGCGACATCATCGTACGCACCGCCAAGAAGGGCGAGAAGCTCACCACGCTCGACGGAGTAGCGCGGACCTTGTCGGTCGAGGACACCGTGGTCTGTGACGACCGCGGTGCCATCGGTCTGGCCGGCGTGATGGGAGGCGAGGACACCGAGCTCTCCGAGACGTCGACTGAAGTCCTCGTCGAGGCGGCGCACTGGAACCAGGTGGCCACGGCTCGTACGGTTCGCCGGCACAAGCTTCCGTCCGAAGCATCCAAGCGCTACGAGCGTGGCGTCGACCCCGAACTACCCGCGCGCGCGACCCAACGTGTCGCAGAGCTGCTCGTTGAGCATGGCGGCGGAACGATCGACACAGGCCTGACTGTGGTCGGAACTGCACCCAAGCGCGCTGCCGTCACGATGAGCGTCGAGCTGCCCGGTCGCGTGTCAGGTGTGGACATCGACGCCGCAACGGTGGTGTCTGCTCTCGAGGGCAACGCGATCGACGTCGCACTCGATCACGACACGGTCACCGCCACGCCGCCGAGCTGGCGTTTCGACATCAATGACCCCTACGACATGGTCGAGGAGGTCCTGCGCGTTGTCGGATACGACAAAGTGCCCTCGGTGCTGCCTGAAGCTCCCGCCGGTCGCGGACTCACCACCTCGCAAGTCATCCGTCGACGTGTCGGCATGGTTCTCGCGGGTGAAGGACTGATCGAGGTCAAGACGTTCCCGTTCGCCGGTTCGGCCGACTGGGACAGGCTTGGGCTCGCGGCTGACGACGCGCGACGCACGCAGGTGCTGCTCGCCAACCCGCTGTCGGCCGAAGAGCCCGGTATGACGACAACGCTCCTCACGGGCCTGTTCAAGGCGCTCGTGCTCAACATCGGCCGAGGTCATACGGACGTCAGCATCGTCGAGACCGGCCGGGTGTTCATCCCACGCGGCCATGGCAAGGCGCCCATCTACGGCGTCGACGCGCGCCCGTCGGACGAGCAGCTTGCTGCCCTGTACGACGCGCTGCCGGATCAGCCTCAGCACGTCGCGTTCTTGATGTCAGGAGCACGCGAGCGAGGCGGTTGGACCGGCGCCGGTCGAGCAGCGACATGGAGCGACGCTGTCGCGGTCGTCCAACACATCGCTGACGCCCTGCACGTGGACCTCTCGGTCGAGCAGGCACAGCACATGCCGTGGCACCCGGGACGATGCGCAGCGTTCGTCGTCGACGGCGCAATCATCGGTCACGCTGGCGAGATTCATCCGCGGGTCCTCAAGGCGTACGGGCTTCCTCCACGCGTGGTTGGTGCCGAGATCGACCTGGACGCCCTCATCGCCGTAGCGCCGCGAGTGGGCCCGCGCCCCGACTTCTCGACGTTCCCGGTGGCGAAGGAAGACCTCGCATTCACCGTCGACGTCGACGTACCTGCTGCCACGCTTCAGCACGCACTTGAGGGCGCGAGCGAACTGATCGAATCAGTACGCCTGTTCGACGTCTACGAAGGTGACCAGCTGCCGGAGGGCAAGAAGTCACTGGCGTTCGCTCTGCGCCTTCGTGCCCCGGATCGTACGTTGACCGACGACGAGATCAAGTCGGCCCGCGACGCTGCGATTCAAGCCGCAGCAGCCGCGGGCGCAACCCTGCGTACTTAGGCGCTTCGTTCAGAACGTGACAGTCGGGGGAGCGGCCTGCCCTTCAGGCGCGTCGTAGAACTCGCGAGCCGAGACACCGGCGATGCCGGTGAAGAACAGCCACGGGATCGTCTTGACCAAACCGTTCAGCTTGGCGACCGCATCGTTGTAGAACTGGCGCGCGAACGAGAGCTTGTTCTCGGTCTCGGCAAGCTCGGTCTGAAGCGATTGGAAGTTGGCAGACGCCTGGAGCTCCGGGTATGCCTCGGCGACAGCGAGCACGTCGATGATGGCTTTGCTGAGCTTGGCGTCCGCCGCTGCCTTGTCGGCGGGTGAGCCGTCCTTGGCTGCCTTGGCCACACCGGCGCGGGCTTCCGTAACGGCCTCAAACACGCCCTTCTCGTGCTGGGCGTATCCCTTGACGGTGTTGACGAGGTTCGGAATCAGGTCGGCACGACGGGTCAGCTGGACGTCGATTCCGCCGAGTGCCTCCTGCGCGCTGATGTCGGTGCGCCGCAGCTTGTTGAATGCGTAGACGGTGAACAAGGCGAGTACGGCGACGATCGCCACGATGATCCAGAGGGTAGACATGGTTCTCCTTCAGTCAGGTTCGGAAAGGTTGGGGTTACCAGGAGCCGCCGCCGCCACCTCCACCGCCGCCGCCTCCGCCACCACCGCCGCCGCCTCCGCTGCTGCTGGAGGACTGGGTGGCTGCGTAAGCGCTGATGGAAGAGGACAACGAGGACTCAAATCCGGAGTAGGCGTCGTGGTTGCCGAAGAAGCCCAGGCCACCGGAGCCGGAGTCCGTGGAGGAGTACCAGACGGGCGTCGGTGCAGCCGAACCCGTGGCGACCTCGTACTTCTTGGCCCAGCGATCTGCGCAGTCAAAGGCGACGGCGTACGGGATGAACGAGGTGTAGAGATCCTTCTTGCCGCTGAAGTCGAACCTCGTCTTGGACGAGTCAGTCGACAGCATGCGCTCAAACCCTCCGGCCCGGGACCACAGCTCGCGTCCGAGCGTCGTACGGCGCTGGCCGACACCTCGCGTGAGTAGTCCGATGCCACCGATGACGAATGCGGCGAGCGGAAGGACGTACAGGGTCACCGGAGGCTGGATGAAGATCACCATCGCGGCAGTCGCGATGGCAGAGACGACCACCGCGACACGGGCAAGCCATTCGGAGGTGGACGTCTTGGAGGCTCCGATGCCGGCTGCCCACGCTGCGGTGGCGCCGTCGATTCCGCCTTTCACGGTTTGCAGGGTTTGGCCTGACGAGACCGAGGAGGGGGAGGACTTGAACGTGCCTCCGGGGCTGGTGACACCGAGTCCCGCACCCACGAAGCGGGTCACGTCATCTGTTGCAGCCCATGCCTTCTCGTCGCCGATGCCGGTGATGGTCCACGACTTGCTGCCGTTCTCGGTGAGCTTGGTCAGTCCCTGCTCGGCTTGGTAGAGCAAGGTCGCGACGAGAGCTCGCGACGGAACCGCCTCGTCGGTGATGTACGCGGTCTGGACCGGGCCGAGTCCGTTCGGCGGCTCATACATCACGGGGTAGCCGGGCTCGGGCTCGCGCGACTTGCGATCGAGTCCGTACCCGATGGCCATCGCGGCCAGCGCAAGGCCCAGAAGCGTCGCGACAACGGGGACACTTCGACCGAGCACTCGGTCGTACGCGATGGGCCACGGCACGGTGACGCGGTCCGGGGTGGCAACTGGAAGGCCGATGCGGACTGTCACGGGCGTGCGCGGTGCGAGCGGCCCGGTGCTGATCGTGACGCGATCCGTGCCGGCACCTTCGATCGTGCACGGTCCCGTGCCGTCAAAGCTGGAGGTGCACTGGACCTTGCCCGAAGGCTTGGGCAGCGTGATGTGGATCGTCGACTTCTGGATGTCCATCTGCCAACCAGGTGCGACGACATTCCAGTTGAACACCGACTGGGCCTTCTGCTTGTCGGTCCAGCTCGAGGAGGCGAACTCGCCGGGGTTGGCCGATGTCGGTGAGAGTGCGCCCTTGATCGTGTACGTGATCGTGTACTCGTGGATGCCGGGTGACACGTAGCTGTCGGGGTCCCCGATCTTGGCGACCCGGTAGCGACGACCGTTCTGCCATTGCAGCTCGTTGGGCACCGACTGGCCATCGAGCGAGACCTTGATGTCCTCGGGGGTCAGCCGGACGTTGGAGTCAGTCGGATCAGCAAGGTCCCAGAACCTGAAGATGCCGTGGCGACCGGACGGGAAATCCGCCTGGATGACTTCCTTGGCAGCCAGTGTTCCGTCTGCACTCACGACGTAGTCAGCCTTGTAGTGGGTGATCGTCACGGGATCAGGCGAGGTGGTGGTGGTGCTGGGGATCATGCCGGCGAGCACGGGGATCACCAAGACCCCCGCGGTCAGGAGCAACGCAAGAATGCGCAGCGCAGTCCGCTTCATGAACTGCATCCTAGGGGCGCACGGCGCGCCCGCGGGAAGTATTCATGCCAGACCCGACATGCAAGAAATTGCAGGAGTGTGCAAGAATGTGAGGCATGTCCAAGGTTCTCACTCATCTTCCCGTCGGCGAACGCGTCGGCATCGCCTTTTCAGGCGGCCTCGACACGTCCGTTGCTGTCGCCTGGATGCGCGACAAGGGCGCCGTGCCCTGCACCTACACGGCTGACATCGGTCAGTACGACGAGCCGGACATCTCAGGCATCCCGGGTCGCGCCATGGAGTACGGCGCCGAGCTCGCGCGGTCGATCGACTGCAAGCGGCCGCTCGTCGACGAGGGCTTGGCCGCACTCGCCTGCGGCGCGTTCCACATCCGCTCGGCCGGCAGGACGTACTTCAACACGACCCCGCTCGGCCGTGCCGTCACCGGCACCCTTCTGGTCCGGGCGATGCATGAGGACAACGTCAACATCTGGGGCGATGGCTCGACCTTCAAGGGCAACGACATCGAGCGGTTCTATCGGTACGGCCTTCTGGCCAACCCTGAGCTGCTGATCTACAAGCCGTGGCTTGACGCTGAGTTCGTCGCTGAGCTGGGCGGCCGTCACGAGATGAGCCAGTGGCTGACTGAGCGCGATCTCCCTTACAGGGACAGCCAGGAGAAGGCCTACTCGACAGACGCCAACATCTGGGGTGCGACGCACGAGGCGAAGACGTTGGAGCACCTGGACACGTCACTCGAGTCGGTTGAGCCGATCATGGGCGTCAAGTTCTGGGATCCGGCAGTCGAGATCGCCACCGAGGACGTGACGATCACGTTCGAGGCTGGCCGTCCGGTCGCGATCAATGGTGCGACCTTCGGGGGAGACCCAGTAGCTCTCGTGCACGAGGCCAACACGATAGGTGGTCGCCATGGCCTCGGCATGTCGGATCAGATCGAGAACCGCATCATCGAAGCCAAGAGCAGGGGCATCTATGAAGCTCCTGGCATGGCTTTGCTGCACATCGCGTACGAACGGCTCGTCAACGCGATCCACAACGAGGACACGATCGCCAACTTCCACCAGCACGGTCGCCGGCTCGGACGACTGATGTACGAGGGACGGTGGCTCGACCCGCAGGCGATGATGCTGCGCGAGTCCGTCCAGCGGTGGATTGCCTCGGTCGTCAGCGGAGACGTGACGATCAGGCTGCGTCGTGGTGAGGACTACTCGATCCTCGACACGCAGGGCCCCAACTTCTCCTATCACCCCGAAAAGCTTTCGATGGAGCGGACGGAGAACGCGGTGTTCGGTCCGACAGACCGCATCGGTCAGCTGACGATGCGCAACCTCGACATCGCCGACTCGCGCGCCATGCTTGAGCTCTACGCACAGCAGCCGCTCGATCAGGGCCAGGTCCTGGTCGAGAACGGCACCCTGTTCGGCGAGTTGCCTGCAGGTGGCGCCACGCGGATCGAGGCCAACCCGGTCCTGGTCGAAGACGATGCCGATGACATGGACGAGCACGCGCTCGACGCCGCCGCCATGGAGTTCGGCACCGACTGATCAGTGCACGTCCCTGAAGACATTTCTGCAAAGGTGGAGAGATGACAACGATCACCGCAGCCGTAGCCGGCGCCAGCGGGTACGCCGGAGGCGAGGTGCTGCGCTTGCTGCTGGCGCATCCCGATGTCGAGATCGGTGCACTGACAGCGGCAACGAGTGCCGGTACGCCTCTCGGGCAGCACCACCCTCACCTTGCGCCTTTGGCCGACCGCATTCTCGAGCCCACGACGGCCGAGACCCTGGCTGGTCACGACGTCGTGTTCCTCGGCCTGCCACACGGCCAGTCCGGCGCAGTCGCGGCGGAGCTGGGCGACGACGTACTCGTGATCGACTGTGGCGCAGATTTCCGGCTGCAGTCAGCGGAGGAATGGACCGAGTTCTACGGCGGCGAGCACGCCGGGACCTGGCCCTACGGCCTGCCTGAGCTGATCGTCGGCGATGGTCTTCAGCGGGACAACCTCAAGGGTGTGAACCGCATCGCCGTCCCGGGCTGCAACGTCACCGCGATCACGCTCGGCATCCAGCCCGCAATCGCGGCAGGGCTGGTGGAGTCAACGGACCTCGTCGCAGTTCTCGCCAACGGCTTCTCCGGTGCGGGCAAGGCTCCCAAGACGCACCTCCTTGCATCCGAGGGCCTGGGATCGGCGACTCCGTACGGAGTCGGTGGTGTTCACCGACACGTACCCGAGATCATGCAGAACCTGCGCCTAGCAGGGGCCGATGAGGTCACCATCTCGTTCACGCCGACGTTGGTGCCGATGGCGCGCGGAATACTGGCAACGACGACCGCTCGGCTCGCGCCGGGCGTCGACATCGACGCGGTCAGGGCGGCGTACGACGGGGTCTATGGCGACGAGGCGTTCATCCGTCTGCTTCCTGAGGGGCATTGGCCGACGACCGCGGCAACTCTGGGTGCCAATACGGCTCAGATCCAGGTAGCGATCGACGCCCGCGCCAACCGGCTCGTGGCGGTTTCCGCCATTGACAACTTGGTCAAAGGAACTGCCGGCGGTGCGATCCAGTCCATGAACCTCGCCTTGGGACTCGAAGAGACCACGGGCCTCTCGACCATCGGAGTAGCGCCATGAGCGAGCGCCAGCTGGGGTTCCCCCCAGGACCACTACCGAGGGCGTTCCGCATATCCCGAGTCGTAGGGGGCGCGAATCAAAAGGCATCAGTCATGCGGACGCCTTTGTATCGTGGGTTTCAATCTGAGGCGTCCGGATGAGCGTGACAGCTGCCAAGGGATTCAGTGCGTCCGGCGTTGCAGCCGGCCTCAAGTCGAATGGCGGACCCGACGTCGCGCTGGTGGTCAACGACGGACCGTCGCACGCTGCCGCTGCCGTCTTCACCAGCAACCGCTGCAAGGCCAACCCGGTCCTTTGGAGCGAGGAAGCGATCAAGTCCGGCTCGGCAGTCGCCGTCGTCATCAACTCGGGTGGCGCCAACTGTTACACCGGTCCCGAAGGGTTCGCGACGACTCACCACACCGCCGAGACCGTGGCGACCGCGCTCGGCATCGGTGCGATCGACGTACAGGTGTGTTCGACCGGTCTGATCGGTTTGCTCAACGATCGTGACGCGCTGCTGTCCGGAGTCCATGCAGCATTGGCGTCCAGGTCAACCGACGGCGGCGCGGCAGCTGCCTCGGCGATCATGACGACCGACAGCGTCGCGAAGGAGTCAGTGGCCCACGGCGACGGGTGGACCGTCGGCGGTATGGCGAAGGGTGCCGGCATGCTGGCGCCAGCGCTCGCCACGATGCTCGTCGTCGTCACGACAGACGCTGATGTCGATGCCGACACCGCAAATGCGGCGCTGCGCAGCGCGACGGCTCAGACGTTCGACCGTCTCGACTCTGATGGCTGCCAGTCGACGAATGACACGGTGCTGCTGATGGCGAGTGGAGCCTCAGGCGTCAAGCCGGACGCCGCAGCCTTCACTGAGGCCGTCACCGCTGTGTGCCGCGACCTCGCGATGCAGCTCCTTGCCGATGCCGAGGGCGCTGATCACGAGATCGCGATCGAGGTCGTCAATGCGGCGTCAGTCGACGACGCACTCGAAGTCGGCCGGTCGGTCGCCCGCAGCAACCTGTTCAAGTGCGCGATCTTCGGCAAGGACCCCAACTGGGGACGCATCCTCGCTTCGGTGGGAACGACGCAAGCAGCGTTCGATCCCGCGAACCTGGACGTCGCGCTCAACGGTGTGTGGGTCTGCCGCAACAGCGGGCCGGGGGAGTCACCCGACTCGATCGACCTCTCTCAGCGCGCCGTCAGCGTGACGATCGACCTCAAGTCCGGCTCGGCAACGGGCACCATCTGGACCAACGACCTCACGCAGGCGTATGTCCACGAGAATTCGGCGTACTCATCATGAGCGAAATCGAAACACCCGATCAGTGGCATCCTGAGGACTGGAAGAAGGCGACCGCCAAAGCCGCCACTCTGGCCCAGGCGCTGCCCTGGCTGAAGAAGTACCACGGCAAGGTCATCGTGGTGAAGTACGGCGGCAACGCCATGACCGACGAGTCGCTCAAGATGGCCTTCGCCGAGGACATCGTGTTCCTGCGCCTCGCGGGCTTCAAGCCCGTCGTCGTGCACGGCGGTGGACCGCAGATCAGCGCGATGCTGGACAAGCTCGGCATCGAGTCGGAGTTCCGGGGTGGTCTGCGCGTCACGACTCCCGAGACGATGGAAGTCGTACGCATGGTGCTGACCGGTCAGGTCGGCCGGGAGCTCGTCGGTCTGCTCAACCAACACGGTGACCTCGCGGTGGGACTGTCCGGTGAAGACGGCGGTCTGTTCACCGCCAAGAAGACGAAGCCCATGATCGACGGTGTCGAGACTGACATCGGTCTCGTCGGCGAAGTTGTCGGCGTACGCCCCGAAGCTGTTCTCGACCTCATCGATGCCGGCCGTATCCCTGTCGTCTCGACGGTCGCTCCTGACGTCGACGGTCAGGTCTACAACGTCAACGCCGACACCGCGGCAGCCGCGCTGGCCGTCGCGCTCGGCGCGGAGAAGCTGCTCGTCCTCACCGACGTCGAGGGCCTGTATGCCGACTGGCCCAACAGCACCGACGTCATCGGCGAGATCAGCCCCGAGTCGCTCGCCGAGATCATCCCGACCCTCTCGACAGGCATGATCCCCAAGATGACGGCCTGCCTCAAGGCAGTCGAGGAGGGTGTCAATCGCGCCACCGTCATCGACGGTCGAGAGCCCCACGCCGTGCTGCTTGAGATCTTCACCGACGAGGGCGTTGGGACGCAGGTCGTGCCCGGTGCGCCGACACGCATCCGTACGGCGCTCTACTCGACCAGCGTCACGAAGGACAAGAAATGACTGTCACCGAGTGGACCCAGCGCTACGAAGGTGCCGTCATGAACACCTTCGGTCCGCCGCAGACCGTCCTGGTCCGTGGCGAGGGATCGCGCGTCTGGGACGCCGACGGCAAGGAATACCTCGACCTGCTCGGTGGTATCGCGGTGAACGCCCTTGGCCATGCCCACCCAGCGATCGTCGAGGCGGTCACCACCCAGCTCACCACGCTTGGTCACGTCTCCAACATCTTTGCTTCCGAGCCACAGATCGCACTGGCCGAGAAGCTGCTCGCGCTACTCGGCCATGAGGGGCGGGTGTTCTTCAGCAACTCGGGAGCCGAGGCGAACGAGGCGGCGTTCAAGGCCACCCGGCGCACCGGCCGTACCAAGGTGGTTGCGGCCGAGGGCTCATTCCACGGCCGGACCATGGGCGCACTCGCGCTGACCTCCAAGGAGGCCTACCGCGCGCCGTTCGAGCCATTGCCGGGCGACGTGACCTGGGTGCCGTACGGCGACATCGCTGCTCTTGAGGCTGCCGTCGACGAATCCGTGGCAGCCGTACTCCTTGAGCCGATCCAGGGTGAGGCCGGCGTGGTCGAGCCCTCGGAGGGATACCTCCAGGCAGCCAGGGAAATCACGACCAGGCACGGCGCACTGCTGTGGCTCGACGAGGTCCAGACCGGCATCGGTCGTACGGGTGCGTGGTTCGCGTATGAGGAGTCTGGAGTCGTCCCGGATCTGGTGACCCTCGCCAAAGGTCTGGGCGGCGGCATCCCAATCGGCGCGTGCGTGGCGCTCGGTGACGCTGCAACTCTGCTCCAGCCCGGCAACCACGGCTCGACGTTCGGTGGCAACCCTGTCGCCACAGCGGCCGCGCTGGCAGTCATCTCGACGATCGAGTCCGACAAGCTCCTCGATCACGTCACGACGATCGGGGATCAGCTGCGCCGCGGCCTCGAAGAGCACCGACTCGTCACGAGCACAACTGGCCGTGGCCTGCTGGTGGGAATCGTCCTCGCTCAACCGATTGCTGCCGATGTCTTCAAGGCGGCACTCGCTGCCGGACTGATCATCAACGCACCGACCCCTGATCGGCTCAGGCTCGCGCCGCCGCTGATCTTGACCGAGGACGAGGCATCCCGCGCGGTCACGACCATTCGGGCTGTTCTGGATGAGGTGTCGGCATGAGCGAGCGCCAGCGAGCGAATCAGCAAGCATCAGTCATGGCGTTGCCTTCGTACAATGCCCTTCTCAGGAAGGCCACGCCATGAGGCACTTCCTTCGCGACGACGATCTGACCCCCGCTGAGCAGGCCGAGGTGCTTGCTCTTGCAGCCGAAGTCAAGGCCACCCCCTATGCACGTAAGCCGCTGGAGGGGCCGCAGACTGTGGCCGTCATCTTCGACAAAGCCTCAACCCGAACGCGAGTGTCGTTCGGTGTCGGAATCGCTGACCTTGGTGGCAGCCCGCTGATTCTCGACACTGCCACGACCCAGAGCGGTCGCGGCGAGTCGACCGCGGACACAGCAAAGGTCCTGGGCCGTATGACCAGCGCGATCGTGTGGCGGACGTACGCCCAGTCCGGGCTCGAGGAGATGGCCGCCAACGCCGGTGTACCCGTCATCAACGCGCTCAGCGACGACTTTCACCCCTGCCAGATCCTCGCGGACTGGCAGACCGTGATCGAGCACAAGGGGGCTCTCGCTGGCCTGACCGTCGCCTATCTCGGCGATGGCGCCAACAACATGGGGCACTCCTATCTGCTTGGCGGCGCGCTGGCAGGCATGCACGTACGCATCGGCGCACCGTTGGGCTATCAACCCGATCCGAAGATCGTCGCCGATGCCGCGGAGATCGCCGAGACCACCGGAGGATCTGTCGCCGTGACGGACGACCCGGATTCCGCGATCGCCGGAGCCGACGTAGTCATCACCGACACGTGGGTGTCGATGGGACAGGAGAGCGAGAAGGAAGCACGCCTCGAGCTCTTTGGCACTTATTCGATCAACGCCGAGTCGTTGGCGAAGGCCGCGCCGGACGCCGTCGTTCTTCACTGCCTGCCGGCCTATCGCGGGCTCGAGATCTCGTCCGAAGTGCTCGATGGCCCTCAGAGCGTCGTGTGGGACGAGGCTGAGAACCGCCTCCACGCCCAGAAGGCCTTGATGATCTGGTTGCTCGAGAAGGCGGGGGAGAAATGATGACTGTTCCCGATACCAAAAGCGCACGTCAGCAGCTGATCGTCGAGCTGCTGGGTCACGAGCTCATTCGTTCCCAGGGTGACCTGGCTGAGCTGCTCGAGAGCCGCGGAGTGAACGCGACACCGTCGACGATCTCCCGCGATCTCGTCGAGCTCGATGCCGTGCGTGTGCGTCACCCCGATGGAGGGCTGGTCTACGCGGTGCCGGCCGAGGGCGGAGACCGCACACCTCGGGCAGCGCCGGACAGCGCAGCGGCACAGACGCGACTCGCGCGCATCTGCCGGGAGCTGCTCGTTGCCGCTGAGTCCTCGGCAAATCTGGTGGTGCTGCGTACCCCGCCCGGGGCCGCCCAGTACCTCGCCTCCGCTGTCGACCATGCCGGCCAGCCCGACCTGCTCGGCACCATCGCTGGGGACGACACTGTCCTGCTGATCTGTCGCGATCCGCTGGGTGGCGACGCCGTCGCCAGCCGGCTCATGTCGCTTGCCGCATCCACCTCCAAGGAGACTTCGTGATCGACAAAACCTCTCTGTGGGGAGGGCGGTTCGCTTCCGGCCCATCGCCCGAGCTGATCGCGCTTTCGCGGTCAACGCATTTCGACTGGCGCCTCGCGCCGTACGATCTCGCCGGATCGCGCGCGCATGCCAGCGTGCTCCAGGCCGCCGGACTTCTCAGCCGCGACGACCTCACCACCCTGATTTCCGGCATCGATGCACTCGCGGCCGACGTCGAGTCGGGCACCTTTGCAGCTCACCCTGACGACGAGGATGTGCACTCCGCGCTCGAACGCGGATTGCTAGAGCGCCTCGGCCCTGAGCTGGGTGGACGTCTCCGTGCCGGACGGTCACGCAACGACCAGATCGCCACGCTCTTCAAGATGTACCTCCGAGACCACGCCAGGACGATCGGCGATCTTGTACGCGGACTGGTGGCAGCCCTCGCCGAGCAGGCGGAGGCCCACATCGACGCGCCCATGCCGGGTCGCACCCACCTTCAGCACGCCCAACCCGTGCTGCTGTCGCACCATCTGCTGGCGCATGCGTGGCCGCTCGTACGCGACCTCGATCGCCTCGAAGATTGGGACAAGCGCGTGGCTGCTGATTCGCCGTACGGCTCTGGCGCGCTCGCTGGCTCGTCGCTTGGCCTCGACCCTCAGCAGGTCGCCAAAGACCTCGGCTTCACCGACTCGACGGCCAACTCGATGGACGGCACGGCAGCGCGCGACTTCGTTGCCGAGTTCGCTTTTGTCACAGCCCAGATCGGCATTGACCTCTCTCGCATCGCCGAGGAGATCATCATCTGGAACACCAAGGAGTTCGGCTTCGTCACGCTGCATGACGGCTTCTCGACAGGCTCGAGCATCATGCCGCAGAAGAAGAACCCCGACATCGCCGAGCTCGCCCGCGGCAAAGCAGGTCGCCTGATCGGCAACCTCACGGGACTTTTGGCGACGCTCAAGGCGCTGCCACTCGCGTACAACCGCGATCTGCAGGAGGACAAGGAGCCGGTGTTCGACTCGATCGACACCCTCGAGGTCCTGCTGCCTGCGTTCACCGGCATGGTTGCCACGCTGACGTTCAACACCGAACGGATGGCCGAGCTCGCGCCCCAGGGGTTTGCTCTGGCGACGGACGTCGCCGAGTGGCTCGTACGTCAGGGTGTGCCGTTCCGTGACGCCCACGAGATCTCGGGTGCTTCTGTCCAGATGTGCGAGCAGCGCGGCATCGAGCTCTGGGACCTCACAGACGGGGACTTCGCAGCGATTTCGCCGCTGCTGACTCCAGACGTTCGTGACGTGCTCACGGTTGAAGGCTCGCTGGCTTCTCGCAACTCCCGTGGCGGAACGGCACAGGCGCGCGTTGCCGAGCAGCTCCTCGAACTTCGCCAGCGGCTCGCCTGACACGTGGACGTCACGGATCACGCCCGAGCGCTCCTGGGTCGTGTCCTGCACGGTCACGCCGTGGCAGCGCGCATCACCGAGGTTGAGGCTTATGGGGGAGTCAACGACCCTGCCTCGCATGCCTTCACCCGAACCCCGCGCTCGGAGATCATGTTCGGCGAGCCATGGCGCCTGTACGTCTACCGCTCGTACGGGATGCACTTCTGCGCCAACATCGTCACCGGTCCGACCGAGACAGCGTCAGCGGTGCTGATCCGTGCAGGCGAGATCGTCGACGGCATAGAGCTCGCACGGGCACGACGAGGTGATCGGGTCAAGGACGTAGCCCTCGCTCGCGGCCCTGGAAACCTTGCCAGGGCGCTCGGCTTGTCCCTTGACGACCTGGGCACGGAATTGCTCGGGAGCAACGCAGTTCACCTCGGGGACGAGCCACCCTCAGCTCCCGCCATCAGCGAAGGTCCGCGCGTGGGTGTGTCCAAGGCCGCAGGTGTCCCATGGCGCTTCTGGATCACCGGTGATCCGACGGTGTCGGTCTATCGACGGAGCCCGCGGGCATGACGGTCGTCAGCCTGCAGTGGCGGTCACGATGACGCTGGCGACACCGAGAGCGATTGCCGCTGCTGAGAGCGCACTCACGACGGTCGACGCCTTCGATCGACGGACGACCAGCAGAACCAGGCCGATGATCACGAACAGGGCCATGACAGTCGACGCCCATGATGCTGTCGACGTATCGCTGCCGAGCGACTCGGCCGCTCCATAGACGTACACGACGACTGTCGCCATGGCGGCGACACCGAGCCACACTCCCGGTTGACCGTGAGAGCGGGACGCGGCGACGACTCCGGCCGCCGCAACCGCGACCAGTGCCAAGAACACGACTCCGACTATCGAGAGCATCAGCTGGCCGAGGCGATTCGCTGGTCGATCGCCTTCGCCATGGCGTCCAGATCGGCTGGTTTCGCGACCCGACCCAATCCGTATGACAGCAGGACCGTGACCTGCGTGCCGTGGCGGAACACGACGTACTCGCGCTTGTTGGTCTCGTCGGAGGCATCGACCGCGCTGACGGCGGCGAAGGCATCTCCGACGGGGGACAGGCCGGCAAGCGGCGAGACCTCGGCCTTGGCACCCTCGGTCGGAACGTGCTCAGTACAGGTCTTGGCCGCATCGACGAACGAGTCGATGCGCTTGGCGGTGGCGTCCGCGTCGGACGAGACGAACGAGTACTGGATCACGAATGTGTCGCCTGACTTCGTGGCGAAGCGCTGGGTCACGGCACTGGTCAGCTTGGGCGGTTCGAGCACCACACCACAGAGCTGGGGGATGCCGAGGAAGTCCTCGACCGAGGCGTAGCGCCAGCCCTCGGGCAGGACGTTCTCGGGGAGGATCGCCTTCTGCGACTCGCCACCGGACTCGACGCTCGCTCGCGGGTTGGGACCGGGCTCGTCGGAGCCGCACGCACTCAGCAGGGCGGCTGCACACACCGCGACGAGGAGAACTCGTACTGTCATGGCCGCTCACCTCCGTTCTCGACGGCGTCGTGGACCAGCGCCCCGATCGCCTGTTGTCCCTCTGCGGTGGGATGGTAGCTGTTGCTCGAAACCGGCATCAGCCAGTTGCCGCCGTCGACCCCGAAGGTGAGGTCGTGCAACCAGGGCTCGCTGGTGCCCGACTCGTGCCCCTCGAGAGCATCGGTTACGTCGACGAACTCGATTCGGGTGCCTGACTCGGCGATGGCTTCGCGGATCGCGTCGTTGGCGTACGTGCCCAGGTCGTTGATCCAGGTCTGGTCCCTTTGGGCGATGCCCCACGTCGGGCCCGTCGGGTCCTCCGGGAACAGTCGCGGGTAGCCGACCACGAGGATGCGCGCGTCGTCGGGGGCGTCCTCCTCCAGGTCCTGGTACATCTGGATCAGCTCGTCGACCTTCTCGTCGATGCTGGCGTGGGCGTCTTCCGTCGCGTCTGGACCGCACGCGGCACCCAGGCCGAGACCGCGTTTGACGCACTCAGCCATCACGTCGGCGAAGCCGAAGTCGTTGCCGCCCATCGACAACGTAATGAGGCTCGTGTCGTCGGTGATGTGCTCACGCTGCGGCCCCTCGTCGTCGTTGCCGCTGTGGTTGTCCTCGTAGTAGTCGCTCGCGACGGCACCGCTGCAGGCACCGAAGTGGTAGTCGCCGGCAAACTCGCCGTTGGCGAACACGTAGCCCGAGTACGCGTTTGCGCTGCGTCGGCACACGTTGACGCGAGGTTCGCCCGGCCACAGGTCCACGGGCAGGTCGTTGAACCACTCCTTGGTGGCGTCGTCGCTGTTGGTGTTCTCGACGTAGTCGCCCGCACCTTCCCCCGACGAGTACGAGTCACCCAGTGCGACGTAGTCGCCGGCGTATGCCTGATCAGCCAGGCTTGGTCCGGATGGGTCGTCCGACCCCCCGATATCGGACGACCCCCCGCACGTTGCGTTGGTGAGGGGCGACACCGCAGTGCACACACCCGACGCAACGTTTTGTCCGATCGAGGCAGCGGCACCGGTCGCGACCAGTCCCGTGATCACGACGGCGACGAGGACGATCGCACCGACGTAGTCGATGGATGCCTGTCCGCGTTCGCGGAGTGCGTGTGCCTTCATTGCCCCGACCTTTCGACACCTCGACGCTATTGATGCGTGGAGGCAGGCGCACGGGTCCGCGGGCCCAACTCGCGGCGGGTCCGGAGGCCCACGACAGGGCTTGACAGTGCAATCGCAGAGTGGGTGATTCTTGGGACATGAAGACACGAGTGGGAGCGTGGCTGATCATCACCGCCGTCTTGACCGCTGGATGCGGTGGCGGATCCGATGAACCGTCAGATGGAGCGACGAGCGAACCGACGGCGACCGCGCAGACATCGGCAGCCGGAGGTGACACTGAGTGCCTGCTGGGGCGCTGGTATCTGGACACCGACAACTACGAAGGGCAGGCCAGGAGCTACCTCGAAGGTCTTGGTCTACCGATCACTGCGCTGGATATCGGTGGCGACCAGATCCTCGACTTCAACGAGGAGCCCTACATGAGCATCTCAACGAACCTGGAGATCTCTGCGGTCGTGGGCGGTCAACCGCTCTCGGTCAACTCGCAGAGCGCAGGTGGTGGCGAATGGGGTTGGAACGCCGACAGCGAGACCGATATCGGCGTCGACAACTGGGGATGGACCGCAGCTCCGGGAGCCAATCCCGACGGAGCGCCACCATTGATCGACCCGTCGAACGGCATCAGCGTCACCTGCGAGACGGATCGACTTTCCGTGAAGGGCGAGGGCGCACCGCTCACAGGAGTGTTTGTCCGTCGCTAGTCGTCAGTAGCGACGGGCACTTCGCATACGCCGTCTTCGCACAGAGGTGCGTCTTCGCCAACCATCTCGAACGGGCCGGTCATTCGGCTGCCGCCTGGGTGAGCACGTCGACGAAGGTTGCTGATTCCTGAGCACCAGAGACGCCGTACTTGCCGTTGATCACGAAGAACGGCACACCGTTGATGCCGTACGCGACGGCCTGCGCCTTGTCCGCCATCACGTCCTCAAGGAACGTTTCAGATTTGAGCGCGTCGACGATCTCGTCGCGGTCGAGCCCAATCTCGGCTCCGAGGTCAGCCAGCTCGTCGATCTGTCCGACGTGCCTGCCCTCCTCGAAGTACGCCGACAGCAAGCGCTCCTTCATCTCCAGCTGTTTGCCGTGCGACTTCGCCAGATGAAGCAGCTCGTGCGCCTTGATCGTGTTGGTCGTGTGCAACGAGTCGTAGTCATACGCGATGTCGACTGTCTTGCCGAGCTCGGTCATCTGCGTCAGCATCTGGCTCGCGTGCGCTTCCGGGATGCCCTTGTGCTTCGACAGGAACTCGCTGTGACTCCCGGCGTAATCGATCAGGGTGTCGGGCGAGAGCTCGAACGAGTGGTACTCGACCTCGACGGTGTCGCCACCAGCCGTGAAGTCGGCCACGGCCGCCTCGAACCGGCGCTTGCCGATGAAGCACCACGGGCATGCCACGTCTGACCAGATGTCTACCTTCACGCTGCTCATGCAAGTTTCAACCACATGGACATGGCCGGCTATTCCGTGCCCCTCATCACAAAGGGAGACACGGGCGTACGCGGTGCGACATGATCTGGCGTGGGGAGGGGTCCCAACCAGCAGAGAGGCCCACACGATGTCAGTCGTGGTCGGATACCGCAGTGATGAGTACGGCGAGGCAGCCCTTGAGCACGGAGTGGCTCGGGCCAACGCAACAGATGACACGCTGACGGTCGTCAACGTCTCCCGCGACGCCGACCTTGATGCCCCGGGATTCCTGCGCGGCTTCGAGCTCGAGCAGCTCCGCCAGCGGCTCCACGAGCTGGTCGGCTCCAAGGTGTCGATCCAGCAACCCGTCGGCGCAGACACCGCGGCCCAGATCCTCAAGGTCGTGGAGGAGACGTCGGCGAGCCTCTTGGTTATCGGCCTACGTCCGCGGTCGCCAGTCGGCAAGTTCCTGATGGGCAGCACGGCTCAGCAGCTCCTGCTCGACTCCGCGGTTCCGGTACTCGCCGTCAAGCCAGGACAAGTCGCCGCAGCGGTGCTCTGAACCGCTGTGGGTCGTATGAGCCCGGTGGGTGAGAATGGGCATCGTGACCCACGTACTTGATGATCTCGAGGCGCGCGGCCTCATCGCGCACTCGACGGACCCTGATGCACTGCGAGCTGATCTCACGACAGGTCCGATCACGTTCTATGTGGGCTTCGACCCCACGGCTCCGAGCCTGCACATCGGCAACCTCCTTCAGCTGCTCACGGCACGTCGCCTGCAGCTGGCGGGCCACAAGCCGCTGATCCTCGTGGGCGGTTCGACCGGTCTCATCGGTGACCCCAAGGAAGCCGGCGAGCGGGTCATGAACACCAAGGAGACGACGGCCGAATGGGTCGAGCGCATCCGTACGCAGGTGTCGCACTTCGTCGAGCTCGAGGGCGAGTCGGCGGCCACGCTGGTCAACAACCTCGACTGGACCGCCAACCTCAGCACAATCGACTTCCTGCGAGACATCGGCAAGCACTTCCCGGTCAATCGGATGCTCGCCCGCGAAGTCGTCAGCGCGCGGCTCGAGGCCGGCATCAGTTACACCGAATTCAGCTACGTACTCCTGCAGTCCCTCGACTACCTCGAGCTGCACCGCCGTCACGGCTGCGTGCTTCAGACAGGTGGCAGCGATCAGTGGGGCAACATCACCGCCGGGGTCGAGCTCGTACGTCGAGCCGCCGGCTCCAAGGTGCATGCCCTCGCGACACCGTTGATCACCAAGGCCGATGGCACCAAGTTCGGCAAGACCGAGTCAGGCACCGTATGGCTCGATCCCGAGCTGACGAGTCCTTATGCGTTCTACCAATCGTGGATCCAGGCCGAGGACAGCAAAGTGGGGGAGTACCTCCGCCAGTTCACCTTCGTCCCGGTCGACGAGATCGCTGCGCTGGAGGTTGAGCATGCGGAGAAGCCCGGATTGCGTGCGGCGCAACGTCGACTGGCAGCCGAGGTGACGACGATCGTGCACGGCGCCGACGAGGCAGCAGCCGCAGAACTTGCCTCCGGAGCGCTGTTCGGCCGTGCTGAGCTGACGGATCTGCCCGAGGCGACGCTCGGAGCGGCCCTGAGTGAAGCCGGTGCCGTCGAGCTCAAAGCCGCGGATTCGCCGACTGTCGTCGACGCATTTGTGGCCACTGGACTCGCCGATTCCAAATCCGCTGCCAGGCGTGCTGTCGCCGACGGGGGAGCGTACGTGAACAACGAGCGCGTGACGGACCCCGATCTTGTGCTTTCGGGCGAACATCTGCTGCACGACAAATGGGTCGTTTTGCGCAAGGGGAAGCGGGCGATTTCGGGCGTGTCGGTGTCCTGACCCCTGCAATTTCAGGGGCTGGAGCCCGTGTGACTCTAGCCACAGGACCCCGATTTGACGTGCGCAAATCCCGCCCCGTAGTGTTCTACTTGTTGCACAGCACGACGGAGCGAAAAGCCGCAAGGCCGGTCGCTCGGAGTTGGCAGCCAACATCGTGACCGACCCGGGTTTGACCGGTGAAAACGAGCGGTGTAAGTTAGACGAGTTGCCCCAAAACTCAGACCGTAAGGTACTGGGTTTCGGTGTGCGTCTGATCCTTGAGAACTCAACAGTGTGCCAAAAGTCGACGAGATTAATTAGTAATACCCCGTCGAGACCATCGGAGAGCTTCGGCTCGCCGACCTTGATGGAAATCAAT
>NZ_JAKFEL010000222.1:0-5633 GCF_036675695.1 Aeromicrobium sp.
ACTGGCACCTGAAGCCAGCGCGTCTACCATTCCGCCACTCGCGCGTACGGTCCCGGCATTCGATGCGCAGGACCGAGGAATGAGTCTAACAGGCTGAAATGCTGTCCGATTCGTCACTCCGGCGCCGCACGAGAAGTCGCCTCTGAGTGGTAGCCCGATACGATCGCAGGGAACACCAGTGATGACAACGAAAGGCGGAAGCTGATGGCGGGGGTGCTGCAGCGATTTGAGCAAAGACTCGAAGGAGCCGTGACTGGCGCCTTTGCACGCGCGTTCCGCAGCGCGGTCCAACCCGTCGAGATCGCCGCTGCCCTGCAGCGCGAGGTCGACAACTCCGCCCACGTCCTTTCACGCGAACGCATGCTGGTGCCCAACGACTTCACCGTCGAGCTCTCGCCGACCGACTTCGAGCGCCTGGCGCCGTTCAGCGGCACGCTCGCCGAAGAGCTGGCGACACTTGTCAAAGAGCACGTCATCGACCAGCGCTACACCATGACCGGCCCGCTGAACATCGAGTTCAAGCAGACCGGCGAGCTGAGCACCGGCCGATTCCGCGTACGCAGCCGTACCAACTCCTCCGTGACCCCCGTCGAAGGTCAGCGGATGACCGAGACTGCCATCCGCTCATCCGGTGTGGTGATCGAGGTCAACGGCATGAAGCACCCGATCAGCCCTCCCGGCATCGTGATCGGTCGAGGCAACGAAGCCGATCTCAAGATCGACGACCCGGGCATCTCGCGCCGTCACGCGCAGATCGCGGTCAGCCGCAACGGTGGCGACACCGATGTCACGGTGACCGACCTCGACTCCACCAACGGCGTCATCCTCAATGGACACAAGGTGGGCAGCGGTGTCGTGACCGACGGAGCCGAAATCCGCCTCGGCAACACCGTCATCGTGGTTCGGCTGTCGGAGACAACCTGATGTCAGAACTGACACTCACGCTGATCAAGCTCGCATTCTTGGCAGTGCTGTGGCTATTTGTCCTGTCGGCAGTTTCGGTCATCCGATCGGACATCTTCGGCACCAAGGCTCCCGTTCAGGCGCGCCCCGCGAAGGCGAAGGCCAAACCGACGTCCCGTTCTCGCAAGGCTCCGCGTGGCGTACCCACCAAGCTGCAGGTCGTCTCGGGTCCCAACGCGGGGCAGAGCGTTCCGCTGGGCGACAAGCCAATCCTCCTCGGCCGCGGCACGGACGCCGCAATCCGACTCGACGATGACTATGTGTCGACGCGTCACGCGCGCTTCGCGACCAATGGCGAGCAGTGGTTCGTCGAAGACCTCGGATCCACCAACGGCACCTACCTCGGCAGCCAGCGCATCACCTCGCCCATTCCGATCGGCATCGGCATCGCCGTCCGACTCGGCAAGACCATCGTCGAGCTCCAGAAGTAGTCCATGACTTCTCTTACATATCGCTATGTCGCCCTGACTGACACCGGTCTGCGCCGACCCGCCAATCAGGACTCCGGATACGCCAGCCCGCGGCTCCTGGTGATCGCCGACGGTATGGGTGGTGCTGCCGCGGGCGACCTCGCCTCAGCCGAGGCGATGCACATCATCCGCCAGCTCGATCGTGATCTCGACGTCGATGCCATGGCCGCTCTCCAGCAGGCCGTCACCGCCGCGAACGCGCGACTCGGCCAGCTGATTGCCAACGACCCTGCCGTCGAAGGCATGGGAACCACGCTCGAGGCGATGCTGTGGGACGGCTCCAAGATCGCGTTTGCCCACCTGGGTGACTCGCGCGCCTACCGTCTGCGTGACGGTGCGCTCGAGCAGATCAGCACCGACCACACGTTCGTGCAGAGCCTGGTCGAGGAAGGCAAGATCAGCCGAGACGAGGCCCGCGTACACCCGCATCGCTCGCTCTTGCTTCGTGCTCTGCTGGGCCGCGACGACAACGAGGCCGACTACAACTGGCTGCAGCCGATGCTCGGTGACCGCTACCTCCTGTGCAGCGACGGCTTGTCCGACATGGTCGGCGACAACGTCATCGAGATGGCGCTCAGCGCCGAGACAATCGATCTCGCCGCAACTGAACTGGTCCGCCTGGCGCTCGAGGCCGGCGGCTACGACAACGTCACCGTCGTCATAGCCGAGTTCGTCGAGAAGGGTGCAGATGTAGACGAGCACCTTTCGTCATCCGACGGACAGCCGCAACTCGTCGGCGCTGCCGCCGGACCGGCTCGCCCGCGAACGAGTCGGCGTTCCGAGCCCAAGACCTCCGAATCGCAGACCGTCGACCCCGAGGAGATCCGCTACGCACCACGCCCGCCGAGCCGCAGGCGCTGGCTCCGCTGGACAGCGCTCGGCATCGCAATTGCCGCGATCCTCGCGATCGCCGGGGGAGTCGCCTACAACTGGTCGCAAAACCAGTACTTCGTCGCCTCGCAGGACGGCAAGGTGACGATCTACAAGGGCGTCCAGGCCGACATCCCCGGCATCACGCTGCAGCACGTCGATGAGATCACCGAGGTCGAGGTCTCCACGCTGCCCGATTTCCGCGCCAAGCAGGTGCGAGCGGGGATCGAGGCCTCGAGTCGAGCTGAGGCTGAGCAGATCGTCAAGAACCTCGACCAGGTCGCCATCAAGCCGACCCCGACGCCAACACCCAAGCCGAAGCCCAAGGACACAGAGACCACGACTTCTTCGGCGGTATGGCTGCGATGACCACGCCCGCGTGGGTGCCTCGCAAGCGCCGGGGGGCCGAATTCTTTCTCACCGTCCTGGCGGTGACGATTGGGATCACTGCGTACGCGGCGGTCGGACTCGGCGTCGAAGGCACCATCCCGGGCGACACCTACAAGCTCGGCTTCGCGCTGATCGTGGTGGCCATCGCGACTCACCTCATCGTGCGCCGGGTCGCCCCGTACGCCGATCCGGTGCTGGTCCCGCTCGTCATTGCGCTCAACGGTCTCGGTCTCGCGATGATCTATCGACTTGATCTTGGACGCCAGCAGGTCAATCCTGATCGTCAGGCCTTCGCCAACGGCCAGCTCGTATGGACCGCGATCGGTATCGCCGCCTTTGCCGCGATCCTGATCCTCGTACGCGATCATCGGCGCCTGCAGACCCTCACCTACACGTTCGGCGCGGTCGCCATTCTCTTGCTGATCCTCCCGCTGATGCCCGGCATCGGCCGCACCATCAACGGCGCACGCATTTGGATCAACCTCGGTCCTTTCAGCTTCCAGCCCGGTGAGGCCGCGAAGGTGTGTCTCGCGATCTTCTTCGCGGGCTATCTCGTGGTCAAGCGTGATGCGCTCGCCCTCGCGGGTCGCCGCATTGCCGGCATCGACCTGCCCCGCGGTCGCGACCTCGGACCGATCCTCGCGGGTTGGCTGATCAGCGTCGGCATCCTGGTCTTTCAGCGCGACCTCGGGTCGTCGCTGCTGTTCTTCGGCTTGTTCGTCGTCATGCTCTACGTCGCCACTGAGCGTGCAGGCTGGCTGGTGGTCGGCGGCGTGCTGTTCGCGCTCGGCGCCTACTTCGGCTACTTGGCCTTCGGTCACGTACGGGTCCGATTCGATGCGTGGCTCGATCCGTTCGGCGACCCCGACCGCAACGGGCAGATCATCAACGGCTTGTTCGGGTTGGCGCACGGTGGTGTGCTCGGTCAAGGGTGGGGTCTCGGAAGTCCCCAGCTGACCCCGTTCTCGTTCTCCGACTTCATTGCCGCATCGATGGGCGAAGAGCTCGGTCTCGCCGGGCTGATGGCCATCCTGATGATCTACGGGCTCATCGTCGAGCGCGGTCTCCGCATTGCGCTGACCTGCCGTGATGCATTCGGCAAGCTCCTTGCAGCGGGCTTGGCGTTCTCGTTCGCGCTGCAGGTTTTCGTCGTCATCGGCGGCGTCACACGCCTCATCCCACTGACGGGCCTGACGACGCCGTTCATGGCACAAGGCGGCTCGTCGATTGTCATGAACTGGGTCATCATCGGGCTGTTGCTGCGCATCAGCGACCAGACGCGTCGCCCGGCACCAGAGATCTCCACGTTCGAGCACGACGAGGAGACGCAGGTGGTGAAGCGATGAACCGCCCCATTCGCAATATCGCCATCGCCGCCCTCGTGCTGTTCATGGCGCTGCTGGTCAACGTCAACTACGTGCAATTCGTACAAGCCGACAGCCTCAACTCCAAGAACGGCAACAAACGGGTCATCAACGAGGAGTACTCGCGCGATCGCGGGCCGATTCTGGTCAGTGGCAAGCCGATCGCGGAGAGCGTGAAGAGCAAGGACGAGTACAAGTTCCAGCGGCGCTACCCCGACGGGAAGCTGTACGCGCCGATCACCGGCTACTTCTCCTACATCTTCGGCAACGATCGAGGCATCGAGAGCACCGAGAACGGTGTGCTCTCCGGCAGCGACAACAGGCTCTTCGTCAACCGCGTCGTCGATCTCATCTCCAACAAGCAGCCCCAGGGCGGCAGCGTCGAGCTGACGATCGATCCGCTGGCTCAGAAGACAGCCGCGAGCGGGCTCGAGGCGCTCGGTGAAGACACCAAGGGCGCAGTCGCGGCGATCGATCCACAGACAGGCGCCATCCTCGCGATGGTGACCCAGCCGTCGTACAACCCCAATCGACTCGCCAGCCACGACTTCAGCAAGGTCCAGCAGGCCTGGGAGCAGCTGACCACCAGCAAGAACCGGCCGATGTCCAACCGTGCGGCGCAGGAAGTACTGCCACCCGGATCGACGTTCAAGCTCGTCACGGCCGCAGCAGCGCTCGAGAACCTCGACATGGAGCCCAGCGACAAGGTCAAGGGCGGCCGTGCCCTGTCGTTCCCCGGCACCTCGTTCAAGCTCCCCAACCAGGACGGCGGCAACTGCGGCGGCAACTCGATCACGTTCGAGCGCGCCCTCAACGTCTCGTGCAACGTCAGCTTCGGCGACCTCGCCCTCAAGATCGGCCAGGAGAAGCTCGCTGAACAAGCTGAGAAGTTCGGCTTCGGCGCCACTCCGCTGACCCAGCTTCCGTCGAGCTCAAGCCGGTTCGCACCCGCCGACCGCCCGCTGGAGCGCACCGAGCTGGCCCTGTCCGGCATCGGTCAGTTCGAGGTCGCAGCGACTCCGCTGCAGATGGCGATGGTCACGGCGGCCGTCGCCAACGACGGCAACGTCATGAAGCCGCATGTCGTCAAGACGGTGCGATCGCCCAACCTCAGCGTTCTCGACCAGGCGGAGCCCGAACGGATCAGCGAGGCAATGACTCCCTCCAACGCCGCCAAGCTTCGTCGGATGCTGATCAGCACCGTCGACAGCGGCACGGCAACGTCGGCCCGCATCCCCGGAGTCGAGGTCGGCGGCAAGACCGGCACCGCGCAGTCGACGCCCGACCGCCCGCCGTACGCATGGTTCGTCGCGTTCGCGCCAGCCGACAACCCGAAGGTCGCCGTAGCCGTGCTCGTCGAGTCCACCGACGTCGGTCGTGACGAGATCTCAGGTGGCCGTCTCGCCGGGCCGATCGCCCGAGCCGTCATTGAGGCGGTGCTCGGCAAATGATTCAACGAACGTCGAATGCGGCGATGTGCGCCGGACCCATTCATACTTCCAACAACCGTATTGAGAGACTGACACCATGACCGAACCCGTCGATGAGCCAATCCGCCTCGGCGAGCGCTATGAGC
>NZ_JAKFEL010000220.1:0-5601 GCF_036675695.1 Aeromicrobium sp.
GTGGGGCCGATCCCCTGTAGCTCAATTGGCAGAGCAGCCGACTGTTAATCGGCAGGTTATTGGTTCGAGTCCAATCGGGGGAGCAAGACAGCAACGGCGCCGAAGATTCGGCGCCGTTTCGTCATTTCCGGACGGCGCGCCCCTCGGCTCGTAACGTTGTCGTATGACCGAAGAAGTCGAGGTCCAGGAAGACGACCTCTCGCCCACATGGGTGGCCGAGACGGTCGTCGCCGCGTACCAATGGGACGCGTGGCACGCCGCGGTCACCAATGCATCGCGCAAGAGCCAACGGGTAGCGATATTCACTGCGGTCATCGCCACCGCTGGTGCCGCTGCGCTCGGCTACGACTACCTCGACGCGGCGGGACGGCTGTCGGCGTTCGTCTACGCCCCCGTGGTGGGTGGCGGCGTCTGGTACTTGGTGCGCACGGCGCTGATCAGGCGACTGGTGAATCGAGTGATCGACGAGTTGCGCCCCATCGTTGTCCCGGTGCTGGCTGGCCGAGTCGACGATCAGCAGCTTGTGCATTTAGTCGAACACGGCACGTCACTGATTGTGAACGAGTCGAGAATGATCGTCGCCGATCGCCGTGATGGGGCTGTCGCCCTGGTGGCATCGGAATACGACTTGAGCAGGTTCCCGGGCGACTTTTCTAGCGGTGGCGGCGCCGATGGCGGTGGAGGTGGAGGCGACGGCGGAGGTTGCTAGTCGCCCCACGACATCGAGAAGACCTCGAAAGGTGCGGCGTGGGTGACGCCGAGGCGTGATCCGGTCGGCCGCGACATGCCTTCCAGGAACTCAGCCGGGTCGAAGTGCTCCCAGCCCAGCCCGTCGATGTACGCCTTGTGGGCCATCAGGGATGCGACACCGCGATCGAACGTCTCGGTGGTGTCGACTCCGTGCTTGCTGTCGGGAGAGCCGGCCGCCCAGACCTGCTTCACGCCGCCCCACGGCTCGATTCCGTCGACCAACTGCTCAGAAAAGATCCACCGGTTGCCGGCGTCGCTGACGGCGTTGAGCGAGGCTCTGCCGACGGCTATGTGATCGGCCTGGTTGGGCATGGACCCGCCCCAGGTCTCGCGGAAGTTGTTGGTGATCACGATCTCCGGCTTGTGCTTGCGGATGACCTCGGCAATCGACCGTCGCAGCGGTACGCCGTACTCGATGATTCCGTCGGGCAGGCCGAGGAACTCGACGACATCGACACCAACGATCTTGGCTGACTCGATCTGCTCGCCGATGCGCACCTCGCGTGCCTGATCGGGTGTCATGCCGTCAATCCCGGCCTCGCCGCTGGTGACCATGCAGTAGACGACGGCCTTGCCCTGGTCGGTCCAGCGGGCGACGGCAGCGGCCGCTCCGAACTCGACGTCATCGGGGTGGGCGACGACAACGAGAGCGGACTCCCAGCTCTCATCGACTGGTTCGAGGGGTGTGGGTTCCATGCGGTTAGGCTAAGCCCGCATCCCTAGGGGAGGTAGCTCAGCTGGTTAGAGCAGGGGACTCATAATCCCTGGGTCGCGGGTTCGAGCCCCGCCCTCCCTACTACGGCGGCGTCACATGCCTTCGGACAGCGCGAGGATGTTTCCCTCGGAGTCCTTGAACCAGGCAGCGCGGCCGCCGTTCTCATCTGTCATGACGCCGTTCTCGGTCTTGAGGCCCGGGAAGTCGTACTCCTCGAACTCGACACCCCTGCTTCGCAGATCGGCCATCTCGCTGTCGAGATCGTCCGTGACCCACGTGGCCGCAGTATTTTGCGCGGTGCCGGCGAAGCTCGTCTCGTACAGCAGGAACTTCGAGTCCTTGACCTGGTAGATCAGGCCTTCGCCGCGCTCATCGTCAGGCTTGAGTCCCAGCTTGTCCTCGTAGAACTCCCGTGCCCGTCCGAGGTCGGAGGCAGGTATGACAGCGTAGATTTCAAGATTGCTCAACATGGCTTCTCCTCGCGTGAAACCCCGTCTTGACGGTACGCCGCAAGGTCATTGAAGGAAATACTTGAGGCATAGGCGGTTGAGCGGACATGCGAACGCGGCGCACCCGGGAGGGATGCGCCGCGTTCGATCAGTCACTCAGGACGGGGGATGTCTCCACGCCATGCGCCGGTCTCCTGACCGCCGCGGGCTTCGATGAACTTCTTGAAGTTGGCTACGTCTCCCTTGACCCGACGGTCGATGATGCCGGTCTTGTCGCCGACCTCTTCGACAAATCCTTCAGGGTCGATGGTCATCTGGACGGTGACCTTGGTCTTGTTGTCGTCCAGGCGGTGGAACGTGACGACGCCAGCGTGCTCTGGCCCGTCATCGGACTTCCACGCGATGCGCTCGTCCGGGTGCTGCTCGGTGATCGTTGCGTCGAACTCGCGCGTCACGGGGCCAACCTTGGTGACCCAGTGCAGGCGCTTGTCGTCTGACTGCCGCACCTCTTCGACGCCTTCCATGAACTCCGGGAACGACTCGAACTGCGTCCACTGGTTGTAGGCGGTCCGCACGTCGACATCGACGTCCACTGCTTCGGTGATGGTGCTCATACGATCTCCTTCACTTTTCGGGGGTATGCACAAGGAGTTACCCGAACGGCTGTGTCTTACACGTCGGGCAGAATGAGCGGCATGCGTGATGCGGTGATCTTCGACATGGACGGCACGCTGTGCGACACCTCGAGCATCGAGCACTTCATCGAGGGTGACGAGAAGGACTTTTGGGCCTTCCACGCTGCATCTGCCGACTGCCCGCCTCGTACGGAAGTTGTCGACGCAGCTAAGGCCGAGCACAAGGCTGGCCGAGCGATCGTCGTGGTCACGTCACGTGAGTTCCAGTGGCGCGACACGACGTTGACCTGGCTGACCAAGCACGACGTACCTCACGAGGCGGTCTACATGCGGATCGTCGGCGACTACCGCAAGGATGTCCTGATCAAGACCGACATCCTCGAGCAGATCAAAGCCGACGGGTTCAACGTCGTAGCCGCGTGGGATGACAAGCCGGCTGTGCTGGACCTGTGGCGCGAGAACGGCATCGAAGTCAACGCCGTCGGATAGTACGGAACCCTCACTCGGGGCTTATCCATCCAGAGTTCACCTCACGTTGGCCTGCGCGGTGATCTGCCGTCCTAGCGTCGGGCGCAGACACGCCACACCCTTTCGGGAGGACCCCAGATGTTCACGATTGAAGACCGCTCCGCTCACAACCCCGGAAGGTCGTCCCTGACCTGCCTCTACCGCTGCGGCAATGCCTGCGCGAACGATGCGCCCAACTGCTCCGACAACGAATACTTCGGCGACATGATGCGAGCTGCGGTCTCACGCCGCTCGGTGCTGCGCGCGGGCGCGGTGGTCGGAGCCGTGGGGCTCGCCGCTCCGGTACTCGGAGGCGGCAGCGCTGCTGCGACGAGCGGCAGCGCCGCTGCCACGACGACGGTGAAGGCATCGCCGGCGTTCGCTCCCGGTCTCGACTTCGCCACCGTCGCCCCCAACGTCGTCGATGACGTCGTGATCCCCGATGGCTACCAACAGGCTGTCGTCATCGCATGGGGTGACCCGCTGTTCAAGGGTGTCCCCGCGTTCGATGTGCACGCGCAGACCGCCGCGGCGCAGCTCCGCCAGTTCGGCTTCAACAACGACTACCTGGCACTCCTGCCGTACGGCCGGGACACCAAGCTGATGGTGGTCAACCACGAGTACACCAGCGAGACGATGATGTTCCCCGGGTATGACTCAGCCAACCCCACACGCGAGCAGGTCGAGATCGCGTGGGCGGCGCACGGACTCGCCGTCGTCGCCGTCAAGCTGGCCGACCGCAACGGGTCGCTGCGACCGATCGTGGGTGATGGCAAGAACCGCCGCCTGCACACCGGCTCGGAGTTCGAACTGACCGGCCCGGCCGCCGGACACGAGCTCCTGCGTACGACGGCCGACCCCGATGGGCGCACGGTGCTCGGCACGCTCAACAACTGCGGCGGCGGCCTCACGCCATGGGGGACCTGGCTCAGCGGCGAGGAGAACTTCAACCAGTACTTCGCCAACGCGGCGACCGTGACCGACCCGGCCCAGGCGGCGCGGCTCAAGCGCTACGGTCTGGGCGGTACGGCGACCGAACGCAAGTGGGAGCGGTTCGACGACCGTTTCGACATTGCCAAAGAGCCCAACGAGCCCAACCGGTTCGGCTGGGTCGTCGAGGTTGACCCGTACGACCCACACTCGACGCCGAAGAAGCGAACGGCACTGGGGCGCTTCAAGCATGAGGCAGCCGAGCCACGGATCACGAGCGACGGCCGAGTCGCGGTCTACATGGGTGACGACGAGCGCTTCGACTACTTCTACAAGTTCGTCTCGGACAAGAAGGTGGCTCGCGGCCAGGGTGCAGCGGCCCGCCGGCGCAACGCATCGCTGCTCGACGAGGGCACGCTGTACGTCGCGAAGTTCACCGGCGACTCAGGCCCGGTCGACGGGTCTGGCCAGCTCCCCGAGGACGGACTGTTCGACGGCTCGGGGGAGTGGATCCCGCTGGTGCGCGGCACTCACTCGTACGTCGACGGCATGACCGCCGCGGAAGTGCTGATGTTCACCCGGCAGGCCGCCGACAAGGTTGGCGCCACCAAGATGGACCGCCCCGAAGACGTGGAGCCCAGCCCACGCAGCGGCAAGGTCTACATCGCCCTCACCAACAACAGCAACCGCGGCGCCACGGGCGCGGCCGGCGCAGATGAGGCCAACCCGCGCAACAGCAACAAGCACGGCCACGTCATCGAGCTCACCGAGTCAGGCAACGACTCGGGGGCGAACGCATTCCGCTGGAGCATCCTGCTGCTGTGCGGCGACCCGCAGGACCCGTCGACGTACTTCGGCGGCTTCGACAAGAGCCAGGTGTCACCGATCTCGTGTCCCGACAACCTGGCGTTCGACGGTTACGGCAACCTCTGGATCTCCACGGACGGCAACGCGCTTGGCTCGAACGACGGGCTATTTGGGCTGGCGCTCGAGGGCACGTACCGCGGACAGGTCAAGCAGTTCCTCACGGTGCCATTCGGAGCGGAGACGTGTGGGCCGCTCATCGACCGCGAGCGTGTGCTCGTGGCCGTCCAGCATCCCGGTGAGAAGAACGGGTCCACTGTGGAGACGCCGGCGTCTCGGTGGCCCGACGGTCCGGGCTCCGTGCCTCGGCCGGCAGTCGTCGCCGTATGGCCCAAGCGCCGGCGTCGCGGCGGGCGCTGACCCGCTGGGTGGGGCGCCTGGCTAGAGGCCGAAGGTTGGACGTTCTTCCTCGCGTACGAGGTCAGTGAGCTCGGGGCTCTCGCGGATGACGCGAGCCACGAATCGGCAGTAGGGGAGGACCGTACCGCCACGCTCGGCGATCTGTGCGAGAGCTCTGCGTACGAGCTCATGGCCCAGGCCATTTCCCTCGTAGTGCGAGTAGATGCGGGTGTGGGGAACTTCGTACTCGTCGCCGTGCGTGCTGTATTCGACGTATCCGGCGAGCTCGCCGTCGACCTCGATCTCGAAGCGGGACCGCTCGGGGGCGTCCTGCACAGTCGTCGTCATCCGACATTCCTCTCGGGATGAATGTTGTCCCTGGTCGCTGCAATGCGTCACAATGGTCGCAGGT
>NZ_JAKFEL010000269.1:0-5594 GCF_036675695.1 Aeromicrobium sp.
CCTAGTCGGTTTTCTGCAACACGTTCTAGTTCTGATTCTATCCTTACACGGGTCCGGTCCAATCGGAAGGCTTGTGCAAGACGAGAACGTGTTCTAGTTTTACCCTATGGGCACCCCTGTAATTGTCGATGCCGTCCGCACGCCACAAGGCAAGAAGAATGGCGTACTAGCCGGACTCCACCCCGCCGTTCTTCTCGGCATGACGCAGTCCGAGGTCATCTCTCGCGCTGGGATCGACGCCAACCTCGTCGACCAGGTGATTGGAGGCAACGTCACCTCCGCCGGCGAGCAGTCCAACAACATGATCCGTCGAGCGTGGATGCATGCCGGCCTCCCGAATGCCACCTCCTCGTCGCAGATTGATGCCCAGTGCTCATCTGCTCAGCAGGCCACGCACCTAATCCACGCGATGATCGCCGCCGGCCAGATCAAGGCTGGCATCTCCTGTGGAGTCGAGTCGATGTCACGCGTACCGCTGGGCGCAAACGTCCCTCCCGGCACCGGCGATCCCCGACCTGACGACTGGTCGATCGACCTGCCCAACCAGTTCGTGGGTGCCGACCGCATCGTCCACGACCGTGGATTCTCCCGCGAAGAGGTCGACGCATTCGGCCTGTGGTCGCAGGAGAAGGCCAAGGCCGCCCGCGACGCCGGACACTTCAGCCGCGAGATCTTCGCCATCAAGGCACCCGTGCTCGACGAGGACGGCAAGCCGACCGGCGACACCCAGATCGTCGACGCCGATCAGGGCATCCGCGAGACCTCACTCGAGAAGCTCGCCACGCTCAAGCCCGTCATGCCCGAAGGTACGCACACCGCAGGCACCTCCTCGCAGATCTCAGATGGCGCATCCGCCCTGCTGCTGATGGACTCCGACCTCGCCGAGTCGCTCGGACTCAAGCCGCGCGCTCGCATCATCACCTCTTGCCTGGTCGGCACCGACCCGTACTACCACCTAGACGGACCGGTCCAGGCAACCGAGAAGCTCCTCAAGGACAGCGGTATGTCGATCTCCGACATCGACATCTGCGAGGTCAACGAGGCTTTTGCCGGCGTCGTCATGTCGTGGGCCAAGGTCCACTCCGTGCCCGAGGACAAGATCAACGTGAACGGTGGCGCCATCGCCCTCGGTCACCCTGTCGGCTCGACCGGCACCCGGTTGCTGACCACTGCGCTGCACGAGCTTGAACGCCGCGACGCCAGCACCGCCCTCATCTCGATGTGTGCCGGAGGGGCGCAGGCATCGGGCACCATCATCGAACGAATCTGACAAGAGAGACATTCATGGCAAAGAACACTGGTCGCAACGGTTCTGGCCGCGACGAGGCTGACTACATCGTCGTCGGTGCTGGCAGTGCCGGATCCGCCGTTGCGTCACGTCTCGCCGCATCCGGCGCATCCGTGATTCTGCTCGAGGCGGGCAAGAAGGACTCTTCGATGCTGGTGACAAAGCCCGGCATGATCGGCCCGATGCACGCCGAGCCCAAGATCAAGAAGACGGTCGACTGGGGCTACTACACAACGCCCCAGAAGCACATGAACAACCGTGTCATCCCGCAGACCCGCGGCAAGGTGCTCGGCGGCTCAAGCTCGGTCAACGGCCTGCTCTGGGTGCGCGGCAACCGCGCCAACTACGACTCTTGGGCGGCAGAGGGCAACACCGGCTGGGACGCCGACTCGGTCAACGAGACCTACAAGCGCGTCGAAGACTTCGAAGACGGCGAGAACGACTACCGCGGTGCCGGCGGACCGATCAAGGTCCAGCGCCACACCCAGCGGACCGAAGCGGCGCTGCAGTTCGAACAGGCCGCCGCCGACACACTCGGCGTCAAGATCCTCAAGGACTACAACGCTGCCGAGCAGGAGGGCGTGAGCCACTTCCAGCAAAGCGCCGACAGCGGCAAGCGCTACTCGTCGTCACGCGGCTACATCACCAACGCCGATCGGCCGACCCTCGAGGTCCTGACCGAGGTCCACGCGCAGAAGGTCGTGATCGAGAACGGCCGGGCAACCGGCGTCGAGATCCTCGACAAGAAGGGCAATCGGCGAACTCTTCGCGCCGGCAAGGAAGTCATCCTCTCGGCCGGATTCATCGGTTCCGCCCAGCTGCTCATGCTCTCGGGTGTCGGTCCCGCCGACCACCTCAAGGAGCACGGTATCGAGGTCAAGGCTGACCTCCCGGTCGGCGAAAACCTCCACGACCACCTGTTCGTCCCGACGACGTGGATCATGCCCAACGCCAAGCACAAGGGGAAGGCGTCCTACTTCGCCCGCGGCCTCGCCAAGGAGCTCACGGTCGGCGGGTCGTTCCTCGAGAACTCCGTGTTCGAGACGGTGGCCTTCGTACGTACGTCGCTCGCCACCGACGTTCCTGACCTCCAGCTGCACGTGTTGCCCTGGGCCTATCCGTCGCCCAACCAGGACGCGCCGGTCCGTCACCAGGTCGATCCGCGCAAGGCGATCACCGTGATGTCGACGCTGATCTATCCGCGTAGCCGCGGCACGATCCGTCTCGCGTCGGCCGATGCCGCCACGGCGCCGTTGATCGACATGAACTACCTCGCCGAGCCCGGCGACCAGCAGGTGCTGGCCGAGGGTGTCGAGATCATCCGCGAGATCATGAAGTCGGCCGCGTTTGCCGGCAACGTCAAGGCCGAGCTGCACCCGGGCCCGGAATACGACGCGGCGAACATGAAGGCCGAGGTCCTCAACCGGGCCACGACCGTCTATCACGGAGTCGGTACCTGTCGGATGGGCACAGATGACCGCGCGGTCGTCGGTCCAGACCTCAAGGTCCGCGGCATCGAGGGTCTGCGCGTTGCGGATGCGTCGATCATGCCGTCGATCATCGGTGGCAACACGAACGCACCTTCGATCATGATCGGCGACAAGGCCGCCGACCTGGTGCTCGGTTCATGACGACGCGACCGGCCAGCTTGACGCCGGAGTTCCTCGACAGCCTGGTGAAGCGCGTACCCGGCAGCACCGGCAACACGTGGAAGCTGACCGAGGTCTACACCGGCGATCTGCTGGTCGAGCTCCCTCAGTCGTCCGAGAGCGACATCGTCCAGGCCTGCGCCGACGCACGCGCCGCCCAGGAGATCTGGGGCTCGTGGTCGGTCAAGAAGCGGCTTGGCGTCATGAAGAAGTTCCACCGCCTTGTGATCGACAACCAGATGCTCATCACCGACCTGATCCAGGCCGAGAGCGGCAAGAACCGTCGTATGGCCTTCGAGGAGTCCTGCGACATCCCGATGGGCGCGAGTCACTACATCAAGCGCGCGCCCAAGCTGCTCAAGGACCGCAAGCACGCCGGACCGGTGCCGTTCCTGTCGTACTCGACCGAGGTCCGCCGCCCCAAGGGTGTCGTCGCGATCATCGCGCCGTGGAACTTCCCGTTCGCGACGGGCGTCTCCGACACGATCCCAGCGCTGATTGCCGGCAACGCCGTCGTGCTCAAGCCGGACAACAAGACCGCTCTGTCGCCGCTTTTCGGCATCCAGCTCCTCGAGGAGGCTGGCATCCCGGCAGGCCTCGTTCAGGTCATCTGCGGCGAAGGCCCCGATGTCGGCGGCCCGATGCTGGCCAACTCCAACTACGTCATGTTCACCGGTTCGACGGCGACCGGCCGCGTGATCGGCGAGCTCGCCGGCAAGAACCTCATTGGCTGCTGCCTCGAGCTGGGCGGCAAGAACCCGATGCTCGTGCTCGAGGACGCCAATGTCGACGAGGCCGTGCATGCTGCGCTCTTCGGCGGCTTCGGCAACTCCGGCCAGATCTGCATGCACGTCGAGCGCCTCTACATCCACGACTCGATCTATGACGAGTTCCGCGACAAGTTCGTGGCGGAGACGCAGAAGCTCAACGTCAGCGCTGCGTACGACTTCCTTCCCGACATGGGATCGCTCGTGTCGGTCGACCACAAGGACCGCGTCGTCTCTCACGTCGAGGACGCCAAGGCGAAGGGTGCCAAGGTCCTTACGGGCGGCAACGCCCGTCCCGACCTCGGTCCTGCCTTCTTCGAGCCGACGATCCTCGAGGGTGTCACGAAGGACATGCTTGCCGGATCGACCGAGACGTTCGGTCCCGTTGTCGGCCTCTACCGCTTCGCGACCGAGGACGAGGGCATCGCTCTCGCCAACGACACCGACTACGGCCTCAACGCCTCGGTCTGGAGCAAGGACCTCGATCACGCCAAGGATGTCGCTCGTCGCATCGACTCGGGCAACGTCAACATCAACGACATCCTCGCGACTGCCTACGCCTCGAAGGGCACGCCTTCAGGCGGCCTGAAGAACTCCGGCGTCGGCGCCCGCCACGGAGACCAGGGTCTGCTCAAGTACACCGATGCTCAGAACATCGGCGTGCTCAAGAAGCAGATCATGGGGCCGCAGGGCAAGCAGACGTACGACGCCTATGCCAAGCAGACCCAGACGTCGCTCAAGCTCATGCGCAAGACTCGCCTCCGCTGATGATCCGCACCGCCGTGTGGGGAACGGGCAACGTCGGACGCGCGTCCATTCGCGCGGTTGACGCACACCCCGATCTCGATCTGACCGCGGTGATCGTGCACAACCCCGAGAAGGTCGGCAAGGACGCCGGTGACCTGTCCGATGTCGGTCGCGCGCTTGGCGTTGCTGCAACTGACGACATCGACGGCACGCTCGCTGGCATTGATGCGCTCGTCTACGCGGCATCCGGCGAGATCAGGCCCGAGGAGGCGCTCGCCGACATCAACAAGGCGATCGCCCTCGGCATCGTGGTGGTCACCCCCTCGCTCTACGGGATGTACGACCCCGACTCAGCTCCGGCGGAGTTCCGCGACCCGATCCACGCGGCGATCAAGGAGGGCGGCGGTTCGCTGTTCGTCTCCGGTATCGACCCGGGCTGGGGCAACGACATCCTTCCGGTGTTGATCAGCGGCTTGGCCTCGACGATCGACCAGATCCGATGCCAGGAGATCTTCGACTACACGACGTACGACCAACAGGACTCCGTACGGTTCTTGATCGGCATGGGCGAGCCGATGGACTACGAGCCGCCGATGGTGGCTCCGACGATCCCGTCGATGGTCTGGGGCGGACAGGTGCGGCTCATCGCCAAGGCGCTCGGCGTCGAGATCGATGAGATCACCGAGCACGTCGAACGCCGGGCGCTGGACGAGACAGTAGAGAACGCCGCGATGGGCACGTTCGAGAAGGGCACCCAGGGCGCGCTGCGCTTCGAGGTGCAGGGCGTCATCGACGGCGAGGTCAAGATCATCGTCGAGCACGTCACCCGCATCCACCCTGACTGCGCGCCCGACTGGCCCTCACCGCCCGACGGCGGCGACGGCGCTCACCGCGTCATCATCGAAGGTCGGCCGCGCATCGAGGTCAACGTCGAAGCAACCGACGAGGGCGGCAACCGGGCTGCAGGCGGCAACGCCACGGCCGTCGGCCGCATCGTCAACTCGATCCCCTGGCTCAAGGACAACGAGCCAGGTCTGTACGACGCACTCCAGGTTCCGCTCATCCCAGCCGTAGGCAAGCTCTCAAGGACGGTCAAAGCATGATCATCGACGTACCCGAAGGCAAAGACCCCATCAACTACGT
>NZ_JAKFEL010000155.1:0-5564 GCF_036675695.1 Aeromicrobium sp.
CACGCATGACCCTGCTCTGCGCTTTGGCCGGTGTGGGGGTTTTGTACTTCTGAGAGCCCTCGGACACGCATGACCCTGCTCTGCGCTTTGGCCGGTGTGGGGGTTTGTACTTCCCAGGCGCGTACGCCACGATGAACTTCGCTTGCGCCGCACTAGGTGGCGGCGTCTGAGAGTGAGAATTCATGGGCATCAACCAGCGGTCCCAGGTCGCCATGACCGACGACGAGATCTTGGCCTTCCTTCCAACGCAGAGGACCGCGAACCTCATCACCCTCGGCGCAACGGGCCACCCGCACGCCGTCGCGATGTGGTTCGCCTTCATCGACGGCGTCATCTGGTTCGAGACGAAGGCCAAGGCCCAGAAGACGGTCAACCTGCGACGTGATCCGCGAGCCACCGTCCTGGTCGAGGACGGTCTCACGTACGACTCCCTCCGCGGCGTCTCGCTCGAAGGCCGTTGCGAGGTCATCGACGACCCTGACGCCCTGTGGGCGGTCGGAGTGAGCGTCTGGGAGCGGTACAACGGCCCCTACACCGACGAGGTGAAGCCGTTCGTCGAGATGATGCTCAACAAGCGGGTAGCGCTCCGGTTCGATGCCGAGCGCACGCGATCCTGGGACCACCGCAAGCTCGGCCTCGATCCCATCCCGCTCGGAGGCACCACCGCTCCTGCCTGAGGATGGTGCGGGGTTTCGTACGTCTTGGCTTCGTCCCGCGGCTACGATCCTCTGCATGACTCAGGCGCTCGTCCCGTGACAGGGGACGGACTGCCGTGGCCCTCGTGGCAGCAGGCGGGGATTGCCAGCGTCCTGAGTGCCGCCATCTGGCTGCTGCTTCGTCGAGCCAGGCCCACTCGTGTCAGCACTGAACTGCTTCCGGCGCTATTCGAGTTCGGCCTGATCTCCGGTCTCTACACAATCTGGCGCCTGGCGCGTCAGCTGCCATTTACTCACGAAGCGGGCGCGCTCGACCGCGCCCGGCAGATCGACGACGTACAGCAGTTCTTGCACCTGCCAACTGAGATCGCGATGCAGCATTTCGTTCTCGGCCACGACTGGCTGGCTCGCCTGACCAATGGCTACTACGCCACACTGCACGTGCCAGGCCTTCTGTTGTTCCTGGTATGGCTGTTCGTACGACACCGCGACCAGTTCCCACACTGGCGCAACGGACTCACGCTGGTCACGCTCGGCTGCTTGGTCATCCGATTCGTACGCGTGGCGCCACCTCGGTTCATCGAAGAGCTGGACTTCGTCAACCTGTCGGACCGCTACGGCCTTGGCGTTTATGGGCCGGTGGGTCACGGCATCTCGGATCAGTTCGCCGCGATGCCGTCGATCCACGTCGGCTGGGCTGCCGTCGTAGCCTGCGGCATCTTCATGACGACCACCAGCAAGTGGCGATGGCTGTTCGTCATGCACCTGCCCCTGACGATGTTCGTTGTCGCGGCAACCGGTCACCACTGGTGGCTGGACGGCGTAGTCGCGATCGTTCTCCTCTGGGGCGGCCTACGACTCGACACCGCGGTACGTCGTCGACGAGCGGTCACACGCAAACCAGCGCTCGTCGCAGTTGCCTGAAATTCGTCCTCGGTTTGGGAACAGGAACTGTCGGAACCCGGTTGTAGCGTCCATCATGATCTTGTTGGACCGCCTAGGAGCTCCCCATGTCTTCAGTCGAACAGCCCAGCACCACACCTGATCCGAAGCGCTGGCTTGCGCTGTTCGTGATCATCATCGCCCAGCTGATGATCGTGCTCGATGCATCGATCGTGAACATCGCACTTCCGTCGGCCCAGAAGGACCTCGGCATCAGTGACGCCGATCGGCAATGGGTGGTGACTGCCTACACCCTGACGTTCGGCGGCTTCCTGCTCCTTGGCGGACGCATCGCCGACTACATGGGGCGCAAACGCACGTTCATCGTCGGCCTTCTCGGATTTGCAGCCGCATCCGCTCTTGGCGGCATCGCATCGACCGCAGGTCTGCTCTACGCCGCACGCGGTCTGCAAGGCACCTTCGCGGCGCTCATGGCTCCCGCTGCGCTCTCGTTGATCTCGGTCACGTTCACCGAGTCCACCGAGCGGGCCAAGGCGTTTGGCGCCTACGGTGCCGTCTCCGGTGGTGGTGCGGCAATCGGCCTGCTTCTCGGCGGCTCGCTGACCGAATACGCCTCGTGGCGCTGGTGCTTGGGCGTCAACGTTCCCATCGCTCTCGCCACCGCCGCCGCTGCGTACCTCTACGTCAAAGAAAGCAAGGCGCACGGAAACACGAAGTACGACATCCCAGGCGCCATTCTGGTGACGCTCGGACTCGTGTCGCTCGTCTACGGCTTCACCGAGGCGGCCAAGCTCAAGTACCCAGATACTCGGAGCACCGAGGTGCTCGGCTGGACCGATTCGTCCACCTTGACGTTCCTGGGCGCTGGAATTGTGCTGCTGGTCGCCTTTGTGATGTGGGAACGGCGGTCGAGTACGCCGTTGTTGCCGATGAATGTGGCGCTTGATCGCAATCGCGGCGGGTCCTACCTGATCTTCCTGTTCATCGGTGCGGGCCTGTTCGCGATGTTCCTGTTCCTGACGTTCTACTTCCAGATCACGATGGGCTACAGCCCGATCAAGGGTGGATTCGCGTTTCTGCCATTCAGCATCGGCATCATCGGCACCGCTGGCGTGGTCGCCAATCTGCTGCCGAAAATCGGTCCCAAGCCGATCATGGTCGCCGGCCTCATATCGTCCACTCTCGGCATGTTGATGCTGACGCAGATCGACACCAGCACCAGCTATTGGGGATGGGTGATGCCGTCTGAGCTGCTCATGAGCATCGGCATGGCATGCGTCTTCATCCCAGCCTCCAGCACTGCGTTGATCGGAATCAGCGAGCACGACGCGGGTGTCGCGAGCGCCCTGCTCAACACGTCACAGCAGGTGGGTGGATCCCTCGGCGTAGCCCTGCTCAACACCCTCTACGCGGGAGCTGTGACAGGGTTCCTTGCCGACAACCTCGGCCCGAACGCTGATCCGGCAATGATCGGGCAGGTCACCGGCGACGCGTTCATCCACGGCTATCACGTGGCGTTCTTCTGGGGCTCGATGATGCTGGTCATCGCGCTGATCTTCGCCGTGACAATGATCAACGCCAAGAAGGACGACATCCCCAACGAAGCAGGTGTGCCCGCTCCCGCTTAGGACATCCGTGCGCGAACGCCCTAAACAGGCAGAAGTCGGGTGACGAACTTCGTCAGCTGGTCGACGTTGCACACCTCGTGCATCTCAACGATGTCGGCGTAGGCCGGTGCGATGGAGTCACCGAGTCCCCACCGCATGGAGTGCTCGGGGTTGAGCCAGAACGTGCGTCGAGCACGCTGGCTGATCTCGTGCAGCGCCTCGAGGTTGGGGTCCTGGTTGTTGTTGCGCGCATCGCCGAGGATCAGCACAGCCGTACGCGGGCCAATCGCCGTCATGTGGTCAGCGTGGAAGTCGGCAAAGGCCTCGCCATAGTCGCTGCTGGTGTGCCACTTGGTGATCCGGGCCTCGCGAGAGATGCGGGCCGCCAGATCGTCCGAATCTTCCTTGACCATGTCGGTGACCTCAGCCATGGCGTTGATGAACGCGAACACCCGGATCTTGCTGAACTGTCCACTCATCGCCTGAACGAGGTGCATGGTGAACTGCGAGAAGCCCGAAACCGATCCCGAGACATCGCACAGCAGAACGAGCTCCGGGCGCGCGGGATGCGGCTTCGCGAACACCGGGTGCATGGGTACGCCGCCAGTGCCCATCGAGCGGCGCAGCGTCCGACGGATGTCGATTCGGCCCCGGTGCGCCTTGCGGCGACGGGCAGCCAAGCGAGTGGCGAGCTTGCGGGCAAGTGGACGCACGGTCCGGCCCAGCTCTTCGAGCTGCTGACGGTTGGCGCTGAGGAAGTCGATCCGATCGGAGCCGACGCGTACGGCGTGACGCGTCACCACATCGCGACCTCGAAGCTCTGCCGTTCGACGCCGGGCCTCGCTGGCGACCAGCGCACGGAATCGATCGATGTTCTGGCGCACCTCGTCGCGCTCGAGTCGCTCGGTGAAGTCGCCACCCATTCCTTGGCGTTGACCAGGACCGCTGCCGCCACCGACGCCGCGCTGTCCCATGGCCTGCACCAGCAAGGTCTGGGGGCGAAGCCGCTCGAGTGTTTGGTACGCCGACCAGCCGCCAGTAGGTCCGCTCTCGCCTACGCGGCCAAGCAGGTCGACCGCCATCTCGGCAACCTGCTCGAGAATCCGTAGATCATTTTCTGCCAACGCCATGGCAAGCAGGTCGCGGAGGTCTTCGATGTCGAAGTCCTCATCCATCTCACGAGCAGCCTGAGATGCACCCACACCGGCCGGGAAGTAGAGATCGAACGTCATGTCGAAGACGTCGCGCTGACCGCCCCTACGCACGAGCGCCGATGCCAGTCCCTCTCGGAGCAACGTCCGGTCGCTCATACCGAGAACGTCGATCACGGCTGCTGCGTCGACCGTCTCGCTTGTGCCCGCCGGGATGCCCTTGCTGCGAAGCGCGCCGACGAACTCGACGAGCCTGCCTGCGAGGTCTTGGGCGACCGGCGTCTCGGTCATGACGCTCCGAGCACCTCGTCGAGGTTGAGCCGCTCGGTGGCCTTGTCGAGATCATCCTGGTGCTTGAGGATCACGCCGAGGCTCTCGCGTACGACGTCGTCATCGAGGATGTCAGCGCCAAGGGCGACCAGCGTCCTTGCCCAGTCGATCGACTCAGAAACCGACGGCGCCTTGCGCAATGGCATCGCGCGGAGAGCGTTGATGACGCGGATCAGCGAATCGCCGAGCGTGCCATCGAGCTCAGGCACCTTGAGCCGGATGATCTGCTGCTCCAGCTCGGGATCGGGGAAGTCGATGTGCAGGAACAGACAACGGCGGCGCAACGCCTCAGACAACTCGCGTGTCGCGTTCGAAGTCAGCACGACGAACGGTCGGTGCTCGGCCTTGATCGTTCCTAGCTCAGGGATCGTCACCTGGAACTCGCCGAGAACTTCGAGCAGCAATCCCTCGATCTCGACGTCAGCCTTGTCCGTCTCGTCGATCAGCAGAACGGTCGGGCCGTCGTTGCGGATCGCCGTCAGCAGCGGACGGGGGAGGAGGAACTCCTCGCTGAAGATGTCGCTGCGCGCCTCGTCCCAGGTCTCCTCACGGCCTGCGGTGATCCTGAGGAGCTGTTTGGCGTGGTTCCACTCATACAGTGCGCGCGCCTCGTCAACGCCTTCGTAGCACTGCAGCCTGACGAGATCGGCGCCGCAAGCATCTGCAACGGCGCGAGACAGCTCGGTCTTTCCCACCCCGGCCGGGCCCTCGACGAGCAGCGGCTTGCCGAGCTCGCTGGCGAGGAAGACCGTCGTCGCAACGGCATCCGACGCCAGGTAGTCAGCCGCGGCCAACTTGGCCTTGACGTCGTCGATCGAGGTGAACGGCATGGTGCGCATGCATACCATCGTGCCGTGGCCCAGATCGAGATCGTCCGCGAGGTACGCCTCAGCCCTGATGAGGCGTGGCGCCGAGTC
>NZ_JAKFEL010000201.1:0-5504 GCF_036675695.1 Aeromicrobium sp.
CATACACAGCCGAGGACTTCGGACTCACCGAAGCCGGGCTGGAGCAAGATTTCGCGTTCTATCAGAAGGAGATTGCGCCGTGATCCTCAAAGACGAGGTCGTCATCATTTCGGGTGTTGGAGCTGGACTCGGTGCCAAGCTGGCCATCCGTGCCGCCAAGGAAGGCGCGAAGGTCGTCATGTCGGCGCGCTCGGCCGATGTCATGGCCCAGACCCTCAAAGAGATCACCGCAGCAGGTGGCGAGGCCATCGCGGTGCAGTGCGACGTGCGGAAGCAGGACGAGGTCGAAGCGGTGATGGCAGCCGCCGTTGAGAAGTTCGGCAAGATCACCGGTCTGGTCAACAGTGCGTACGGGCACCCGGGCTTCACCGATCTCCTCGACACCGAGGAGAAGGCGCTACGCCGCTCGATGGACATCACCTTGTACGGAGCTCTCAACATGAGCCGTGCAGCCGCCGCGCGCATGAAGGACGGCGGATCGATCGTCAACGTCGGCACGATGTCGACGCGTGTCCCGCTGCAGGGTGAGGGCGGCTACGCCATCGCCAAGGCAGCCATGGGTGCCGCCAGCCAGTACATGGCGCTCGAGCTCGGCTCGAAGGGCATCCGCGTCAACCAGGCGATCCTCGGCTGGCTCGACGGTCCCGGCGTGCGGTTCTACCTGACGATGACCGCCGAGGAGAAGGGCATCACCGAGCAAGAGGTGTACGACGACATCGCGTCGCGCAATCCGCTCGGCCGTATCCCGACGGATGAAGCCTGCGCAGGCGGCATCCTCTACCTCCTGTCGAACTACGCGTCCGAAGTCACCGGCGCAACCCTAGATGTCAACGGTGGGGAGTACATGCCGGCATGAACTGCACCCCACGGTGTTCTTCGCCTCCCCCGCTTCGCTCCGCCGGCGAACAACACCGCGGGGACCCCGCATGAGCACCCATCTCGTGACGTCCGTGACGGTGCAGATCAATGCGCCGGCGGCGTTCGTGTGGGACGTGCTGGTCGATTATCCGAGCTATCCAGAGTGGAATCCGTACACGGTTGCCGCGGAGACCAGTCTGGAGCTCGGTGATCGGATCGATCTGACCTTGCCTCAGGTCGACGGCTCCGACTCCACATTCATCAACGGTGAATTCATCCGGATCGTCGACCCGCCGAATCACCTGCGCTATGACACCGGCGAAGAGATGCAGGGAATTCACGCTCAGCGAGATCAGTACATCACCGAGACGGGTCCCGACACGTGCGAGTACTACACGACTGACACCTTCGTGGGGGACCTTGCCGACCTGGTGATGGAGACAACCGGTGACTGGGTCAAGGCCGGCTTCGACTCGGTGGCGACGTCATTGAAAGCCCGCGCCGAAGCGCTCTTCGCCGCCCGCTGATCTACGACGCGAAGCGGTCGGTTGCCTCGATGATCGCGTCGAGGATCCCGGGCTCTGTGAACGCGTGACCGGCGTCGGGGATCATCCGGAACTCGGCCTCCGGCCATGCCCGGTGAAGGTCCCAGGCCGTCGTCGCCGGCGTACACATGTCGTAGCGGCCCTGGATGATCACGCCAGGAATGCCCTTGAGCTTGGCTGATTCGGTGACCAGCTGATTGTCGGTGAACCAACCGTCGTTCATGAAGAAGTGGTTCTCGATTCGGGCGAACGCCACAGCGAAGGCATCTTCGGTGAAGTGATCGATCAGCTCGGTGTCCTGGAGCAGTGTGATCGTCGAGGACTCCCAGCGTGCCCAGGCCTTGGCAGCGGGTATGTGGACTGCAGGATCCGGGTTGTTGAGCAAGCGGCTGTAGGCCTCAATGAGGTGCCCGCGCTGGTCTTCGGGCACCGGTGCGATGTAGCCCTCCCAGAGGTCGGGGTAGACGTTGGCGGCGCCGCCTTCGTAGAACCAGTCGAGCTCGCTCCTGCGGAGGGTGAAGATGCCGCGCAGCACGAGCTCAGTCACGGCGTCCGGATGCTTCTGCGCGTACGCGAGAGCCAAAGCTGAGCCCCAGGATCCGCCGCACACGAGCCAACGGTCGACACCGAGATGTGCGCGAAGTGTCTCGATGTCCTCGACGAGGTGCCAGGTCGTGATGGCGTTGAGGTCCGCGTCCGGCGCACTGGTGTGCGGCAGGCTGTTGCCGCAACCCCTTTGGTCGAACAGCACGATGCGGTACTTCGACGGGTCGAACACGCGTCGCTGATCCGGGCTCGATGCTCCGCCCGGCCCGCCATGGAGATAGACCGCAGGCTTGCCGTCAGGGTTGCCCGACACCTCGTAGTAGATCTGTTGGCCGTCGCCGACATCGAGCAATCCGGAGTCGAAGGGTTCGATGTCTGGGTAGAAGGCGCGCATGTGTACGACCTTAACGACGTGACCCCTACTGAGGACCCGGGCGTCCGAGCGTGATGAGCTCCGGTTCGGCGGCCGTTCCACAGCATCCGCCGGTCTCTGCGGTTTCGTCATCGAACAAGCCGGAGCCACCACACACGCCCGTCTCCGGGAGAGTCAGCTCGACCCGAGCAGCGGCCTCGTGGTCGCCGGCGATGGCCGCTGCCACGGAGCGGGTCTGCTCGAACCCGGTGAGCGCCAAGAACGAGGTGGCGCGGCCGTACGACTTCATGCCCACCAGATAGAACCCGGTCTCGGGCTGGGCGAGCTCCTTGGCTCCGTGCGGATAGACCGTGCCGCAGGAGTGCTCGTTCGGGTCGATCAGCGGTGCGAGCTGGCGGGGTGCCTGAAGCACGGGATCGAGATCAAGGCGGACCTCCGACAGCATCTCCAGGTTCGGTCGGAAGCCAGTCAGGACGACAACCTCGTCGACTCCTTCGACGATCTGGTTGTCGAAGGACTCGATGATCAATCGACCATCCGAACCCGTGCTGACCTTGGACGTGCGGAACCCGTTGAGTGTGGTGACTGGACCTTCGGCGACAGCAGCCTGGGCCTGTTGGCCGAGTGCACCGCGCTGCGGAAGCTCGTCCTGGCCGCTGCCCGCGAAGGCTGCGCCGATGTTGCTACGACGGACAAGCCAGGTCACCCGGGTGTTGGGCTCGTCCTTGGCCAAGGCGGTCAGACCGATCAGCGCTCCCTTGGCGGATGCACCGGTGCCGGCGACGACGACATGCTTGCCGGCATAGCGGGCTCGCTCGGTGGCGTTCTGCAGGTCTGGGATCCGGTAGCTGATGTGGTCTGCGGCCTCGGCTTCGCCGATGGCGACGACGCCGTCACCGCCGAGGGGGTTCGGTCCGGTCCACGTTCCGGAAGCATCGACGACGGCCCGCGCCTGGATGTGGCCGGCGCCAGTTGGGCTGAGTACATGCACGGTGAAAGGGGCGTCGTCTCGACCGGAACTGACGAGCCGGTCGCGACTCTGCTTGGCCACCGACGTGACAGTCGTGCCGTACCGAACTGAATCACCGAGTACGTCTGCGAGTGGTTGGAGGTAGCCGGAGACCCATTCGGCGCCAGTCGGATAGCGCTTGGCGTTCGGCGGGGTCCAGCCAGCGTCGGCCAGCAGCTTCTCGCCCGCAGGGTCAATGAGCTCCGACCACGCGGAGAACAGTCGGACGTGTCCCCACTGAGTGACGGCGGCACCAGCGGCCGGTCCGGATTCGAGCACGAGGACATCCACGTCGCGGCCTCGGAAATGGGCCGCAGCGGCGAGGCCGGATGGTCCTGCGCCGATGACGACGACGGGGAGTTCAGTGGTGGTGGTCTGGTGAGACATCAGGTTCCTAGCTTCCAATACATTCATGGTTGTCGATATATCAGACTCTACCCATACATCGAAGAATGTCAATGGATCGGGTACGATTGCCGTATGCCAACCGCGCTGACCATCCTCGATTCATCGGAGTCGACCTGCTGCTCGCCCATCACGAGCGGGGTCATGAGTGACGACGAGGCGACGACGTTGGCGATCAAGTTTAAGGCGATGAGCGACCCGACGCGACTCAAGCTGCTCTCGTTGGTCGCCGCAACTCAAGGCGGCGAAGCCTGCGTGTGCGACTTGAACGAGCCCCTCGATCTGTCGCAGCCGACGGTGTCGCACCACCTGAAGATTCTCGTTGAGGCTGGATTGCTCACTCGCTCGAAGCGTGGTCGGTGGGCCTACTTTGCTCTCGTACCCGGTGCACTGCCCTCGTTGGCGGACACGCTTCAGGCCTGAACCCTCCTCAGACCGCGCGGCGTTCCAAGAGGATGGTGTCGCGCCACACGCCGTCGAGCTGAGCGATGCGTTCTCGACGTCCGACGTCTCGAAAGCCGGCTGCTCGGTGAATGGCGAGGCTGGCGAGATTCTCCGGAAAGATCGATGTCTGGAGCGTCCACAATCCAGCGGCGTCGGCCGCTGCGACTTGATGTCGGACCAGGGCCGAGCCCACGCCCATGCCGGCGCTGGCTGCGTCTACGTACACGGAGGTCTCACCGACTCCGCGGTAGCAGTCGCGCTGCGATGTCGGCGAGACCGATGCCCAGCCGATGACGATCCCGTTCAGCTCGGCGACCCAACGCTGTCCAGGCAGCCACTTCGAGTCGAGGGCGTCCGCAGGAGGCACGTCAGTCTCGAACGTCGCATTACCGGTGGCGATGCCGTCTGCGTAGATCTGACGCACGACTTCCCAGTCGCCCTGTTCAAGGGCACGTAGCCGGAAGTTCGCCGAATTCACGTGGGCCCTGTGGGACTCGATCCCCTACTGCGCACTCGCTTCGCTCGTGAACGCGCAGCGGGGGCCCACCCAAGGGGTTCTCGCACGATTCCTCCTAGTTTGATGGTCGGGAACCGACCAAAGAACAAGAGCGGTCGGATCCCGACCATCAAGTGGGCCCTGTGGGACTCGATCCCCTACTGCGCACTCGCTTCGCTCGTGACCGCGCAGCGGGGGCCCACCCAAGGGGTTCTCGCACTCTACTCAAATTCGCCGAATGAGACCGGCCAAAGAACAGCCGGCCTCCATCGGCGAAGTGGGCCCTGTGGGACTCGAACCCACAACCCGCGGATTAAAAGTCCGCTGCTCTGCCAATTGAGCTAAAGGCCCTGCGACCCAAGTCTGCCAGTCCAATCTTGAAAGTCCTGCGCGGGGACGCCGTAGGGTCTAGCCTCGAATTCAGGGGATGATCGACGGCCGTGGCATGGAGAACTGAACCCTCTCGCCGCTACGATGGCCGTTTCGTGACGGAGTACATCACCACTGGGAGACCACGAATGCCAGAGCCCTTGGACAGTCGCCTCCGCGACGACCAGGCACTCGACGAGATCGAGTTGACGAGTCGGCTGATGATCGCGGCCTCCGCCAAGGAAGGCCATCTCTCGCAGCGAGAAGTCGACGAGCTCCTCGGTATCGTCCAGGCTGGCTGACCGATTGGCACCCGCGATTGACACTCCAGTTCGTTGTGCATCTAGCATGGGCGTGCCCTATCCAGCACTGACGGGAGTTTGTCGTGCGTTTTCGCATTCGACCAACTGAGACATCGTTCTACGATCTGTTCTCCGAGATGGCAGCCCATCTCGTGAC
>NZ_JAKFEL010000111.1:0-5428 GCF_036675695.1 Aeromicrobium sp.
CTCAATCTGCTCGTTCAATTCCTTGCGCACCTCTCGGAGGAGTGGGATGCCCGTGAAGACCAGGGCGATGAGATGGAAGATGGCCAGACCGAACAGTACGGCAGCACCATGGGGCCAGAAGACGGCGGCCAAGACAACGGCCACGCCGGAGACACCGAGCAGGCGGAAGAGCGACGCCGACGCGTACTGCTTGCGGGACGGAAGCTCGCCGCTCTCGACGGATCTAAGCAGGAAGTGCTCGGTGAGCAGGTGGTTGATCGCACCGAGGACGATGCCAATCGCAAGGAACAACCCGCTGCGCCACTCGCCGAGAGGGACGCTGATCCAGACGCAGGCGATGACAAGGCAGCCGGCAGTGATGAGCGCGCGCTTCTGGTTGCGGATGGAGCGGGTGAAGGACGGAGCCGATGTCATCGCGTCCAGCTCCTCTCTGTCATCGATCCCTCACGTGCGGAGGAACGATCTGATCTGCAGCCAGGCGCTGATGAACGCAGTGACCATGCCGATCGCGATACCCGAAAGGACGAAGACCGGCGAGGTGCTCCAGTGTCGATCTGCGAGCCATCCGAGTACGAGCCCGCCGACGATGTTGCCGACGAAAAGCATTCCGAGACCGACGAGACGCCAGACTCCAAGTTCGGCCGCGTCGGGAGAACCGTCGAGTCCTTCATCGTTCATCGTTGGTCGTCATTTTCGGCGGCCATCCTCGGTGGTTCGGGGTCACGAGCAAGGCTCGCAATCTGTTCGTGAAAGTTATCACGAGCGCCGAACGCGCTCCAACTTGGGATGGTCCTAGGACCAGACCTTCTCATCGAGCTTCGGCAGCAGGAAAACGGCTGCTGCAGTGAGCACGGCGAGCACCCCGAATCCGGCGATCGACTGCCATCCGCTGAACAGGCTGATGACGACACTGCCGAACGCCACCAGGCCCGCTCCGGCGTACATCAACAGCACTGCGCGCCGGTGGGAGTGGCCGATCTCGAGCAGCCGGTGATGGATGTGCATCTTGTCCGGGCTGAACGGTGACCTTCCAGCCCGCGTACGTCTGACCACAGCGAGGCCCAGGTCGATGAATGGAACCAGCAGGATCGTGAAGGGGAGGATCAACGGGAGCAGGGCAGGCAGGAAGCTGTTGACCTCCGCGCCGCCGACGCCCTCGGTCAGGCTCGTCGCCGGGAACTGGCCGGTGAGACTGATCGAGGAACACGCCAGCACGAAGCCGATCAGCATCGAGCCTGAGTCGCCGATGAACATTCGAGCCGGGAAGAAGTTGTGCGGGAGTATGCCGATGCAGGCACCCGCCAGAGCCGCCGTGAGCAACGCTGCAGCAATCGCGCGGGTCTCCCCGTTCTCGACGGCGAGGATGAACGCGTACGCGAAGAACGCGACCGCGCCGATTGCGACAATGCCTGCGGCCAAGCCGTCGAGACCATCGACGAAGTTGACCGCATTGGCGGTGCCGACGATCAGGATGACCGTGAAGATCATGGCCTGGATCTGGTCGAGGCCGAGGTAGTTGCCGTAGAGCGGCAGGTAGAAGAACTGCACGCCCTGCGTGACGACGATGATCGCGGCGAGCACCTGCCCAGCGAACTTGCTGAGTGCGTCTAGCTCATACAGGTCGTCGATGATCCCGACCAGACAGATGACCGCTCCGCCGAGCAGCACCCCGCGTACGGGGCCGAACACCGTCGAGTCGGCGAGCGACAGGAACGGCAGGTGCATGGAGACGAGATAGGCCGCCAGCAATCCGCCGAACATCGCGGGACCGCCGAAGTAGGGAGTCGGGATCGCGTGCACATCGCGGTCGCGCACTCGCGCAACGGCGCCGAAGCGTACGGCGAGCTGGCGCGCGATCGATGCCAGGAGATAGGTGACTCCGAGGGAGATGCCGAAGACGACGAGATATTCGCGCATCGGTCAGCTGACCTCGTCCGCTGGCTCGATCGTGTTGTTGTATGCGTGCAACACCTCGAGGGTGACTCCCCCAGCTCGCAGGATGCGAGGGGTCGTCCCGGTCGCGTCGAGGATCGTCGACGGCACGCCAGACGCAGATGGGCCACCATCGAGGTAGACCGCGACCTTGGTGCCGAGCATCTTCTCGGCCTCTTCGATCGTCTGGGCTGCCGGCTGGCTGGTGATGTTGGCGCTGCTGACGGCGAGCGGCCCAGTCTGCTTGAGGAGCGCGAGAGCACGTTCGTCGTCGGGCATGCGCACGGCCACGGTGTTGTGAGTCTCGCCGAGGTCCCAGGTCAGCGATGACTGCTGCCTGAGGATCACCGTGAGCGGCCCGGGCCACAACTCGTCGACGGCGGCGCGCAGCCAGGACGGCACCTCAGCGGCAAGCGCATCCAGCGTCGTGGGTGCGCCGACCAGAACAGGCGGCGGCATCTGACGGCTCCGCCCCTTCGCATCGAGCAGGGTCTGCACAGCGTGTGGGGAGAAGGCGTCGGCAGCGAGTCCGTAGACCGTGTCGGTCGGCAGGACGACGAGGTTGCCGGAGTCGAGAGCGGTCTTGGCGGCCTTGAGTCCCTTGTCGAACTCCTCGGGCACGGCGCAGTCGAACTTCACGGAGTCATCCTAGGTGGAGCTAGAACCAGCTGATGCCGTGGAGGACGAAGGCGATCGCGAGGAACTGGAGCAGTCGCCCGATGAACACCATGGACAGGAACAACCATTGGGGTTGCCGGGAGGCTCCGGCAAGGATCGTCACGATCGCCAACGGTGGGATACCGGTCAGCGATGAGGCGAACGCTGTGATCGCACCCGCGTACGGCCGGTCGAGCAACGTCAGCAGCCAATCACTCAGCCGGCGCACCTGGGCGAACAGCTTGTTGCGTGGGGGTTTTCGTTCCACGGACGACCGGATCTTGCGACTGCCGGTACGGGCGAGCTGGAAGACGAATGCCTTGCCGATCACTGTGGCGATGACCAGGCACAGGATCGCGAGCACGAGGGTCACTCGGCTGTCGACGGTGGCGCCGAGGCTGCCGACGAACAGCTCCGCATTGATGAAGATCGGGAGCAGCGCCGATCCGATACCTACGGCGAACGAGGCCCCGTAGAGTGCCAGGTCGCCGCCCATAAGGGCATCAGACTATCTGCCGTCAGCCGGCAGGTTTGGTTGCCGTCACGAAACGGGGTCGGCGAGCCAGATCGAGGTTGTCTCGGACGTTGGTCCAGCGCGAAACGAACACCTCCGGAGCCGACTCGCCTTGCGCGTCTGCGTGCTCGGCGCCGACGACTCCCCCAGGCTTGAGCAGGCGCCAGGCCGTCTGCTCGAGCACCCGCATGGCGTCGAGGCCGTCATCGCCCGACCAAAGCGCGAGCGAGGGGTCGTGATCGCGTACTTCTGGCGCCACGCTCTCCCACGCATCAAGCGGTATGTAGGGCGGGTTGGCCACGACGATGTCGACTGAGCCGTCGAGATCTGGAAACGCCTCGGCCATGTCGCCGAGCCGGAGGTCAACACCGGTGCCGTCGAGGTTGCGCTGCGCCCACTCGTACGCCGGCTCGTCGAGCTCGACAGCGTGGACTCGGGCGCTCGGCACCTCGTGCACGATCGAAAGCGAGATCGCGCCGGAGCCTGCGCACAGCTCGACCACGACGGGACCGGTGAGGGTCTTGGCGTGTTCGATCGCCCAACCGGCGAGCATCTCGGTCTCGGGTCGCGGCACGAATACACCCGGACCGACCTCGAGGTCGACGTATCTGAATGCGGCCGAGCCGGTCAGGTGCTGCAGCGGGATGCGCGAGGCACGGGCCTCGATCAGTTTGAGGAAGGCGTCCTTCTGGATGCCATCGGGCCTCGCCATGCCGACCAATGCCATGCGCGGGACGCCCGTGACGTGGCTGAGCAGCGACTCGGCGTCATGCCTCGCCGACTCGACGCCAGCTGCCTCGAGAATCTCCGTCGCCTCGGCGAGCAACCGCTCAGCCTGCGTACGTACTCCGCTCATTCCCCGGCTTCGACGGCGTCGAGACGGGCCGCGAGGTCAGCCTCAACCAGTGAGGTGATGACGTCGTCGAGTGCGCCATCCATCACCTGGTCGAGGTTGTAGGCCTTGAAACCGGTGCGGTGATCCGAGAGGCGGTTCTCGGGGAAGTTGTAGGTGCGGATGCGCTCAGATCGGTCGACCGTACGGATCTGCGACTTGCGAGCGTCAGATGCCTCGGCATCGGCCGCCGCCTGAGCGGCTTCGAGCAGGCGAGCACGCAGGATTCGCATGGCCTGCTCACGGTTCTGTAGCTGGCTCTTCTCGTTCTGGCAGCTCGCAACGATGCCGGTCGGAACGTGGGTGATGCGCACCGCCGAGTCAGTCGTGTTGACGCTCTGGCCGCCCGGACCCGACGAGCGGTAGACATCGATGCGTAGATCGCTGTCGTTGATCTCGACGTCGATGTCCTCGGCCTCAGGCATGACGAGGACGCCTGCCGCGGACGTATGTATGCGGCCTTGCGACTCGGTCACCGGCACGCGCTGCACACGGTGCACGCCACCCTCGAACTTGAGCTGAGCGAACGGCGCCATGCCCGGCTCCGGAGTGCCTGATGCCTTGACTGCCATCGTCACGGACTTGTAGCCGCCCAGAGCAGACTCGGTGGAGTCGAGGATCTCGGTCTTCCAGCCACGCTGCTCGGCGAAGCGCGAGTACATACGCTGCAGGTCGCCGGCGAACAGCGCGGACTCTTCTCCGCCCTCACCGCCCTTGATCTCCATCAGGACGTCTTTGGAGTCGGCGGGGTCGCGCGGTACGAGGAGTCGCTGCAGGCGTTCGCTGAGCTCGGCGATGCGGGGCTCCAGAGCCTCGATCTCCGCAGCAAAGCTGGGATCCTCGGCGGCGAACTCGCGCGCGGCCTCGAGGTCGCCCGTTGCCTGCTGGTAGTCGCGATAGGTCTTCACGATCGCGCTGACTTCGGCGTAGCGCTGACCGAGCTTCTTGGCCAGACCCGGGTCAGAGTGCACGGCAGGATCGGACATCTTGCGCTCGAGCTCGGCATGTTCGGCGACGAGCGTCTCAACGGCTTCAAACATCACGCACTCCTTCCCGATCGGCTGGACACAACAACAGCGCCGACCCAAGCCATGGCTGGGGTCGGCGCTGGAACGTTGCTACTTCTTGGCGTAGCGCTTCTCGAAGCGGGCCACGCGTCCACCGGTGTCGAGGATCTTCTGCTTGCCCGTGTAGAACGGGTGGCAGGCCGAGCAGACATCGGCGCGCAGAACGCCCTCAGGCGCTGTGCTCTTGGTCGTGAACGAGTTGCCGCAGGTGCAGGTGACCTGGGTCTCGACGTAATCGGGGTGAATGCCTTGCTTCATGGTGTCCTCTCGCGGCGACTGGGTCGTCTCGCTGAATGCGATCCGTGAACCAGTACCAAGGGTCAATTGTGCCAGTTGGCACAGGTGTAACGCGAATCCGGGTCGAGC
>NZ_JAKFEL010000236.1:0-5393 GCF_036675695.1 Aeromicrobium sp.
GTTGAGCTCGTCGCAGACGACACCGACAACGGCGGACTCGACATGACGTGGCTGCTCGTCGGTGGCGGAGTCGTCACCGCCTCGGGCATCGCGTTCGCAGCCCGCAAGCGCACCAACGCCTGAAATCTCGGGGAAGGGCCTCACTCCGCAGGGAGTGGGGCCCTTAGCCGTTCTCAGAACGTCGTACGAACCTCGCCGACTGGGTGTCCACCTCCGAGCACTTGGGGCCGCTCCACCAGCACCGGGGCGCTGAGTCCCGCGAGCTCCAAGGCGCGAGCCATCACGGCGTACAGCGGACGCTCGCCGCCGTCTTCGATCTTTAGCGCGAACGCCTCACCATCGGGCTGGGCCACGACGTACACGCTCTCGGCGCCGGACTTGGCGATCAGCTGCGGGAAGGCCCGCACGAGAGCGAGCTCCGCACGGTTGGTACCGCTCACGAACTCAGGGTGCGACTTCATGGCGGATGCCACGGTTGCCTCCGGAGTGCCGGGGGCTCCCGCAGCGATCCGGCCGACCGCCCTCGCCAGCTGCACGAGTGGTGTCGCGAGCAGTGGTGCACCACAGCCATCAACGCCGATCACAGAGGGCGGGCTCTGCGTGAGCTCGGTGAAGGTCTCCGTGATGATGACCTGCAACGGGTGCTCAGGAGCGAGGTACGTATCGGTCGGCCAGCCGTTGGTGACACAGGTGAGAAGCATGGCGGCGTGCTTGCCGGAGCAGTCCATGCAGATCGGGGCCCGTACACCGCCGGCACGGATGTAGTCCGCGTGCACCTTCGGATCGAGCGGATAGGACGCGGGCGCCTGGAGCGCCGACTCATCGAGGCCAGCCAGGGTGAGGATCTCGCGTACGGCATCGAGGTGAAAGGGCTCACCCGAGTGGCTCGCCGAGGCGATTGCCAGCAGCCTGCCGTCGAGAGGAAGGCCCGCCCGGAGCATGCCGAGGGCTTGGATCGGCTTGTTGGCAGAACGCGGAAACACCAAGGTCCCGGGATCGTCGATCGACCACACAACCTCACCTGCAGCGTCGACGCGTACGGCGACTCCGCGATGGCGACTCTCGACCAGACCGGACCTGACGACTTCTGCGAGGACTTCCACCCCGTCACCCTATGAGATCCGCGGCAATCACGATCATGAGCGGGCTGGGCCAGTCGCTACAGTGACGACGTGCCGGCAACCGACAACTCTGCGCTGACCTCCTTCCACGCGGTGATCCCCGCTGGTGGAGCCGGCACCCGACTGTGGCCACTCTCTCGGGCGTCGAGGCCCAAGTTCCTGCTCGACCTCGACGGATCAGGTCGATCGTTGCTTCAACAGACGTGGGATCGGCTGGTCGACCTCATACCGGCGGAGCGCATTCATGTCGTGACAGGCGCGGCTCATGCGGGTGCGATCGGCGAGCAGCTTCCAGACCTCACATCGCTGATCGTCGAGCCCTCACCGCGCGACTCCATGCCAGCGATTGGGCTCGCCGCAGCAATCATCGGGGCCTCCGACCCTGATGCCATCATCGGATCATTCGCCGCCGATCATGTGATCGACGACCAGATCGCATTCGCCGAAGCGATCCGGCAGGCCGTTGCCGTCGCCGAACAAGGCCTCATCAGCACCATCGGCATCACCCCGACGGGCCCGTCAACCGCATTCGGCTACATCGAGGCAGGCGCGCTCCTCGACATCGACGGAGCACCCTCTGCACGCGCAATCGCTCGTTTCGTCGAGAAGCCTGATGAAGCGACGGCTGCTGCCTATGTTGCCGACGGCGACCACAGCTGGAACGGCGGCATGTTCGTCACCCGCACCAGCGTTCTCCTGGACCACCTCGCGCGCCTGCAGCCCGGGCTCCACGACGGGCTAACCCGCATCGCGTCCGTCTGGCAGCAACCCGATCGTCAGGACGTGCTCGACGGTGTCTGGCCGGCGCTGACCAAGATCGCGATCGACCACGCCATCGCCGAACCGGTCTCGCTCGAGGGCGGTATGGCGATGGTGCCCGGCTCGTTCAGCTGGGATGACCTCGGCGACTACGCCGCGCTGCAGGACATTGGCGTCACCCCGGCGCCCGGAACGATCTGGGTCGACGCCGACGGTCTCACCATCGCCGAGGACGGCACGACCATCGCCGTGGTCGGCCTGCACGACGTCATCGTCGTACGCACTGTCGACGCGACACTCGTGACGACCCGGGAGCACGCGCAGCGGGTCAAAGATGTTGTCAGCGCCTTGAAGGACCGCGGCCGCGACGATCTCGTTTGAGCTCCCGCTCGACGAAAGGCGGCACGAGGTCGATCAGCTCGCCCACCACAGTCTCCGACGTCGGCTGATAGGCCTGGGCGACCTCGCCAGTGCCCACAATGGTCAAGGCCCCATCCTCAGGGCCGGCGTAGACCGAGTCGCCGCGCGACATCGAGAGCCGTTCGCCCGCGGCGTTGACGAGCTCGACCTCGCCTCCGGTGCAAACCAGAATGCGCTTGTCGGCGGGAGGGAGAGGAGTGTCATCGCGGTAGCCCTCCGAGCATTGGCTCACCGCAAGAGCGAACTCTTCAACGTCGGGGCTGAACACGTCCGTCGAGAAGCCGAATGGCTCAGGGGTGACGCGCGCGAGTCGGGACATGCCGGTGCCGAGGCAGCGCACGAGTCCGACCGGGTCGAGCGCCTTGTTGGTCAAGCCAGCTCGCAACACGTTGTCGGACGACGCCATGACCTCCAGGCACATCCCCCTGAGGTGCGAGTGGATGATTCCGGTGCCGAGGAAGGCGGCCTCACCTGGCTGGAGCGTGAGCCGGTTGAGCATCATTGAGATGACGACACCGACGTCGTCGGGGAAGTGCTCGGCAATCTCCAGAGCAGTGACGTAGGCCCGCTTGATGTCGATGCCCTGATCCGTCAAGGTCTGGCAGGCAGCTCGGATCTCAGCGAGCTCTTCTGCTGACGGCGGGTTGACGAGCAGCTGCTCGACCAGCTTCACGATGCCGGGGAAGCCGGGCGACGCGTTCAGACCTTCGGTCAGCCGCCGCGTCACCGGGGTGTTGATGCCGCTGAGGACTCGCAGGATCTCGGCGGTGGGCCTGAATCCGACAAGAGTGTCGAATGTCGTCAGCGCGTACGCCATCTCGGGCTTGTGGTGGGGGTCCTTGTAGGTCCGCTCCGGAGCGTCGAGCGGTATGCCCGCTGCCTCTTCGGCTTCGAAGCCCTCGCGCGCCATCTCGCGGTTGGGGTGCACCTGCAGTGACAGTGGCCGGTCTGCCGCCAAGAGCTTGACCAGGAAAGGAAGGTCGCCCGCGCCATCGGCGAGCGAGACTCCCTTGTCATCCGTCGACGGAGCGAGCGGGTGAGTGCCGATCCACACCTCGGCGACTGGACCGCCATCTGGCTCGTCACCCAGGAACCGGGGTATGTCAGCCGTCGATCCCCAGTCGTAGCCGCGGGACGCGTTGACGAGGCGGAACATCAGACCATCCTAGGGATGAGCGTCGACTACTTGTGCCGCGGCTTGCGAGACTTCTCGGCGACCTTCTGCTCGTAGGGGTTCTTCTCCCCCGTCTTCTTCACGTACGGCTTCTTGGACGCAGCCTTTTTCGCGTACGGCTTCTTGGCGGGCTGCGAACTGCCCTGCTTCTTCTCGTACGGACGCTTGCTGCCGTGTGACTCGCTGGTACGAGCGCGAGGCGGAGCACCGTCATCGAGCTGGAGCTCGATGAGCTTGCCCGAGATACGGGTGTTGGCCAGCGCTTCGAACACCGCACTGGGGAGGTCGGCGGGCAGCTCGACCAGCGAGTGGTCCGTCAGCAGCGTGATCTTGCCGAAGTCCGAACGCTTGAGACTGCCCTCGTTGGCGAGTGCGCCGACGATCGCGGACGGGCCGATCTTGTGGCGCTTGCCCACCGACACCCGGTAGACCGCAGAGCCTTCGGCGGGGAGCCGATCACTGCGGTCGAACCCGGCCGGCTTGCGACGGGCGTCGCCATCTCGTCCCCAAGAGCTATCCCTCTCGCGAGGCGCCGACTTGGGCGGATCCGGGCGGAGGAAGAACTCCTTGTCGGACTGGCTCATGATCGCCAATGCCGCGGCGGCATCGGTCATCGAGACATCGTTCTCGGAGACATACTCCTCGACCAAGGTGCGGAACGCATGGAATTGCGGCGAGCCCATGCTCGACGTGATCGCCTGGGCGAAGCGTCCGGCCCGGCTCTCGTTCACCTCTTCGGCCGAGGGGACGGACATCTCCTCGACGGGACGACCTGAGACCTTCTCGATCGCTGAGAGCATGCGACGCTCGCGCGGGGTGACGAACAGGATCGCCTCGCCCGTGCGACCAGCGCGGCCCGTGCGACCGATGCGGTGGACGTAGGCCTCGGTGTCGTGCGGGATGTCGTAGTTGATGACGTGGGTGATGCGCTCGACGTCGAGTCCGCGAGCGGCAACGTCAGTCGCGACGATGATGTCGATCGCGCCAGACTTGAGCTGCGACACCGTGCGTTCGCGCTGAGCCTGCACCAGGTCACCGTTGAGTGCAGCCGCGGAGTAGCCGCGGCCACGCAGCTTGTCTGCGATCTCCTCGGTGGCGGACTTCGTACGGACGAACACGAGCATGCCGTCGCCGGACTCAACCTCGAGGAGGCGGGTCATGGCATCGAACTTGTGGTGGTGCGACACCTGGATCCAGCGCTGCCGGACTGTCGTCGTGGACGTCGTCGCCTTGGGCGTCGCAATGTCGACGGGATCGTGGAGGTACTTCTTGGCCAGCGAGCGGATCTGCTTGGGCATGGTCGCCGAGAACAGTGCGACCTGCTTGTACTCAGGTGTGTCGGCGAGAATCCGCTCGACGTCCTCAGCGAAGCCCATGTTGAGCATCTCGTCGGCCTCATCGAGGACGAGGTACTCCAGCGACGTCAGATCGAGGCTGCCGCGCTCGAGGTGGTCGATGACGCGTCCCGGGGTGCCGACCACGATGTGCGCACCCTTCTGCAGTCCCTGGAGCTGGAAGCCGTAGCCCTGGCCTCCGTAGACCGGGAGCACTCGGATGCCGGGGAGATTGGTCGCGTACGCCGCGATGGCCTCACAGACCTGGAGTGCAAGCTCGCGAGTCGGGGCCAGAACGATCGCCTGGGTCTTGCGATTCGTGGGGTCTATGCGCTGCAAGATCGGCAGCGCGAACGCTGCGGTCTTGCCGGTGCCGGTCTGAGCCAGACCCACAACGTCCTTGCCCTCGAGCAGGGACGGGATGGCTCGTTCCTGGATTGGTGTCGGCGTCTCGTAGCCCAAGGAAGACAACACGCGTACGAGCGGTTCGATCAATCCGAGGTCTGCGAACGTCGGGGATTCGCGAACCTCGTCGTCAGTCATAGGGACAAGGTTATCGGTGCAACACCGAATGCAACGAATGCT
>NZ_JAKFEL010000067.1:0-5365 GCF_036675695.1 Aeromicrobium sp.
GTGATCACCGGTCCGAAGATCTCCTCCTGGCTGGCGCGGTCGTCCTGCTTGAGGCCCGAGATCACTGTCGGCTCGTAGAAGTAGCCGTCGCCGAGCGCCTCGACCCGGTGACCACCCGTCTCGATGGTGGCGTGGTCGGGCAGGTCGTCCATGAACCCGCTGACGTGGGCGAGCTGGTTGGTGTTGTTGACGGGACCGAAGTACGTCTCGTCGTCGTCGGGCATGCCAACCTTCGTGCCCCTGGCTGCCTCGGTGAGAGCCGCGGTGAAGTCGGCGGCGACGCGGGGATGAACCAGCACACGCGTGGCAGCCGTGCAGTCCTGGCCGGCATTGAAGTAGCCGGCGCCGGCAATGCCCTCGGCCGCGGCGGCGAGGTCGGCGTCGTCGAAGACCACAACCGGCGCCTTGCCACCCAACTCAAGGTGCGGCTTCTTGAGTCCGTCGGCAGCGGCCTTGGCCACTTCGATGCCGGCTCGCACGGAACCGGTGATCGCGACCATCTGCGGGATGGGGTGTGACACCAACGCTTTGCCGGTTTCGCGGTCACCGCAGACGACATTGAAAACACCGGGCGGGAAGAACTCCTGCGCAATCTCGGCGAGTAGCGAGGTCGATGCCGGCGTGGTGTCGCTGGGCTTGAGCACGATCGTGTTGCCGGCCGCGAGCGCGGGGCAGATCTTCCAGATCGCCATCATCAACGGGTAGTTCCAGGGCGTCACCTGTGCGACGACGCCGATCGGTTCGCGGCGGATCATCGAGGTGTGACCCTTCATGTACTCGCCTGCCGACCTGCCCTCAAGCACGCGGGCGGCACCGGCGAAGAACGTCATGACTTCGGTCGCCTGATACATCTCCTCGCTCATGGTGAGCGCCTTTGGCTTTCCGGTGTCGCGCGACTCGACGTCGACGATCTCCGCGGCTCGCTCGTCGATCGCGGCGGCCAGTTTGAGCAGCGCCTTCTGTCTCTCGTACGGCGTGGTGTCGCGCCACGTCTCGAAGGCGGTTGATGCCGCCTTGAGCGCGGTGTCGACGTCCTCGGGTCCAGACAGGGGCGCCGAGGCGTAGACCTTGCCGGTCGTCGGGTCGAAGACGTCGTACGTACTGCCGCCCTTTGCGGGGACCAGCTTGCCGTTGATGACGTTGTTGATGGTGGGTGAGCTCTGAGCCATGCCCTTATCCAACCTCATACGTCAAGTCAGGTGCAACGGATTTCGTGGTAAACAATGCATTACACGACGAAATCCCTTGTCATTGATCCACCTATCTTGCGATCATAGCGATATGACCTACTCCGATGAGGACTACCAGCGGCTTCAGAAGGCCGGCAAGCGGCACCTGTGGATGCACTTCTCGCGCCACGGCTCGTACGCGGACCACGACATCCCGATCATCACCAAGGGTGACGGCATGTACATATGGGACGCCAAGGGCAAGCGCTACCTCGACGGGCTCGCGGGTCTCTTTGTCGTGCAGGCGGGCCATGGCCGCGAAGAGCTCGCTGAGGCGGCCGCCAAGCAGGCCAAGGAGCTGGCGTTCTTCCCGATCTGGACGTTCGCGCACCCCAATGCCATCGAACTCGCCGAACGGATCGCTGGCTACGCGCCAGCCGACCTCAACCGGGTGTTCTTCACGACGGGCGGCGGTGAGGCAGTCGAGACGGCATGGAAGGCCGCCAAGCAGTACTTCAAGCTGACCGGCAAGCCCAACAAGACCAAGGTCATCAGCCGCCAGATCGCCTATCACGGCACCACGCATGGTGCCCTCTCGATCACGGGCATCCCGGGCCTCAAGGAACCGTACGAGCCTCTGGTGCCCACGACGGTGCACGTTGCCAACACCAACTATTACCGCGCGCCCGATCAGACGATGGACGAGAAGGCATTCGGGCAGTGGGCCGCAGACGAGATCGAGAACGCGATCATCGCCGAGGGTCCCGACACGGTATGCGCCGTGTTCCTCGAGCCGGTACAGAACGCCGGCGGCTGCTTCCCTCCCCCGCCCGGCTACTTCCAGCGCGTACGTGAGATCTGCGACCGCCACGACGTACTGCTCGTGTCGGATGAGGTGATCTGCGCGTTCGGTCGCCTCGGCGACATGTTCGGCGCAAACCGTTATGGCTACGTCCCCGACATGATCACCTGCGCCAAGGGTCTGACGTCCGGCTACTCACCGCTCGGCGCGATGATCGCTTCCGACCGGATCATGGAGCCGTTCCTGGAGGGCAACACGAGCTTCCTTCATGGCTACACCTTCGGTGGCCACCCGGTCTCGACCGCGGTGGCGATGGCCAACCTCGACATCTTCGAACGCGAGAAGATCAACGAGCACGTGCGCGACACGGAAGGCGCATTCCGCGGCACGCTGGAGAAGCTCCTCGACCTCGACATCGTCGGCGACATACGCGGCGATGGCTACTTCTACGGCATTGAGCTCGTCAAGGACAAGGCCACGAAGGAAAGCTTCGACGACGCGGAGTCGGAGAAGCTCCTCCGTGGCTTCCTCTCAAAGGCGTTGTTCGACGGTGGTCTCTACTGCCGGGCCGACGACCGAGGCGACCCGGTCATCCAGCTGTCGCCGCCCCTGATCGCCGACCAGTCGCACTTCGACGAGATCGAGCAGATCCTGCGCGGTGTCCTGACGGAGGCGCAGGGCCTGCTCTGATCGCGCGGACCACATGGCAGGCATGCACACGTCTCAGGCCTGGTTGAAGCGGAGCATGTTGCCTGCGGGGTCCCGTACCGCACAGTCGCGGACACCCCACGGCTGATCGATGGGTTCCTGCACGACATCGGCGCCCGAAGCCTGGAGCTTCTCGAACGTCGCGTCCAGGTCGTCCGTCGTGAACTGCATGAGGCCAATCATGCCCTTGGCCATCATGTCGGCGAGCAGCTTGCGCTCGGCGGGAGGCGCTTCGGGAGCCGCTGGACCGAGCACGACGGAGACGTCCGGCTGCGAAGCCGGACCGACGGTGATCCAGCGCATTTCGCCCTGGCCGACATCGTTGCGAACGTCGTACCCGAGCACATCGCGGTAGAACACGAGTGCCGCATCGGGATCGTCGACGTTGAGGTAGCTGGTTGAGATCTTGATATCCATGGCCCTCACGCTAGGGCTCAGACAGCTCCTCGCGCTTCTCCATTCCTGATCGGTCTGGTGTAGATCTTCTCGATGCAGGGAAGCGTGGTGTTCTGGTCGTGCGGGCGGGCGCGATAGGCGCTTGGGCTCTCGCCGACCAGCTCCGAGAACTTGGCGCTGAACGAGCCCAGCGACGAACAGCCGACCTCGAAGCAGACCTCCGTGACCGAGAGGTCACCGCGCCGCAGCAACGCCATCGCGCGCTCGATACGGCGTGTCATCAGATAGCCGTACGGCGTCTCGCCGAACGCATCACGGAAGCTGCGCGAGAAGTGGCCCGGGGACATCAGCGCTGTGCGTGCCAACGCCGTGACATCGAGCGGCCGCGCGTACTCGCGATCCATCTGGTCGCGTGCCTTGCGCAACAGCACGAGGTCCGAGGTCTCCACGGGTCGAGTATTTCACGACTCAGGCGGCGACCTTCTGCCTGCGGCGTCCGAACTCACCGACCAACACGATGCTGATGGCGATGAGGAACATCGCGGTGCCGATGACATTGACCTGCATGGGAACGCCCCGCTGCGACGCCCCCCACACGAACATCGGGAAGGTAACCTCCTGGCCCGAGTTCAGGTTCGTGATGATGAAGTCGTCGAACGACAGCGAGAAGCTCAGCAGGGCAGCCGCAATGATCCCGGGCAGCACCAGCGGAAACGTGACCCGCCAGAACGTCTGAGACTCGGTGGCATACAGGTCCATCGCCGCTTGTTCGAGGTTGTCGTCGAGACCGCTCAGGCGAGCCTTCACCGTCACGATCACGAAGGACAGGCAGAACATCACATGAGCGATGAAGATCGTCCAGAAGCCCAGCTGCCCGCCGAAGCCGCTCGAGACGAACAACGCCAACAACGACGAGCCCATCACGATCTCGGGCGAGGCCATCGGCAGGAAGATGATCACGTTGGCCGCCGACCGACCCTTGAAGCGGTGCCTGACGAGCGCGAACGCAGCGAGCGTGCCGAGGATCGTGGCCAACGCCGTCGCCAGAAAGGCGATCTGGATGCTGAGGACGACCGACTCCTTCATGCCGTTGGGCTCCCACGGATGGAGCCAGTTGTCCCACGTGAAGCTCTGGAACTTGTAGAGATTGCGGGACCTGCTGCTGTCGTTGAAGCTCATCAACGTCACGACCACGATCGGCACGAATGTGTAGATCAGCACGAGGATTCCGAGGAACAGAACCAGGTGCTCACCGATCCAACGACGGATCGCCGCCGCGCGTGTCATACCAGGTCCTCCGTCCCGGAGTTTCGGACCCAGACGAGGACGAGGGCGACGATGATGGCCATCAGGATCACCGAGAGGGCGCCGGCGGCGGCGTAGTCACCGATGTCGAACAGCGACTGAATGTCGTTGCCAACCATGCGCTCGTTGGGACTGCCGAGCAGTTCGGCATTGATGAAGTCACCCACTGCCGGGATGAAGGTCAGCAAGGTGCCGGCGACGACTCCGGGCATCGACAGCGGCAAGGTCACCTTGAAGAATCCTTTCGCCGGCGACGCGTAGAGGTCGCTCGATGCCTCGATGAGACGCGTGTCGATCTTCTCCAGGCTGGCGTAGAGCGGCAGCACCATGAACGGCAGGAAGTTGTAGGTCAGCCCGGCAATCACCGCGAACGGGGTGTTGAGCAGCCGATCGTCGCCGCTGAGCTGGAGCATCTGCAGGATGTCGATCAGGTGGGTCGCCTTCATGAAGTCGACCACGAAGCCGTCGTCGGCCAGGATCAGCTTCCACGACAGCGTCCGCAGCAGGAAGCTCGTGAAGAACGGCGCGATCACCAGGATCAGCATCAGGTTCTTCCAGCGGCCTGCCTTGAACGCGATGGCGTACGCCAGGACGTAGCCGATCACGAAGCACACGGCGGTGGTGACCCCTGCGTACCAGAGCGAGCGCCACAGCGTGCCCTTGTACTGGTCGAACGCGTCGGAGAAGTTCTGGATGTGCCAGGTCACCGAGTAGCCGGTCTCGACCGAGCCGGTGGGGTCGTAGAGGCTGGCCGAGATCAGCGAGAACAGCGGAACCACGAAGAAGAGCCCGAGCCACACCGCGCCCGGCAGGATCAACCAGTAGCCGGTCCGCTTCCGCCTCGCCTTGGCGCTGTGCGCGACGTCATCGAGCGTCGCCGCCACTAGTCCTCCTCGATGCCGGCGTGCGCGTCCTGGCTCGCGTCGAGCAGGAAGGCGTACTCCGGCCGCCACGAGATGTCGACCTTGGTGCCGACGGACAGCAT
>NZ_JAKFEL010000097.1:0-5325 GCF_036675695.1 Aeromicrobium sp.
GCGTCGATGTCGTCGCTGGTGGCGTAGCCACTCTCGTACATCGTGGCGGCGTGGTTGAGGTACGGCAGCAGCAGCGTGCGCGCGATCTCGGCGTTTCGGTCGCTTCCGGCCAGTTGGTCGACGATCTCCTGCATGGCTACTCCTGAGTAATAAGAGGGTCGTGACAGACTAACGTGACTCACAGGGGAGATGGATGAATCTGCGTATGACACTTGCCACAAGCGTGGCTGTGACCGCTTTGCTGGCTGTTTCCGGGTGCAATGACTCCGGCAACAAGGCCGAACCAGGGGCCTCCCCCAGCACCTCCGAATCCGCATCACCTTCGACCTCTGCGACACCCGACAAGGCCGACCTCGTCGGCACCTGGTCCGACGAGGCAGCCGAGTGGACCGTGCACTTCAACGACGACGGCACTTTTGTCGAGGACTACCAGGGCATCAAGGACTTCCGGGTCGGTACATACTCCGTTGACGGCGAGACCGTGGCACTCAAGGGTGACGACGGCATCACCACCGCCGGCTCGATCGTTGGCGTCACGCTGGCGTTCAAGCTCGGCACACTGATCAGGAACTGACATGCGTCTCGTCATCGCCCGGTGCCAGGTCGACTATGCCGGCCGCCTCGCCGCCCACCTCCCACTCGCCACACGTCTGATCATGGTCAAGAACGACGGCTCAGTGCTGATTCACTCCGACGGTGGGTCCTACAAGCCACTCAACTGGATGAGCCCGCCGTGCACGCTGCGTGAAGGCACCGGCGACGACGGCGGCATCGAATGGACCGTCACCGCTGGCAAGACCGACGACACCCTGCGCATCACGATCGAAGAGATCCTGCATGACTCCGCGCACGAGCTCGGAATCGATCCCGGACTGCAGAAGGACGGCGTCGAGAAGCACCTGCAGGAGCTCCTCGCCGAGCACACCGTCGCCCTGGGCGAAGGAATGAGCCTCGTACGACGCGAGTTCATGACGGCGATCGGCCCGGTCGACCTGCTCTGCAAGGACGGGGGCGGCGCCTCTGTCGCCGTCGAGATCAAGCGCCGCGGTGACATCGACGGCGTCGAGCAGCTCACCCGCTATCTCGAGCTGATGAACCGCGATCCGGCCCTGCGGCCAGTGCGCGGGATCTTCGCGGCCCAGGAGATCAAGCCGCAGGCCCGCACATTGGCCCAGGACCGTGGCATCGAGTGCGTTGTCGTCGACTATGACGCCCTTCGAGGCATCGACGACCCCTCGCTCAGACTGTTCTAGCTGCCAAGGCGAGCTGTGGGCCCGAGCGAAGCGAGGGCAGGGCGCCCGGACGAAGTCCGGCAGCGGCGAGGTACGAGGCGCGCGCCTTTCATTGAAGAGGCACGTCGAAGACTGTTGTGCCGAGCTTTTCCCAGCGGTCGATCTCGCAGCCATTGCTGCGGTTGAACGACGCCTCTACGTGCGCGCCTTTGTAGGTACCAGCGATCGTCGCGGTCTGCGGGCCGCCGAAGATCATCGTGCAGGCCTGATCCTTGGGGATCGGTTGGAACACGTTGAGCCCGGCATCCTTGATCTTCGCGCAGGCCTCCGCAGGCTGCGGATGGTCGCCACCGGGCGGGTCGCACGTCAGGTGCATCTCGACCGGCTCGGCGCCCTCGTCAGCAATCACCGTGATGGCGAGGTCAGTCGACGTACCGGGCTGGTCGTCCTCGCCGTTGTTGCAGCCACCCGCTGCGAGCAGCAGCGCGACAGCAACCAGTGCTTTACGCACCGGCGATGGCCGGGGCAGTCGGGTCGTTGCCTTCGTTCTTGTCCTCGCGGGCAACCCAGTCCTCGATGCGCTCGTAGTCGTCCTTGGAGCGCGTCACGACCGCCAGCAGATCGCTCATCTTGGAGACTTCCTCAACCTGTTCCTTGATGAACCACTGCATGAACTGGTCCGAGGCGTAGTCGTTGTTCTCGCGAGCGATCCGGGTCAGATCGTTGATCTGCTCAGTGACGCGCTTCTCCTGCTCGAGAGCGGCAGCCACCGGCTCGATCACGTTCTTGAAGTCCGCCCGCGGGGCATCGAGGGCCGGGATGGTGACTTGCTCATCGGCGTCCAGGAGGTAGCGCACCATCATCATGGCGTGGTCGCGCTCCTCGATGGCCTGCTGGTAGAACAGCGCAGCCATCTGCGGCATCGTCTGCGCGTCGAAGTACGTCGCGATCGCGATGTATTGCTGATGGGCTCCGAACTCGTTGCCGAGCTGCTCGTTGAGCTGTTTGACGAACGCTGGTGCTGCCATGAGCAATGTCTCCCTGTTCTGGATAAGGCTGGCGAGTAAGGCGAGCCTCACCTACACGTTGTACGATAGCAATGTGCCTCCGAAGCCCAAGAGCAAGTGCTGCAGCGACAAGCCTGCCTGCAAGCGCTGCCCCATCCAGATGATGAAGAAGGGGACTCTTCCCGAGGGCTACACCGTCAAGAAGCGCAAGCTCGTCAAGGTCAAGAAGAAGGACCGGGTCAAGATCGCTGCCTAACGGCAGTTCGAGCCTAGGGCACAGGCCCGCTTGGGTTCCACGAAGGACTGGCTAGCCTTCCCGTATGACCAACGTCGCCGAACAGGCCACCACACTTCTCGCCCTTCACTCCAACCCGAAACTTCTCACCGTCGTCAACGTCTGGGACGCGATCAGCGCCAAGATCGTGGCCGAGGTCGAGGGCACCCAGGCACTTGCCACAGCCAGCCACTCGATCGCCGTCGCGCACGGGTACGAGGACGGCGAGAACATCCCCGTCGACCTGATGATCGCCGCTGTCGGCCGCATCGTGGCTGCCACGGAGCTTCCCGTCACGGCGGACCTCGAAGCGGGCTACGGCAATGCCGGCGAGACCACGCGCAAGGCGATCGGCGTTGGTGCCGTCGGTGCCAACATCGAGGACCAGATGAAGCCCCTCGCCGAGTCCGTCGCCGTCGTCGAGGCAGTGATCGCTGCTGCTCAGGCCGAGGGCGTCGAGTTCGTCCTCAACGCGCGTACGGATGCCTTCCTCCGCGCCGGCGACCGCCCCCACGCTGAAGTACTCGCTGATGCCATCGAGCGCGGCTCGTCCTATCTCGCCGCTGGCGCCCCGGTTGTGTTCGTCCCTGGCGCGGTGTCGGAGGACGACATCAAGGCAATCGTGGACGTATGGGGCCCGCAGAAGCTCACGTTGATCGGTGCGCCCGGCTCGGTGGCACTCCCCCGTATGCAGGAGCTGGGCGTCGCGCGCGTGTCGTACGGCCCGTTCAGCCAATCAGTCGCGCTGATGGCTCTGCAGGATCTCGCGAAGGACGTCAACGCCAGCGGTGGACTTCCGAAGGACTACCGCCACCTCAACTAGTCGCTGAGGTGGTTGGCCTTGCGGATCTCGTCGACGATGCGATCCATGATGGCCGTCATGCCGAAGTCCTTCGGCGTGAACACCGCGGCAACACCGGCGACCTCCATCTTGCGGGCGTCTGACTCGGGAATGATGCCGCCGACGATCAGGGGCACGTCTCCGATACCGCCCTCGGCCATGGCCTTCTGCACCTCGGGCACGAGTTCCATGTGCGAGCCGGACAGGATCGACAGGCCGACACAGTGGACGTCCTCTGCGATGGCCGCAGCGACGATCTGAGCGGGTGTGAGACGGATGCCCTGGTAGATGACCTCGAAGCCGGCATCGCGCGCGCGTACGGCGATCTGCTCAGCACCGTTGGAGTGCCCATCGAGTCCTGGCTTGCCGACGAGGAAGCGCAGACGGGTGCCGAGCTCCTCCCCCGTCTTCTTGACCTTCTCGCGTACGGCGGTGAGCTCCTTGCCTGAATCGGCAACGCCCACGACACCGCTGACACCGGTGGGTGCGCGGTACTCGCCGAACACCTCACGCAGTGCGCCGGCCCACTCGCCCACAGTTGCTCCAGCGCGTACAGCCGCGAGCGTTGCTTCCATGAGGTTGGTCTCGGTCTTGGCCTCGGCACGAAGGCGATCCAGTGCCTCATCGACGGCTCCCTGGTCGCGCTGCGCGCGCCACGCGATCACATCGGCAATGGCGTTGGCTTCAGCTTCGGGATCTGACGTCATGATCGCGGCGTCGAGGTCCTCAGTCAGTGGCGACGGTTCGGTCTCGGTGTATGCGTTGACGCCGACAACCTTCATCTCGCCCGACTCGATACGGGCGCGACGCTCAGCGTGCGAACCGACCAGCGCCTGCTTCATGTAGCCCGACTCGACGGCAGCAACGGCACCGCCCATCGCCTGGACGCGGTCGATCTCTTCCTTGGCACCGGCGACGAGCTCGGCAACCTTGGCCTCGATCACGACCGAGCCTTCGAAGATGTCGTCGTACTCCAGGAGGTCCGACTCGAAGGCAAGCACCTGCTGGAGACGCAGCGACCACTGCTGATCCCATGGACGCGGCAGACCGAGCGCCTCGTTCCACGCCGGAAGCTGTACGGCGCGGGCGCGGGCGTCCTTGCTCAGCGTCACACCGAGCATTTCGAGCACGATGCGCTGGACATTGTTCTCGGGCTGCGCTTCGGTCAGGCCGAGCGAGTTGACCTGCACGCCGTAGCGAAGGCGGCGCATCTTGGGGTCGGTCACTCCGTAGCGCTCACGGGTGATCTCCTCCCAGAGCCGACCGAACGCGCGCATCTTGCACATCTCTTCGATGAACCGCACGCCTGCGTTGACGAAGAACGAGATGCGTCCGACGACGGCCTCGAACTCCTCGGGCGGCACCTGGCCCGAATCACGTACGGCGTCGAGGACGGCGATTGCGGTCGTCAGGGCGTATGCCAGCTCCTGCGTCGGAGTCGCGCCGGCTTCCTGCAGGTGATAGCTGCAGATGTTGAGCGGGTTCCACTTCGGGATCGTGCTGACCGTGTAGGCGATCATGTCGGTCGTCAGACGCAGCGACGGTGCGGGACCGAAGACGTACGTGCCGCGCGAAAGGTATTCCTTGATGATGTCGTTCTGGGTCGTGCCCGAAAGCTGGGCGGGGTCGACGCCCTGCTCCTCCGCAGCGACCTCGTACATCGCGAGCAGCCACATCGCGGTGGCGTTGATCGTCATCGACGTGTTCATGGTGTCGAGCGGGATGTCCTTGAACAGCTGGCGCATCGCGCCGAGGTGCGGGATCGGCACACCGACCTTGCCGACCTCGCCACGACTGAGCTCGTGGTCAGGGTCGTAGCCGGTCTGCGTGGGCAGGTCGAAGGCCACCGAGAGACCGGTCTGACCCTTCGCGAGGTTGCGTCGGTAGAGCGCATTGGACTCGGTCGCCGAGCTGTGTCCGGCGTAGGTGCGCATCACCCAGGGCTTGTCAGGCATAACGTTCAGGTTACCG
>NZ_JAKFEL010000166.1:0-5319 GCF_036675695.1 Aeromicrobium sp.
GGGCTCGTCGTGTCCGATCTGTCGTTCATCTCCCTTACGGTGGTCATGCCGGCATTGACGCGGGTGTGCGAGGACGGAGGCGACATCGTGCTGATGATCAAGCCGCAGTTCGAGGTCGGCAAGGCCAACCTCGGCAAGAACGGCGTGGTCCGCGATCCGCTTCTGCATGCTGACGCTGTCCATCGCGTGTGCCTCTCGGCGTCCGAGCTCGGATGGGGAACCCGTGCGCTGGCGCCTAGTCCGCTCCCCGGTCCCGCTGGCAACGTCGAATACTTCTGCTGGCTGCGCACTGACGCCGAGCCTCCCACGATTGACGCAGCACACGACGTTGTTGCCGCCGGACCGCTCGACACCTCGAGGACGCCATCATGAGGACAATCCTGCTTGCGGTCCATGTTGCTCGTGATGAGGCCACAAAGATTGCTGCGGCATTCGCGGCTGATCTGCGAGCCAAAGGTCTGGATGTGCGCATCCTGGACACCGAGGTCGATCAGCTCAGGGCCGCAGGTCTCGAAGCGACTGATGTCGTCGCCGCCGCGCCTGGGGCGGCGCAGGGATGCGAACTTGCAGTCGTATTCGGCGGCGATGGCACGATTCTTCGCGCTGCCGAGCTGTGTCGGGGCACCGATACACCGGTGCTGGGCGTGAACCTCGGACACGTCGGATTCCTGGCTGAGGCCGACGCCGAAGACCTGCATGACGTCGTACGCGGAGTTGTTGATCGCAGTTTCACGGTCGAGGAGCGTTTAACGGTTGATGTCGCAGTCACCGTCGGCGGCGAGATCGTTGCGACCAACTGGGCGCTCAACGAGGCGTCTGTTGAAAAGGCGGCACGCGAGCGCATGCTCGAGATCGTCGTCGAGATCGATGGCCGGCCCGTTTCCCGCTGGGGTTGCGACGGAGTCGTTTGCGCAACACCGACTGGCTCGACCGCCTACAACTTCAGTGCGGGTGGACCCATCGTCTGGCCCGAGGTTTCGGCGCTCCTGATGGTTCCGATCAGCGCTCACGCGCTCTTCGCAAGGCCCCTCGTGGTGTCGCCCGACTCGACGCTGGCGATCGAGATTGTCGGCGAGCAGTCCACCGGTGTCCTGTGGTGCGACGGACGCCGTGCGGCTGACCTGCCGTTCGGTGCACGAGTCGAAGTCCGCAAGGGTGCGACGCCCGTGCGACTGGCACGGCTCCAGCCTGCATCGTTCACGGATCGACTGGTTCGCAAGTTCGACCTCCCCATCAACGGCTGGCGCGGGGCAGCTGAACGACGTCAGCGCGGTGAGAGCTGATGTGGCAACACCTGCGACTCTCCTCGCTGGGCGTCATCGACTCCGCTGAGTTGGAGCTGTCGTCCGGATTCACCGTGATCACCGGCGAAACTGGTGCAGGCAAGACCATGGTCGTGACGGCACTCGGGCTCCTGCGCGGTGACCGCGCTGACCTTGGCCTCGTACGCCAGGGCGCCGATCAGGCTCGTGTCGAGGCGAGTATCGGCGTACCCGCGGGTGCGGCGGCCGTCGCGGCCGTTGAAGAAGCTGGCGGGCGGATCGACGACGATGTGGTCATCCTTGGACGCGTTCTGTCAGCTCAGGGACGGTCACGGGCACTCGCCGGCGGTGCGACGGTTCCGGCGGCGCTGCTTGCCGAGGTCACCGACGAGCTCGTCGCCGTACACGGGCAGTCCGATCAGCACCGCCTGTTGCGTTCGACGGAGCAACGCTCAGCACTCGACCGCTTTGCTGGTGCCGAGTTCACGGCTGCGGCCAAGGCGTACGAGCCGGTCTACCGCCGTTGGCGGATCGTCGAGCGAACCCTCAATGAGCTGCGCACACATGCGCAGGAGCGGGCGCGCGAGCTGGATGTGCTCCGATACGGACTCGACGAGATCGAGCAGGTGGCTCCCGAACCACGTGAGGACGAGACACTCAAGGCCGACGAGAGCCGGTTGGCCCACTCCGAGTCCTTGGCACGGGCAGCCGATCAGGCACAACGTGCCCTCGCCGGTGACGGTGATCTGCAGGCTGCGCGAACCAAGATCGCCGAGGCGTCAACGGCCCTGCGCGAATCCGCCGGACACGATCCTGCGCTCGACGCCTTGGGGGAGCGGGTGCACGAGCTGGGGATCCTGCTCGACGAGGTGGCAACCGAGCTTGCCGGCTACTCCGGCGGTGTTGAGCTTGACCCCGAGCGACTGGCCACGATCCAAGAACGACGCGCGGCCCTATCAGGTCTGCAGCGCAAGTACGGACCAACACTCGACGACGTCATGGCGTGGGCCGAGAAGAGCGCGGCGAGACTCGACGAGCTCAGCCACGATGACGCGTCGATCGAAGAACTCGAAGCCGAACAGGCCCAGCTCGTTCCGGAGACCATGCGGCTGGCCCGGGTCATGTCGGATCTCCGCACCGAAGCGGCTCAGCGACTGTCAGGTCTGGTCGACACAGAGATCGCACAGCTCTCCATGCCGGCAGCTCGTCTGGTCGTCCAGGTGACATCTGCTGACGATGCCGTTCCAGCGGCTCACGGCGTTGACGAGGTCGAGTTCCAGTTTGCGGCCAACAGCGGCACAGGCCTGCGACCGCTGCACAAGGGAGCAAGTGGCGGCGAGCTGTCACGCTTGATGTTGGCACTCGAAGTCGTGCTTGCCGATCGCACGACCGTACCAACGCTTGTCTTCGATGAGGTTGATGCCGGAATCGGCGGCAAGGCAGCAGTTGAGGTTGGACGTCGACTCGCCAGACTTGCCGAGCACGCCCAGGTCATCGCCGTGACGCACCTTCCGCAAGTGGCCGCGTTCGCGCACCATCACTTTGTGGTGACCAAGGACGACGACGGGACCATCACCAGCAGTTCTGTGGTTGAACTCGGCGACGACAACCGCGTCGACGAGCTTGCCCGTATGCTGGCCGGCCAAGAAGATTCCGCGGCTGCACAGGCACACGCCCGCGAGCTGCTCGACCTCGCCCGATCCTAGGCATTTCCCGCGCCCACACGCCGCCGTCGCGCCTCCCGATCATCTCTTGAGGTCCGTGGCAACATGGGTCGCGATGGCCATCCGCAACCGCAAGACGCCCCTGCCGCCTGAGGCGAGGGGGATTGTGGGCACCGTACGGTTCGCCCGTCGTGACAAAGAGCTGGCAGCGCTCCGGGAGGGCGACATCGCCGTGGTCAACCATCCCGACCTCGACAGCCAGCAGGCCGAAATGTTGATCGACAGGCGTGTCCGAGCCGTCGTCAACACCTCACGGTCCAGCTCAGGGCGCATTCCGAACGTCGGACCGCAGATGCTCGCGCATGCGGGAATCACGCTGGTCGACGTGTCCCAGATCGACCTCAGCTTGCGACTCAAGACAGGCGACACCGTTCGTATTGAGGCAGGGAAGATCTTCAAGGACGAAATCCTTGTCGCCTCCGGTGCGGAGCTTGATCAACAGCGCACGAGCACAGACCTCGCTTCTGCCGAATCCGGTCTTGCCACGAAGCTCGACTCGTTGGCGGCCAACGCCTCCGACCACATTCAGCGTGAGCACGCGATGCTCATCGGTGGTGCTCGGATCCCTCGTCTTCGCACCAGGCTTCGTCGGCGACCCGTGGTGGTCGTGTCACGAGGTCACGACGACGTTGCAGACCTTCGTGGTCTGCGTCGCTACATCCGGGACAGCGATCCCGTCTTGATCGGCGCCGGAGCGGGTGCGGACCTGCTCCTTGATTCGGGCTACACGCCCAAGATCGTGATCGGCGCCTTGGACAATCTGTCGGACAGGGCGATCCGCGCCGCTGGCGAAGTGGTCGTGACCACGGCATCAGGGCGCGTAGAGATGCCCGAACGCCTTGAAAAGCACGGCAAGCAGGTCGCGACCTTTGTCTCGACCGGAGCTGATGATGACCTCGCCATCCTGCTAGCCGACACCAACGAGGCGTCAGTGATCATCCATGTGGGCGCTCCGGCCGATCTTTCACAGTTTCTGGATCGAGCCCCGACTGAGGCGGCTCGGATGTTCGTCTCACGCCTACGAGCCGGATCGAAGATCGTCGACGCCAAGGCCGTCCACCACTTCAGCAGCGATCGTATGTCGATGTGGCCCATTTATCTCCTCCTGTTCGCCGGAGCGGCCGCCGTCCTCACGGCGATCGGCGTGACTCCGGTCGGCCAGGACTGGTTTGACTCGATCGGGTCACAGCTCGGCGACCTCGGCAACTGGATCAAAGGACTTGTCTCGTGATCAACTTCCGCTACCACCTCGTCTCGATAGCGGCGATGCTGCTGGCGCTGGCGGCGGGCATTGCGCTCGGTGCCGGCCCGTTGGACGACGCCGGATCGGCTTTGGACGGTGATGATTCACCGACGACGACATCGGCAGATCCAGCTGTGACGTCTTTCGAGTCGGCCTACGCAGCCCGTACGTCGCTTCCGTTGTTCAAGGGAGCGCTCAAGGGCCAGTCGGTTGTGGTCATCACGATGCCCGGCGCAAGCGCAGCTGAGGCCAAGAGCATCTCGACGCTGCTTCAGCAGGCCGATGCGGAGGTGACGGGTCAGGTCGAGCTGACGTCCAAGCTGCTCAACTCGTCCAATCGTCAGTTCGCTGAGGGCGTCGCACAGCAGGCGGCGGCCGACGTTCCGGGCGTTTCTGCTGCCGGTGACAGCTACGGCCGAATCGGCGCGGCCCTGGGTCGAGCGATCATGGCGAACAAGACCTCCGCAGTTGATCCTGCCGCAGCCACGATCCAGTCGGCATTTGTGGAGGGCGACCTGATCACCCTGACCTCCACGCCCACCAAGCGAGCCACGCTCGCTGTCATCCTGACGAGCCCGAAGGCATCCAACTCAGGAGACCAGGGGAGTGTTGTGGCTGCCATGGCTGCCGCGCTGGATGCCAGCGGCAAGGGTGTCGTGGTCGCTGGGCCGTCCTCGGCGAGCACAGACGGTGGAATCGTCAAGGCCGTACGTGACAGTGATGCGACGAGCAGCGTCTCGACTGTCGACGTCACAGACATGGCTGCTGGTCGAGTCGTCACGATCCTTGCGGCGGCCAAGGAAGCGACTGGCCTGAGCGGCTCGTGGGGCACGTCCCGCAGCGCCGACGGCGGATTGCCTGACTAAGAACATTGATGTGGGCCAGCCGACACGCTCGTTGGTAACCAACACAGCGTTCTTCTTGGTAGGCTGGAATCCCGTGGAGGCCTGATGCTTTTCCAAGCATTGCGAGCGCTCGACATCGGTTTTCGACCACGGGAGTCACCTTGGCAGGTAGCGCGGTTACCAAACACGTATTTGTGACCGGCGGAGTCGCATCTTCGCTCGGCAAGGGTCTCACCGCCTCAAGC
>NZ_JAKFEL010000266.1:0-5223 GCF_036675695.1 Aeromicrobium sp.
CGCGACCCACGGTGCCCGCAAGGGACTCGCCGACACCGCGCTGCGTACGGCTGACTCCGGTTACCTGACGCGTCGTCTCGTCGACGTCAGCCAGGACGTCATCATCCGTGAAGACGACTGTGGCACCGAGCGCGGTCTCCGTCAGGTCATCGCGACGAAGCTCGACGACGGCCGCCTGGTCGCCGCTGAGAACGTCGAGACCTCGGCCTACTCGCGTACGGCTGCCGGTGACGTCACCGACGCCAAGGGCAAGACGCTCATTCCCAGCGGCAGCGACCTCGGCGATGTCGAGATCGAGCAGCTCATCGCTGCTGGTGTCGAGGAGATCAAGGTCCGTACGGTCCTCACCTGTGAGGCCAAGGCCGGAACATGCGCCAAGTGCTACGGCCGTTCGCTCGCGACCGGCAAGCTCGTCGACATCGGTGAGGCCGTCGGTACGATCGCGGCCCAGTCGATCGGTGAGCCCGGCACGCAGCTGACGATGCGTACCTTCCACACCGGTGGTGTGGCCGGAGACGACATCACGCACGGTCTTCCGCGCGTCGTGGAGCTCTTCGAGGCACGCCAGCCCAAGGGTCGTGCGCCGATCACCGAGTCTGCTGGTCGCGTTGCGATCGACGACTCGGACAAGACGCGCAAGCTCGTCGTCACTCCTGACGACGGCTCGGATGTTCTCGAGTACCCCGTCACGAAGCGTTCGCGCCTGCTGATCGCCGATGGTGATCACGTCGAGGTCGGACAGCAGCTCACGCACGGCACGCCGGATCCGCAGGAAGTTCTGCGCATCCTCGGTGTCCGCCGCGCGCAGGAGCACCTCGTCGACGAGGTCCAGGAGGTCTACCGCTCGCAGGGTGTGGCCATCCACGACAAGCACATCGAGATCATCGTGCGGCAAATGTTGCGGAGAGTCACCGTCATTGAGCAGGGTGCGTCCAACCTGATCCCGGGTGACCTGGTCGACCGCGCCAAGTTCGAAGAAGAGAACCGTCGCGTCGTCGCCGAGGGTGGTACCCCCGCCTCCGGTCGTCCGGTGCTGATGGGCATCACGAAGGCCTCGCTGGCCGTCGAGTCGTGGCTGTCGGCCGCCTCCTTCCAGGAGACGACCCGCGTCCTCACCGACGCAGCCATCCACGGCAAGTCGGATGCCCTGCGCGGCCTGAAGGAAAACATCATCATCGGAAAGCTCATCCCGGCTGGTACTGGTCTCGACCGGTACAAGAACATCCGGGTCGAGCCCACCGAGGCTGCACGTCAGGCCGCTTATGCCGTCACCGGCTACGGCGACTATGACTACGGATTCGGCAACGCTGACGCCGCGCCCGTACAGCTCGATGACTTCGACTTCACGTCGTACGACAACTGAGTCATAAGCGAGAAGGGCCCCACCGCGAGGTGGGGCCCTTCTTCTTTGCCTATAGTCCGTTGCTCGTGAGAACAGAGACGAGCTGCTCACCCGTCTGGGCGGCGTGCGTCTCGTAGAAGTGGCGGTGGGTCTCGGACAGCTGGCCTGAGTAGCCGCCGGGCGGCCAGTTGCAGACCTCATCGTCCCGTGCGCAGAGCGTGATCGCCTTGGACCGCAGTGCTTTCGGGATCGGCGTGCCGGCGCCCAGCTTGCCCGGCCCTGGCGTTGCAGCGTCGTACGACCAGTGAGTGATCTGGTCGCCGGGATTGCGGCGAGGGTCGGAGATCATCGCGACGAGGACGACTCGTCGGACCTGGGCAGGCGTCAGCTCAAGGGCGGCACCGTGCACGATGTGTGCACCCTGGCTGAACCCGACGAGGCCGAATTGGCTGTCCGGGCACTTCTTGCCGAGAGTTGTGAGGAGCTGTCGTGCGCGGCTGACGCCGGTGAAGACATTCGCTGTGTACTTCGGTCCGCCGACGGCCGGGTACGGGATCCCGACGATTCGTACGGTCTTGGTCGAGCGCGTGTGCAGCTGCTCGGCCATCGCGGTGACCGACGCCAGTACTTCGGTGCCGACGCCGTGGTGCTTGGTGGCCGATTGATCCGATCCGCGGGCTCCGAGCACGATCAGGTCGGCACAGTTCGTGTCGACGAGTGCCGGCTGTCTCGCGCTGGGCGTCGTCGGCGCGGCTGGGGTGACGCTGGGGGAGCAGCCTGCCAGCGTGAGAGCGATCAAGGCATACGAAACTCGACGCCCGATCACGTGTTGTCGGCCGAACTGGCGGCCTTCTTCTCCGCCGCTTCTCGGAAAAGCACCTTGAGCTTGGGTTCGAAGATCGGGCGGAACACAACTGACACCGGCTTGGTCATCAGCAGATTGGCGAGGACGAAGGCACCGAGAATGCACGCGATGACGGCGTTGACGCCGTACTGGTCGATCTTGTCGAACAGGTCGAACTGCAGGTCAAGCAAGAGAATGACATAGCCGTGCAACAGGTAGCAGTAGAACGTACGACCGCCGAACCTCGTGGTCCACGACCGCCCTCGGGGCACCAGGGAGAGCGCAGCGAACGTGAGGACGATGCCGATCACAAGCAGCTCAGCCCGCTGGGTGATGCCTTCCAGGGCCGTGGCGCGAAGTGGGCTCTCGTCGTAGCGCTGCTTCCACAGCAGCCAGTCGAGGGTCCAATTGCGCGAGTAGACATAGCAAACAATCAGTGCGGCACCGAGGAGCGCAGCTGACGCGATGCGGATCGGGCGTGCGCTGAGGCGCTCGAACACCTGGCGGTTCATGTGCATGCCGATGACGTAGAACGGCAGGAATCCGAGCACCTTGGGCAGGGCGAGCACGTTGGGGACCTCGATCAGGCCCACAGCCAGGGAGATGATGATCGACGTCGTGATCGGGTAGCGCAGAGCTCGCCAGATCGGCGTCGTCAGGCGCCAGATGAACAGGGCCGCAAGGAACCAGGCCAGCCACTGCGGGGACAGGATCATCAGGGGATCGGGTTCACCGACGTAGTGCCTCGTGATCAGCTGGAGCGAGGTCTCGACGATCAGGTATGGCACCACGAGTGTGCTCACGATCCGCCGTACCTGGCGGGCATCGCCGACGTAGTTGCGTGCGGTGTAGCCCGAGATCAGCACGAAGAACGGCATGTGGAACGAGTAGATCCACACGTATACGCCTCGCGCGGAGTCCATCTCGGTGAACTGCGTCAGCACGTGGCCGATGACGACCAGCAGCATGACCCAGTAGCGGGCATTGTCGAGATAGGCGACGCGCTCCTTGGGAGGAGCGGTCGTCAGTGGCAGCGGTTCGAGAGAAGTCATGTCGTCACCGCGCTGACGACGGCGTACGTCGCGGAGGTGCCGACATGACACCCATGCCTTCTGATGATCGCCCCCTGCTCGGACACCTCGCTGAGGTGCTCACAGTTGCATTCGGTCACGTCGTCACTTCCCTCGCGGGGGAACCCCCAGCTGCGCTCGTTCATTGTGATTGACTCTAATAGCCGCTGCTGAAGACCACCTGTTGGAGGAGTGAGAGTGCCCGAACCAACGCGTACACAGCGACTTGGCGCGTACGCCGTCGTCACTGATGGCGAACGCATCCTCCTGACTCGCATATCTGACGTGGGATATCCGACCGGTTGGTGGGGACTTCCGGGTGGCGGAGTGGATCACGGCGAGTCGCCGAATGTCGCAGTACGGCGTGAGCTCTACGAGGAGACGGGTCTCAAGGCACTCTCAGCGCAGCTGACGGATGTTCACGACATACACATCGTCGAGGTCGGCCGCGGCGACATGTACGAGGACTACCACGGCGTACACCTGCTGTACGTCGTCGAGATCGAGCCAGGCACCGAGCCTCATGTGGTCGAGCTGGACGGCACCACGGACGAAGCCAGGTGGGTTGCGATCGGCGACGTCGGATCAGCCGTTCAACCCGTTCTGCCGGTCGTCACCTACGCGGTCGAGAACCTCGGTCAGTTCACTTCTTCTTAGCGGCGGGATACGAAAACAACATCGTGTAGCTGCCACGCGCCGAGAGCACGTTGGTCGCCCGCACCGTCGCACCGTCTGCGGCAGTAGCGGTGTAGGTGGTGCTGACCTCATTGAGGTCCTCGGACACATCCTTGGTGAACTCACCCTTGACGCCGGCGTCGATCACGAACTGCTGGGCGATCTGGTCGCCATCGGTGGCTCGGTCGGTCGTGAAGATGACGAAACCGGGTTTGAAGCCGCTGAGGATGATCGTCGCAGCCTGAGGTGCGACCCACTTGCGAAGCAGGGGAGTGTCGCCGGGAGCGTCTTCGTCCATGCGCGGGAAGATCAGGCCCGAAAGGTCGCCTCCGGACTGGACTTCCGGCACATCTTTGAGATCGTTCGACTCGCGGTGGAGCTGGCCGGTGCGCGGGTCGCCGACGTACTGGACTTTCAGCGTCATGACAGGTCGGGTCTGGGCAGACGGCGGGGAGGTGCGGGTTTTGACGTTGCCTGGGTCGACCGTCATGGTGACCCGAATGTCTCGCTCATCTGCGGTCAAGCCGCGGACCGTGAGCTGGCAACCGGTGATTCGGCGGTCCGTAGACGTGCAGTACTTCGACAGGTCGGTGGTCGTCACGTCTGCGGCGGGAAGAGCTGCCGAGATCTGCGCGAGCATACGGCGTACGACATCCGACGGCTTGCCGTCGATTCGCATCAACGAGATGGTCGTGTCGGGCTTTGGCGGGTCTTCGATCGCCTTGAAGGTGTCATCGCTGGGTGGCGTATCGATCGGCGGCACCTTGGAGGGGAGCGGAGTGCCTTCGCGCTCAGCTTGGGCTTCCTTCTCTTCGTCCTCAGCTTCGCGCTGGGCGAGAGCCGCGTCGAGCTCGGGCTTGTAGGCGGCGATCAGCTTGGCGCTGCGAAAGCGTGCCAACGGGCCCAGCTGGGTCGCACCCTTGGGCACCTTGAACCCGTAGGTGATGGGACTGTCGGGTCCGGCCTCGTGCTCCTCGACATTCGCCGGCTGCGTGGTCTTGGACGACGAGACCGGGGTCGGGGATGTGCCGGTCGGGTCTGACTCGCAGCCTGTGAGCACGACAAGAAGAGCGCACGTCACTGCGGCAAATGTTGCTGATCTGCTCATGGGACCCCTTCAGTCGCTCGCCCAGCCTAGAACACACCTCCCACCGCAAGGCTGGAGGCGACGTACGCCGTATTCTCAGCACTGTCGATCAAGGAGTCTCACGAGATGGCGTTCCGTCCCGATCAGCCCGAAACTGTCTTCACCTATGGTGCACCCGGACTCAAGTTCGGCGTCGGCGCGCGCC
>NZ_JAKFEL010000150.1:0-5096 GCF_036675695.1 Aeromicrobium sp.
GCAGTACGCCGAGGCTCACGAGCGCTGGGAAGCGCACAAGAAGCAGATCGAAGAGGCTGAGAAGGCCGGAGTCGAGGCCAGCGAAGCTGCCAACTACTCCTCCGACACGGCTGCCGGCGAGGATGCTCCTCAGCAGGAGGGCTCGCTTGCCTCCGACGAGGCCCTGCAGGCACTTCGCGAGAAGCTCACGGGCGGCGCTGAGTAATCACCCGTTCCAGACAAGAACCCCCGATCCACTGGATCGGGGGTTCTTGCGTTCGTGAGCGGAGCGAAGCTAGTTCGTGAGGGAGCGAGGGCCGAACGAGTCGTAGTGGCTTCGCGGTCCGGGGCGGGTTCCCAACCCGTCTTTGCGGATCTGTGCAGCGAGCACAGCTCCAGCGGCAGTCACCAGGAGGACGATCAATACGATGTTCATGGCAGTAATTCTGCTCCTGTGAAGATCGCGCCACCAGTGGCAGGAATGCCACCATTCGTTGATTTACTGCCACATCTGTGGAAGGCTTCAGCGTATGAAGACAGTTGCCGTAATCGTCCAGGACGGTGCCGAGCCTTTCGGCCTCGGTTCGATCGTGGAGGTGTGGGGCGAGCCCTATCACCCGGAGGACGACAACCCGGTGTTCGATTTCCGCGTCTGCACGCCGCGCCCAGGTCGGGTGCGCGGCCGTTCCGGCTTTGACCTGCACGTCGACCTGGGGCTCGAAGCAACGCTCGACGCGGATCTGGTCTGCTTCTCGCCCAAGCACGAGTTCCTCGACCACGACCCGCTGGTGATGGACGTCGCCAACGCCGCCTTCGAGCGCGGTGCGATCATCTACGCCCACTGCTCTGCGGCGTTCATGCTGGGCGAGGCTGGTCTGCTCGACGGCCGTGAGTGCACGACGCACTGGCGCTACGGTGACCACCTCGCACGCATGTATCCCAAGGCGATCGTTCGCCCTGAGGTGCTCTATGTACAGGACGGCAACATCCTGACCGGCGCCGGCTCAGCTGCCGGTATCGACGCTTCGCTGCACCTGATGCGGCAGACCTTCGGCGCCAAGGTCGCAGCCTCGACAGCGCGTCGTATCGTCGTACCTCCGCATCGTGATGGGGGACAGGCGCAGTTCGTCCGTACGCCCATGGGCCAGACTGAGTGCGACACGCTGTCGCCCCTGCTGGCGTGGGCGGTCGATCACCTCGACGAGCCGCTGTCCGTCGAGCGGCTCGCAGCCCAGGCGCACATGTCACCGCGTACGTTCGCGCGTCGTTTCCGCGATGAGACCGGTACGACACCGCTGCAGTGGCTAACGACTCAGCGGCTGCACCTCGCCGAGGAGATGCTTGAGAACTCCACTCTCGCGGTCGAACAGATTGCGACGAGGGTCGGATTCGGCAACGCAGCAACGTTGCGCCATCACTTCACCGCCGCTCGCGGAACCACGCCGCAGCAGTACCGCAAGACGTTCAGCAGCGTCGAACCGGTCGGGGTTGGCGCGTAGAACGCGCACTACCCGCAATGCAACTTGGAGTCCAAAACGTTACCCTCAACTCGTGCGCAGAACAGGTCTAGAGCTCAGTAGCGCGCTCGCCGTTGCGAGTTTCATCGCTGCGGCGATGGTCGCGTGGTACGTCGACCTGCCTCTGCGCGATCCCGATGGCTCGACCGGTCCGACCTACGTTCGACTGCCTGCAATCGTCCTGCTGGCATTGCTCCTCGACATCGTGCCGCGCGCAGTTATTCGCGCTTCGTCGTGGAGATCTGTCCGTGAGTCGATCGTCGAGGTGACTCGCGAGCGTTGGCAGCTTGCCAGCCTGCGGTTCATGCTCGTAGGACTGGTCGGCTGGTACGTCACGTATGCATCCATTCGCAATCTCAAGGGCATGGTGCCGTTCGCTCATCACGAGCTCTATGACACCAAGCTGGATCGGCTCGATCAGGCCATGTTCGGGGGCCATCGTCCGACCGTGCTGCTCCATGACCTGCTGGGCACCGACATTGCGGCACATGTGCTCTCGTTCTTCTACATCGTGTGGATCGTCGCCCTGCCGGCATCACTCGCCGTTGCTCTCGTGTGGGCCCGGCGTGACCGCGTCAGCTCATGGTGGGTCACGGCTGTCTCGCTCGACTGGATCATTGGCGTCATCCTCAACTACGCTCTCCCGACCCTCGGGCCGATCTATGACCGCCCAGCGGACTTCGCTGGGCTGACCCACACCTGGACGACATCTCTCCAGGAGTCCATGTGGACCGAACGGCTTGAGGTGCTCGCCGACCCGGCCACCACTCATACGGTCCAGAACATCGCCGCGTTCGCTTCCCTCCATGTCGCCATCGCGACGACAGCGTGCATTGTGGCCCACCGTGCGGGCTTGCATCGCGCGCTGGTTCAGTCCCTGCGCGCATTCCTGGTGATCACCATGATCGCGACGGTGTACTTCGGGTGGCACTACGTGTCAGACGTGATTGCCGGCCTGCTGGTCGGCATCGTCGCGGCATGGGTAGCCGAGCGTTTCGCGGCTCCAGAGGATACGAAACGGGACGAGCCAACGAGCACAGCACGGCCAAAACGTGCCGCCGCGCATGATTTGGCCTCCAGGCAGGGCCTTTCGTGACCTCTGTCACCCGCTAAGCGGGCGATGTCGCGATCAATGTGAACCGCTCGACGAAGTATGGTTCACTCGATAGCTGATCCGACAGTCGTCAATCCCTAGGTGGTCATACCGTGGCAGTTTCACGCCACAGGCATGCTGCAAAGCCCGCAATCGGGCGACGCGTTGCTTCGCACATCATCCCGACGATCGGGATGATGGCCATTGTTACGGCAGGTACGGCAGTCGCACTCAGCGATGACCTTCCCGCGATCTCGGCGTCCAAGCCCGATCTGATCGCCGCGTCGATCGACCAGGGTGCAGCAGACGTCAGCCGCAGTGCCGACCGTGCGCCGCTGCTGAACGAAGCCGCAGCAGACGAGCTCGTCAAGGGCCACCAGTACGCGCAGCAGGTGCTCGAAGTCCACGCAGCCGCCGGCGAAAAGTCTCCTGTCCTCGCAAAGCTCGGAGTTGGCGACAGGGTTCGAGTCACCGGAGTCACCGATGGCGACTGGGCTCAGGTCATCCACAAGGACCTGCCTCGTTGGGTCCTTGCCAAGGGAATTGCCAAGGACATGCCACTTGGTACGGCACCGTGTGCTTCCGGATCCGGTTCTGAGGCCGGTCTGCGCCCGGACACGATCAAGGTGCACAGGGCTGTCTGCCTTCTGTTCCCCAGCGTCACGCGATACGGCGGTGTCGCCGGCCGCGGCGAGCACGCCACTGGCCAGGCTCTCGACATCATGGTGTCGACTGATCTCGGCAACGAGATCGCCTTGTTCCTGCAGGAGCACCGCGCCGAGCTCGGCATCGAGTACCTCATCTGGCGTCAGCGCATCTGGCGTCCGTCCACTTCCGGCGCATGGCGCGGAATGAGTGATCGCGGTGGAGCTACCGCCAACCACATGGACCACATTCACGTCACGACCTACGGCAACGCTGCACAGTAGGGATCTGCACGTGCTGACGGTCGGGCTCACCGGTGGAATCGGCTCGGGCAAGAGCACTGTCAGCGCTCTCTTGGCGTCTCACGGGGCCGTCATCATCGACTACGACCAGCTCGCCCGTGATGTCGTGGAGCCCGGCAGCCCAGCCCTTGCGGCGATCGCTGAACGATTCGGCCCCGGTGTCATCGCGGCAGACGGAACGCTCGACCGACCCGCGCTCGGTGCCGTCGTGTTCGCTGACGCCGCTGCGCGCAAGGACCTCGAAGGCATCACCCACCCCGCGATCCGTGATCTCGCGGTTCAGCGGCAAGTTGCTGCGGGCGATGATGCGATCGTCATCCATGACAACCCTCTACTCGTGGAGATGGGCGCTGCCGCCTACTGCGAGGTCGTGATCGTCGTCGACGTACCGGTCGAGGTGCAGGTCGAACGTCTCATGTCGACACGTGGCATGACCGAGGACGAGGCGCTGGCTCGCATCGCTACGCAGGCATCCCGAGAAGTACGGACCGGTGCCGCCGATCTGGTGATCGACAACACCGGTCCGATTGACGAGCTCGAATCCATCGTCGGGGGGGTATGGGACGAGCTCGTGCTGAGAGCCGCCGCGTCCGATGGTGCAGGCCGCGACGGCACGACCAACTAGGCCGCTATGTCCGGATCTGCGATCCGGCGCAGTGTGGCCAGTGCCTCGCGCTCGAGCTGACGTACGCGCTCGGCCGAGATGCCATGTCGCTTTCCGATGTCGGCAAGCTTCTGCTGGCGTCCGTCGAGCAGGCCGTAGCGAGCTCGTACGATGTCGGCTTCGCGCTCACCGAGGTGATCGACCAGCGTTGCGATCAGCTGGCGTGACTCGTCGTCCAGGACGGCGAAGTCGGGACCAGGTGTGGTCTCGCGGGCGATCAGGTCACCGAGCGACGTGTCGCCGTCCTCATCGACAGGTGAGTCGAGGCTGACGTGGTCACGTCCCCAGGCCATCAGGTCGATGACGCGGTCGATGTCCATGCCGAGCTCGAGAGCGATCTCCTGCGGCTCAGGGTCGTAGCCGAGCTGGCGCTCGAGGTTGCGGCGCGCGGCCGTCACCTGGTTGAGCTCCTCGACAACATGCACCGGGAGACGCACGACGCGGGCCTGCTGGGCGATGCCGCGAGTGATCGCCTGACGTACCCACCAGGTGGCATACGTCGAGAACTTGAATCCCTTGGCATAGTCGAACTTCTCGACGGCGCGGATCAGTCCGGTGTTGCCCTCTTGGACCAGGTCGAGCATCGGCATGGCCGAACGTCCGTACTTGCGGGCGATCGACACGACGAGGCGAAGGTTGGCCTGGATGAATTCCTGTACGGCCAGATCGCCCTGCTCGGCTAGCCAGGTCAGCTCTTCTTCGGTGGCAGACTTCGGCGCACCACCCTTGCGACGGCCGACCCGGCCCTCGGCGAGGAGGTGGCGGGCGAAGAGCCCGGCCTCGACGGTCTTGCTGAGCTCGACTTCTCGTGCGGCGTCGAGCAAGGGAGTGCGAGCGATTTCGGCGAGGTACATGCCGACGCTGTCCTTGCCTTCAGTCTTGGTGTTCATGAACGC
>NZ_JAKFEL010000079.1:0-5071 GCF_036675695.1 Aeromicrobium sp.
AGGCCATAGCGCTGATCGCGGCGCTCGAGCTCGTCGATGAGGGTGCCGAGGATCATCGCGCCGGTCGCACCCAGCGGGTGGCCCATCGCGATCGCGCCACCGTTGACGTTGGTCTTTTCGTGCGGGAAGTCGAGATCCTTCATGAGGCGCATCGCGACAGCGGCGAACGCTTCGTTGATCTCGAGCAGGTCGATGTCGTCGACCGTCAGGCCAGCCTTGTCGAGCGCCTTGCGGCAGGCGGGGGCCGGACCGGTCAGCATGATCGTCGGGTCGGCGCCGGAGACGGCAGCCGAGACGATGCGGGCACGCGGGGTGAGCCCGTGGCGCTTGCCGGCGGCCTCGCTACCGATCGCGACGAGTGCAGCACCGTCGACGATGCCGGACGAGTTGCCGGCGTGGTGGACGTGGTTGATGCGCTCGACCTGGTGGTACTGCTCCAGAGCGACCGAGTCGAAGCCACCCATCTCGCCGATGGCAGCGAACGAGGCGGGCAGGCCGGCGAGGCTCTCGACCGTCGTGCCTTCACGTACGAACTCGTCGTGGTCAAGGATCGTCAGGCCGTTCTCGTCCTTGACGGGGATGACCGACTTGTTGAAGTAGCCGTTGGCGATCGCCTTTGCGGCGCGGGCCTGTGACTCGGCGGCGAACGTGTCGACGTCGGTACGGGTCCAGCCCTCGAGCGTGGCGATGAGGTCAGCGCCGATGCCCTGCGGGACGAACGAGGTGTCGAACGCCGTACGGGGATCCATGGCCCAGGCGCCACCGTCGGAGCCCATGGGCACGCGGCTCATCGACTCGACTCCACCGGCGAAGATCAGGTCCTCCCAGCCGGAGCGGATGCGGCCTGCCGCCTGGTTGACGGCTTCGAGGCCGGAGGCACAGAAACGGTTGAGCTGAACGCCGGCAACCGTGTCAGGCAGTCCTGCAGCCAGAGCCGCGGTCTTGGCGAGGTCGCCACCCTGATCGGCGACGGGCGATACAACGCCGAGCACGACGTCATCGACGCCATTCGGGTCGAGTGTGGGGTTGCGCTTCTGGATCTCATCGATCAAGCCGGTGATCAGCGTGATCGGCTTGACCTCGTGGAGTGATCCGGTCTTCTTGCCGCGACCACGCGGGGTGCGGATGGCGTCGTAGACAAATGCCTCGGTCATGAATGTGTCCTCGCAGTGAGAAAGGTGACTGCCACTCTGCAATCTAGGAACAGATGTGACGTAGGAACGATTGTGACACCAACACTGTCATTGTCCAACCGTCGGGGGTTGTGGTGATCGTCACGGATAGTCTCAAGGGTATGAATCCGGCACCGGTCGAGACGCTGAGCGTCGAGCAGCTCGCCTCCCGAGTCGGGATGACCGTACGTACGGTGCGCTTCTACGCCGGCCGCGGACTGATTCCGCCGCCGCGGCGTGAGGGCCGCAACGGCTACTACGGACCTGACCACCTCGCTCGCCTCGAGCTGGTCCGTGAGCTACAGGCGCACGGTTTCACGCTGTCGGCGATCGAGGGCTACCTCGAGAACATCCCAGGTGATGCCACCCCCGAACAGGTCGCACTGCACCGCACACTGCTGGCGCCCTGGATGCCAGACCTCCCTGAGACGGTCACCCGTCCCGAGCTGCTCAAGCGCACCGGGCGCGAGCTGACCGACGACGACCTCGAGCTGCTCGTGGCACTCGGTGTTATCGAGCCGACCCCGGTCGAGGACGTCTTCCAGGTCGCGCCCGCCCACCTCGCTGTCGGCGTCCAGTTCCTCGACGTCGGGCTCCCGACCGAGGCGGCGCTTGCCGCACGTCGCATCATCACCGAGCACGGCCAGGCCATGGCAACCGAGCTCACCGAACTGTTCCGCACGACGGTCTGGCCGCACCTGAAGTCCTCGGGTCAGCCGCCCGAGGCCATCACCACAATGATCGAGCGGTTCAAACCTCTGACGATCGCGGCGCTCGTGACGGCATACGAGACTGCGGTCGACGAAGCCAAGCGCGAAACGATCCGCCGCAGGAGCTAACCCGGTGCCATACGCGACCAATCGGCTGGACGGCGTTCGAACGTACGTCGAGGACTGGGCTGCGGACGGTCCCCCGATCTTGGTCTACACCGGCCTTGGCGATCCCCTTGAGGATGCTCAGGAGAATCCGCTCGTGCAGGCGTTGGCACCGAATCACCACCTGTATTTCGCCGATCATCGCGGACACGGTCGCAGCGACAAGCCCCATGACGATGCCGCGTACGCGCTCCCGACCAGGGTCGCCGACGTCGTCGCGGTGCTCGATCACTTCGGCCTCGACAGTGTTCACCTGCTCGGTTTCTCGTGGGGAGCGAGGCTCGGCTTCGCGTTCGGCGAGCACGAACCCGATCGGGTCAGGTCGCTGACGTTGTGCGGCAACCAGCCCTACGCATGGGACCCGTCCTGGCCCCCTGTCCCGCTGCTGACCAGAGCACTCGACTTGGCCCAGGGCGGAGGGATGAAGGCGTTCGCCGACTTCCTGGAGCGTGCGTTCGGCGAGAAGCTCCCGCCCCAGGCACGTGAACGCGTCCTCGCCAACGACCCACAGGCACTGGCTGCCGCGTGGCGGTCGGCACTGGCCGAGGGCCCCGTGTCAGCAAACCTGTCAGCGTGGGACCTCCCGTGCCTCATCTACATGGCGGTGGGTGAGGACATGTTTGCCAACGCCGAGCGAGCTGCGTCCGAGATCCCGGCCGCTCGCTTCCTCGCACTGGACGGACTCACGCACCTGTCAGCGCCGTACGAGGTCGACCAGGTCCTGCCAGCCGTGCTCGCTCTCGTCGCAGACGCGGAAGGCTAGAGGCCCATTCCGCGGCCGATGATCTCCTTCATGATCTCGGTCGTGCCGCCGTAGATCGTCTGGATGCGGGTGTCGAGGTATGCCTTCGAGATCGGGTACTCGCTCATGTAGCCATAGCCACCGAACAGCTGCAGGCACTGGTCGACCGTCTTCTTCTGCAGCTCGGTCGTCCACCATTTGCCCATTGCCGCTTCGGCGACGGTCAGCGTCCCGTTGTTGAGCTCAGTGATCGAGCGATCGACGAAGACCTGCGCGATCTGCTGCTCGGTCTCGAGCTCGGCGAGCACGAAGCGTGAGTTCTGGAACGAGCCGATCGGCTTGCCGAACGCCTTGCGCTCCTTCACGTACTCCACGGTCATGTCGATCATCTGGCGGCAGGCAGCTGCGGCGACGACCGAGATCGTCATGCGCTCCTGGGGCAGGTTGTCCATCAGGTAGATGAAGCCCTGGCCCTCTTCGCCCAGCAAGTTGGAGGTGGGAACGCGGCAGTTGTCGAAGAACAGCTCGGCGGTGTCCTGAGCCTTGAGGCCCATCTTGTCGAGGTTTCGTCCGCGCTCGAAGCCCTCCGCACCGCGCTCGACGACGATCAAGGAGAAGCCCAGGGCCCCGGCCTCGGGGTCGGTCTTGGCGACCACGATCACGAAGTCGGCGTTGATGCCGTTGGTGATGAACGTCTTGGCGCCGCTGATGACGTACTCGTCACCGTCCTTGACCGCAGTGGTCTGGATGCCCTGCAGGTCCGAACCAGTGCCCGGTTCGGTCATCGCGATCGCGGTGATCATCTCGCCGGAGCAGAACTTCGGGAACCAGCGAGCCTTCTGCTCGTCGGTGCAGTACTTCAGCAGGTAGCCGGAGACGAGATCGGTCTGAATGGCAAAGCCCACTCCGCTGCCGCCGACCCGAGTGACTTCCTCCTGCAGGACGGCGTTGAAACGGAAGTCGTGCATGCCGCCTCCGCCATACTCCTCCGGCATCATGAAGCCGAGGAGGCCCAGCTCGCCGGCCTTGGTCCAGACGTCACGCGGGACGATCGAGTCCTTCTCCCACTGCTCGTGGTGAGGAGCGATCTCCTTCTCGCAGAACGCTCGTACGGTGTCGCGGAATGAGTCGTGGTCGGCTTCAAAAATCGTGCGCTTCATGGTGGCCTCTTTTGTGATGTGTGGTCAGTCGGCCTGAACGGCAACGCCGTCGGCAAGTAGTGAATCGATGTCAGCGATGCCCCAGGCAGCGAGAGCCTCGGCAGTATTGGTGCCGGCCTTCACCGGCGAAGTGGTGAGGTTGGCGGGAGTCTCGGAGAAGCGTGGTGCGGGTGCCGGCTGCACGAGACCGTCGTGCTCGACGTACGTACCGCGGGCCACGTTGTGCGGGTGTGCGGCAGCCTCATCGATCGGCACGACGGGCGCGACACACGACTCGGTGCCATCAAACAGCGCCGTCCATTCGGCCTGAGTCTTGGAGAGGAAGGTCTCCTCGAGCACCTTGCGGAGTGCGTCCCACTGGCTCGGGTCGTACCGGTCGGGGAGTGAGATGCCGGGTACAGCGGCCTGCAGCACCTGCTCCATCGCCACCCAGAACTGGGGCTCAAGACCACCGACGGACATCCACCGGCCGTCCGACGTCTCGTAGACGTCGTAGATCGGCACTCCCGAGTCGAGCAGGTTGGTGCCTCGCTCGGCGTTCCATGAGCCGACCTGCATCATGCCGATCGGCATGGCAAGCAGATGGGCGACACCGTCGGTGATCGCGGCATCGACGACCTGGCCCTTGCCGGTCGACTTGGCATGCAGGAGAGCCGCGAGAACGCCCGTGACGAGGTACATCGACCCACCGGCGAAGTCGCCGAGCAGGTTGAGTGGGATCTGTGGAGGACCTCCGGCGCGGCCCATCGTGTCGAGGGCGCCGGCGACCGAGATGTAGTTGATGTCGTGGCCGGCGGTGTGGGCGAGCGGGCCGCTCTGGCCCCATCCCGTCATACGTCCGTACACGAGCTGCGGGTTGCGGGCGAAGCAGTCCTCCGGGCCGAGGCCAAGGCGTTCGGTGACCCCGGGGCGGAACCCTTCAATCAGTACGTCGGCCTTCTCGACGAGCTGGAGAACGACCTCGACACCACGAGGATCCTTGATGTTGACGGCTGCTGACGGCCGACCGCGACTGAGGATGTCCTTCTCGGGCTGCGAAACCTGCATGGCGTTGCCGCCGGGACGATCGACGCGGATGACGTCGGCGCCGAGATCGGCGAGCAGCATTCCGGCAAACGGGCC
>NZ_JAKFEL010000037.1:0-5069 GCF_036675695.1 Aeromicrobium sp.
ACAACGAGCCAGGTCTGTACGACGCACTCCAGGTTCCGCTCATCCCAGCCGTAGGCAAGCTCTCAAGGACGGTCAAAGCATGATCATCGACGTACCCGAAGGCAAAGACCCCATCAACTACGTCTGGGGCGAGATGGTCCCCGGCATCGGCGGCGCCGCGGCGAAGATGGCGCTGAAGGTCTACTCCGACTCGACACTCGGTCTCCGCGAGTTCGAGGCGGCCCGCCTGCGCATCGCGCAGATCAACGGCTGCCTGTTCTGCCAGGACTGGCGCACCGAGCGCGACGGCGAGAAGGTCGAGGACACGTTCGACGAAGCCGTGCAGAACTGGCGCACGACGGACGCGTTCGACGAACGTACGCGCCTGGCCGCTGAGTACGCCGAGCTGTACGCGTCGGACCACCACAGCATCGACGATGTGTTCTGGAAGCGGATGCTCGCCGAATACGACCAGCGCGAGGTCGTCGAGCTCAGTATGTGCATCGGCTCGTGGCTGTCGTTCGGACGTCTGAACCGGATCCTCGGACTCGACACCGCCTGCGTGCTGCCGTCACACGTCGTATGACGACGCGCGTCGCGGTCTGGTCCACGGGCACCCTCGGCCGTCACGCGATCGCCGGCATCGATCGCAACCCCGAGCTCGAGCTCGTCGGCGTCTTCGTCAGCAACCCTGACAAGAACGGCAAGGATGTCGGTCAGCTGGCCGACCTCGGCCGCGACCTCGGCGTCACTGCCAGCACCGATCGCGACACCGTGCTCGCCGCCAAGCCCGACTGCATCGTCTACTGCGCCATCACCGAAGACCGGTTCTTCGAGGCATACGAGGACCTGGTCGGATTTCTTGAGGCCGGCATCAACGTCGTCGCCAGCGGTCCCGTCATCCTCCTCTATCCCAACCCGACGCTCCCCGACTCGATGTGGGAGCGCATCGAGGATGCCGGCAAGAAGGGCAACGCCAGCCTGCACGCCAACGGCATCGACCCAGGCTGGGCCAACGACATCTTCCCGCTGCAGCTCACCTCGTTGAGCCAACGGATCGACCAGGTGCGAGTGCTCGAGATCGCCGACTACTCGACGTACGACCAGGCCGTCACCATGGGAGACATCTTTGGCTTCGGCAAGCCGATCGACGAGGTGGCGCCGCTCTGGCAACCGGGCATGCTCTCGTCCGGGTGGGGCCCCGTGGTGCGCCAGATGGCGGCGGGACTCGGCGTAACGCTCGACGAGCCGTTGGTCGAGGTCGTCGAGCGGCTTCCCGCCGAGGCTGACATGTCGACGGTCTGCGTCGACATCAAGAAGGGCACCATGGCGGCCGTGCGGTTCGAGGTCATCGGCATGGTCGATGGGGAGCCCCGGATCGTCGTCGAGCACGTGACTCGTACGCACGTCGACCAGGCTCCCGACTGGCCCAAGCCCGCCAGCGGCGACGGTTCCTACCGGATCGAGATCACCGGCGAGCCGATGATGACAGTCGACTTCACGCACATCGGCGAGCACGGTGACCACAACGACAGCGGCATGATCATCACGGCCCAACGCCTCGTCAACGCCGTGCCCGCTGTCGTCGCCGCAGAGCCCGGACTGGTGACAGCGCTCGACCTGCCGCTGGTCACAGGCCGCGGAATCGTGGGCGTATGACGTTCGCCGGACGCAGCATCCTGGTGACAGGGGCCTCCTCGGGACTTGGTGCGGCGACGGTCCGTCGCTTCGCAGCGGCTGGCGCTCTCGTGTACGCCGCCTCCCGCGATCAGGAGAAGCTGGCCGAGGTCGCCGCATCCTGCGCTGATCTCCCGGGTGAGGTGCGGTTCGGACCTCTCGATGTCGCATCGCCCGCCGACTGCCGGGCTGCGGTGGCCGCTGCCGTCGATGCGTACGGGCGCCTGGACGTCCTGGTCAACAACGCGGGCCGTCACGACTTCCGAATCACGACTGACGTCACCGAGGACGAGTGGGACGCCGACATCGCCCTGAACCTCAGTGGCGCGTTCTATCTCTGCCAGGCCTCAATCCCGCACCTGCTCGAGACGTCCGGCAACATCGTCAACGTTGCGTCAGTCGCCGGTGTAATGGGCGAGGCCTACTCGGCCGCCTACACAGCCGCTAAGCACGGCATTGTGGGCCTCACCAAGGCGTTGGCCATCGAGTACCTGAAGACACCGCTCCGAGTGAACTGCGTCTGTCCCGGCGGTATGGACACTCCGCAGGTGGCGACCATCAGCGTGCCTGACGATGCCGACTGGGAGCTGATCATGCGCGTCGCTGCGAAGCGCGGAATGATGACCGCCGACAGCGTCGCCGCCGTCATCGCCTTCCTGGCCTCGGACGACGCGTCATCCGTCCACGGCAGCATCCAGATGGTCGACCAAGGTCACCTAGCTGGCTGACCGCTCTTCAGAGTTGCGCCGGCCATAGATCACCCATAGGAGTGGCGTGCAGAGCGCGATCGCACCCACGAAGATCATGAGGAACAGCAAGCCTCGATCTGACCAACTGCCTATCTCTGACGAAGCGGGCGGACTCAGCGCCCCAATCGCCCCAAACATCGCGCCAAAAGCCGCGCTACGACGGGCGTAATACACAACCGATCGGCCAGACTTCGGGTGTCCTAATCGGTACCAACGTCTCGACGTCACGACACTCAGCATGCCGTAGTCCCGCTGGTGCCCGATAGGTCTAGCTGGCGCCGTAGACCGGTTCGGGGGCGTTTCCCTCGGCGATCAGAGCATCCACGATCTCACCGAGCTCGGCGGCTTCCCAGCGGGAGCCCTTGTCACGAGAGGCGCCGTGGTTCCAGGCCTCCTCCAACGTGAGCTTGCCGCCGTCGCTCTCGAAGACCCGCCCGGTGACGTGGCCTGCGGCCTCCAATGCCAGCCAGGCGACGATGGGTGAGTTGTCCTCCGGCAGTGCCATCTCGGATGTGTCGAAGGCACCTTCGGTCATGCGGGTCTTGGCCACCGGTGCGATGGCGTTGACCGTCACACCGACACGGCCCAATTCGGCAGCGGCAACGAGGGTCATCGTGGCGATGCCGCCCTTGGCTGCCGAGTACGCGATCTGGCCGATCGAGCCCTGCAGCCCAGCACCAGAGGTGGTGTTGATGACCCGGGCCGCCCGCTGGCGACCTTCTTTGGACTCGGCACGCCAGTACGTCGCAGCGTGTCGCAGCGGAGCGAAGTGACCCTTGAGGTGAACCCGGATGACGGCGTCCCACTCGTCCTCCGTCGCGTTGACCAGCATGCGGTCGCGGACGAAACCGGCGTTGTTGACGAGGATGTCGAGGCCGCCGAACGTGTCGATTGCCTGACGGACCATCGCCTCGGCCTGCTCGAAGTCGGCGACGTCGGCGCCGTTCACCACTGCCTCGCCACCCATCGCCTCGATCTCGGCGACAACGTCGTGGGCGGGCGAATCGGTCTTCTCTCCGTTGTTGGAGACGCCGAAGTCGTTGACCACGACCTTCGCGCCCTGACGGGCCAGCTCGAGCGCATGGGCACGCCCGATCCCTCGTCCAGCGCCGGTGACGATGGCAATACGACCTTCAAGCAAGCTCACTGGTACTCCTTGGTTGATTCAGACGTGAAGAAATACGGGGGGTTCGCCGCCGCCGTCGCAGCCGACGTTGGCACCGCTGACGTAGGAGGCGAGGTCACTGGCGAGGAACACGGCGACGTTGCCGACCTCGTCGGGACGAGCCATCCGACCGAGCGGGATGGTGGCTTCGATCTTGGCGACGCGTTCGTCGCCGCCGTAGTGATCGTCGGTCTGCTCGGTACGGCAGAGTCCGACGTCGATCGCGTTGACCCGGACCTTGGGTGCCCACTCCATCGCCAGGCTCTTGGTCAACGAGTCGATCCCAGCTTTGGCGGCGGCGTATGCGGCGATCGTGGGGGCGGCGCGGTTGGCGCTGATCGACGAGATGTTGATGATCGATCCGCCGCTGCCCTGCTCCTGCATCACCTGGTTGGCGATCTGAGCAACAAGCAGTGGTGCATTGAGGTTGAGTCCGATGATCTTGTCGTGGAATCGCGGCGAGGCTTCGGCTGCAAGAGCTGCAGGCGCTCCGCCGGCGTTGTTGATCAGTACGTCGAGGCGGCCGTGCTCGGCCACGATGCCGTCGATCATCGCCTGGACGGACTCGGGGTCGCGTACGTCGCACTGCACGTGCGTCGTCCCTGGGAACGGTTCGGCTTCGGAGCGGGCGCAGGTGACCACCGTGGCACCGGCGAAGACGAACGTCTCGGTGATGCCCCGGCCGATTCCGCGCGATCCGCCGGTCACCAGAACCACCCGGCCGGTCAGGTCAATCGTGAGAGACATACTGATACAGTACCAAGCAAGTGCTTGGTTGTGTTCGAAAGGGTCTCCATGTCTGCAGTCACCAGTGAGCTTCGCGACGACGGGATCCTCGTGGTTACGATGGCCCACCCGCCGGTCAACGCCCTCCCCGTGCAGGGCTGGTTCGACGTGGCCGACGCGCTGAACGCCGTGGCAGCCAACCCCGCCGTCAAGGTCGTGGTGCTCCGCGCCGAAGGCAAAGGCTTCAACGCCGGCGTCGACATCAAGGAAATGCAGAACACCACCGGCTTCGACGCGCTGATCGGTGCCAACAAGGGCTGCTTCGCCGCCTTCAAGGCCGTGTACGAGTGCGCCGTTCCCGTCATCGCTGCCGTCAACGGCTTCTGCGTCGGTGGCGGCGTCGGCCTGGTCGGCAACGCCGACATCGTGGTCGCCAGCGACGACGCGTACTTCGGCGTTCCCGAGGTCAACCAGGGCGCCCTCGGTGCTGCGACACACATGGCTCGCCTCGTGCCGCAGCAGATGATGCGCGCGCTCTACTTCACCGCGGCGACCATCCCCGCCTCCGAGCTGCACCGGTTCGGCTCGATCTACCGACTGGTCCCCCGGGACGAGCTCGACGAGGCCGCGCTGGCTGTCGCCGCCGAGATCGCGGCCAAGGACGGTCGCGTCATCCGGGCAGCCAAGGAGGCGCTGAACGGCATCGAGCCGGTCGACGTCAACCACAGCTACCGGTTCGAGCAGGGCTTCACCTTCGAGCTCAACCTGATGGG
>NZ_JAKFEL010000040.1:0-5043 GCF_036675695.1 Aeromicrobium sp.
GTACGCCGTATTCTCAGCACTGTCGATCAAGGAGTCTCACGAGATGGCGTTCCGTCCCGATCAGCCCGAAACTGTCTTCACCTATGGTGCACCCGGACTCAAGTTCGGCGTCGGCGCGCGCCACGAGATCGGTTTTGACCTCGGACAGCTTGGTGCCCGGAGGGTCCTGATCGTGACCGACCCGGGCGTTGCCGCCACGGGTGCGCCAGCCGAGATCGCCGAAACGCTGATGGCTGCCGGCATCGAGAGCGTCGTGTTCGATCGATCCCGAGTCGAGCCGACTGACGCGAGCATGATCGAGGCGATCGAGTTCGGCCGGTCCGAAGGCCCGTTCGACGCGATCGTCGCAGTTGGTGGAGGCAGCAGCATCGACACGGCCAAAGCCGTCAACCTCCTCACGACCAACGAGGGCGAGCTGATGGACTACATCAACGCCCCGGTCGGCAAAGCCAAGCCCCCGACTTCGCCGCTGCTCCCGCTGATCGCCGTACCCACCACAACTGGCACGGGCAGTGAGAGCACCACGATCTGTGTGCTCGACGTGGTCAGCCAGCACGTCAAGACCGGCATCTCGCACGCACGACTCCGCCCGACACTGGCGGTTGTCGACCCGGAGCTCACGCTGAGCCAGCCTGCGGGCGTCACCGCTGCCGCGGGTCTCGACATCCTGTGCCACGCGCTCGAGAGCTACACGGCTCGTCCGTTCGAGTCGTACGAGCACAAGACTGCTGACCAGCGGGTGCCCTACTGCGGCTCCAACCCAATCGCCAACATGTGGTCCGAGAAGGCGCTGAGTCTGATGGCGACGTCATTCCGTACGGCCGTCCACGATGGAGACAACCTGGCTGCCCGCACCGAGGTCGCCATGGCTGCAACATTCGCGGGCCTCGGCTTCGGCAACGCTGGCGTGCACATCCCGCACGCCAACGCCTATCCGATCGCCGGGCAGGTCCGTGACTTCCGCCCCGCGGACTACGACGCCGACCATGCGATGGTCCCGCACGGCATGGCCGTGTCGCTCACTGCGCCGGCAGCGTTCAGGTTCACGTTCGATGCCTCCCCGGATCGTCACGTACGCGCGGCCGAGCTGTTGGCTCCCGGTGCCACGCGACCGGACAGCGCTGCCGACTTCCTTCCCCAGGTGCTGACCGAGCTGATGCGCGACGTCGGCATCCCCGCCGGCATCGGCGCTGTCGGGTTCGGCAAGGGCGACATCAACTCCCTCGTCGAGGGCACGATGAAGCAGCAGCGACTTCTGGCCACGGCGCCGGTGGAGGTCACCGAGGACGACGTGGCGCAGATCCTCGACGAGTCGATCGAGCTCTGGTGATCGATCACCTAGATCGCGACCAGGGCTCCACGGTTGCGTCAGACATAGTCCATGCGTTGATTGCGCGTGGGGTCGAGGATGTTGACGACTCGACTCTTGCTCGTGCGCTCTACAGCACTGACGCTTCGCTCTATCGCGTCGTCCCACAGGTCGTCGTACGGCCACGATCTGTCGAGGAGGTGCTGGCGACGATCGACGCCTGCCGTGCGACCGGTACGCCGTTGACCTCCCGCGGTTCCGGCACCTCGATCGCCGGCAATGCTGTCGGCACCGGTGTCGTGCTTGACTTCTCGCGTCACCTCAACCGCGTGCATGAGATTGACGCCGAGGCACGCACGGCTCGAGTCGATCCCGGTACGGTGCATGCCGTTCTGCAGCGAGCAGCCACGGCGCAGGGCCTGCGCTTCGGACCCGATCCGTCGACACACACCCGGTGCACGGTCGGCGGCATGATCGGCAACAACGCGTGCGGCTCGCGTGCGTTGGCGTACGGCCGTACCTCCGACAATGTCGTCGCACTCGACGCAGTGACGGCGGCGGGGGAGCAGCTGACCTTGGAACGCGGGAAAGGCCTGCCGTCGCCCACCCTCGATCAACTTCGAGAACTCGTCGGGACGCAACTGTCCACGATACGTACGGAGTTCGGAACGTTCGGCCGGCAGGTGTCGGGCTACAGCCTCGAGCACCTGCTGCCTGAGAACGGCTTCGACGTCGCGACCTTCATGGCCGGCACTGAGGGCACTCTCGCGACGCTCACCTCGGCGACGGTTCGACTCGTCGAGGATCCGGCGCACCGCCTGATGCTCGTGCTGGGGTACGGCTCGATGGCCGAGGCCGCTGACGACGTACCGGCGTTGCTCGACTTCTCGCCGACTGCCTGTGAAGGTCTTGACTCGCGCATCGTCAACGTGGTGCGTGACAACGGCGGGACGGTTCCGGACCTCCCGCGTGGCCAGGGGTGGCTGTTCGTCGAGATCTCGGGCGCCGACGAACGCGAGATCGCTGACTCGGTCAACAAGGCCGTGGCGGCCTCTGCGGCTCTCGACAGCCGCATTGTCTCCGACCCGCGTGAGCAGGCTGTCCTGTGGCGCATACGCGAGGAGGGCGCCGGACTCGCAACTCGTACGCTGCCGCGCAAGGCCCTTTCTGGCTGGGAGGACGCAGCGGTCCCGCCGGATCGCCTCGGCGCCTACTTGCGCGAGCAGGACGTTCTCCTGGCCGAGTACGGCCTCGACGGCGTCCCCTATGGCCACTTCGGTGACGGTTGCGTCCACATTCGCATCGACTTCCCGCTCGACGATCCCGGCGGACATGACGTCTTCCGCAACTTCCTCGTCGAGGCGGCCACCCTGGTCTCCTCGCTGGGCGGTTCGCTGTCGGGTGAACATGGCGATGGCCGAGCCCGTTCGGAGCTGCTCCCATTGATGTACTCCGACGAGGCGATCGACCTGTTCGCCAAGGTCAAAGGTGTGTTCGACCCCGACGATCTACTCAACCCGGGCGTACTCGTACGTCCCAATGCGATGGATGCTGATCTGCGTGGACCCGAGTCGGCGAAGGGACGCCTCGACCAGCGACTGGGTCTGCGACTCCTCCACGACGCGGGTGACTTCGGCAAGGCGGTTCATCGCTGCACCGGCGTCGGCAAGTGTCTCGCTGACAATCACGGCTCGAATGGCGTCATGTGCCCCTCGTTCCAGGCGACGCGCGACGAGAAGGACTCGACCCGTGGCCGCGCCCGGGTGCTGCAGGAGATGATCGACGGCCGTCTCGTCACGGGGGGCTGGCGCGCACCCGAGGTGCATGAGGCGCTCGACCTGTGCCTCTCGTGCAAGGGCTGTGCCAACGACTGCCCGACCGGCACCGACATGGCGACCTACAAGTCCGAGGTGCTCCACCAGTCGTACAAGGGTCGGATTCGGCCGCGCAGCCACTACATCCTCGGGCGCCTGCCCTTCTGGGCCCGGCTCAGCTCGCGAATCGCGTGGCTCGCCAACCTCATGCTGAGCACTCCCGGCGTACGTTCGCTGGCTCGCTGGGCGGCCGGCGTCGATCAGCGCCGGAGCCTGCCGATGTTCGCTCGGGGGAGCTTTACTCGCTGGGCTCGCAAGCGCCCGGCTCTCGCCGCAGGCCGGCCAAGGGTCCTGCTGTGGGCCGACTCGTTCACCGACTTCTTCTCCACCGTGGCTGGCAAGTCTGCGGTCAACGTCCTGGAATCCGCCGGCTATCAGGTCGAGTTCCTCGCCCGCTCGGCGTGTTGTGGTCTCACTTGGATCACGACGGGCCAGCTCGACAAGGCGCGCTCAATTGTCGGAGCCGCCGTCGCCCAGCTACATCCATACGTCGCCGACGGCGTTCCAGTCGTCGGGCTCGAGCCTTCGTGTCTCGCCGTGCTCCGATCAGACGCCGTCGAGCTGCTCGACGATCCGCGCGCGGTCGACGTGGCGCAGGGCGTATTCACCCTGTCGGAGCTGCTGCGACGTACCGACGGATGGGTCGCTCCCGACCTGACCGGTACGACCCTCGTCGTGCAGCCGCACTGTCACCAGGCGTCGGTCTTCGGGTTCGAGGCGGACCTCGCGATCCTCGAGTCAACCGGTGCGACCATCGACCGACTGTCTGGCTGCTGCGGGCTCGCGGGCAACTTCGGAGTCGAGAAGGGCCACTACGAGGTCTCTGTCGCGATTGCCGAGCTGCAGCTGCTGCCGGCGGTGCGTAACGCCCCACCCGGCGCAATCGTTGTCGCAGATGGATTCTCCTGCAGGACCCAGCTCCTCGACCTGGCTGACCAGCCTGCCGTGCACCTTGCCCAGCTCCTCGATCAATGACCGGAAAGATGCCAGATGGATCATCTGCTTGAGCTCGGCTCCGGTATGGCTCGCTTCACCGAGCTCGCCTCCAGGGCGACGGGTGACGAACCCGTACCCAGCTGCCCCGACTGGACGACGCGCGACCTGATCCAGCACCTGGGCACCATTCACCGCTGGGCTGGAGCGATTGTGCTGAGCGGACAGCGCCAGGACATGCCCAAGCCGATCTTCGGAGAGGATCTCGCCGAGTGGTATGCCGGGACCGCCGCGGCGCTCCTGGCCGCGCTCCAGGCCGTCGATGCCCACGAACCGACGCCGAACTTCTCGTTGATCGACGAAACGGCGGGATTCTTCCATCGCCGGCAGATGCATGAGGTGATCGTTCACACGGCCGATGCCGCCCAGGCGCTCGGCGTGCCGGAGGATGAGTGGCGCATCGCACCCTTGACTGCCGCCGATGGGGTCGAAGAGGTTCTCCGGGTGTTCTTCCCGCGTATGACCGCGCGTGGCAAGCGACCGAACGTGCAGTCGCGCATCCGCCTCACCGCGGTCGACACCGGTCAGAGCTGGCTGATGGGCCCTGCGGAGGGTGACGGATTGCCGCCCGTGCTGCTGCATTCATCGTTCGACGCCGACACCACGGTGGAGGGCAAGGCCGCTGATCTCTACCTCGCTCTGTGGCACCGCGTGCCTGCGGATCGGCTCACATTCGACAACGAGGACGGCCGCGCCCTGTTCGACGGGCATACGACGCCCTAACTCGGTTTGGAACTTACGCAGGCAGCCCGGTAGTATTTAGGGCTGTGCCTGAAGTCTTCAGGTCGATGCACGCATCCTGCCGGGACACGGCGGCGAGTGCATGACGAATCATGGCTAACACCAGAAGAAGGATGTTTGTAGTGC
>NZ_JAKFEL010000075.1:0-5035 GCF_036675695.1 Aeromicrobium sp.
TGGCATCGTGCTGCGCGTACACAAGCTCGGCGAGGCAGACCGCATCATCACGCTGCTGACCCGCGAACGCGGTCTCGTACGCGCTGTCGCCAAGGGCATCCGCAAGACGACCTCACGCTTCGGTGGCCGGCTCGAGCCGTTCATGCATGTTGAGCTCCAGCTCGCTGAGGGACGCTCGCTCGACATCATCACCCAGGTCGAGACGGTCAACGCGTTCGCCAAGGATCTCGGCGCCGACTACGCCGCCTACACCGCCGGCACCGCGATGCTCGAGACTGCAGAGCGGCTCGTGCAGGAGGACGGCGAGCCCGCGATCCAACAGTTCCAGCTGCTCACCGGAGCGCTGCATGCGCTGACCGAGGGCCGTATGACGCCCAGCCTGATCCTCGATTCGTACCAGCTGCGGGCACTCTCGATCGCTGGCTACGCGCCGACGTTCGACGGCTGTGCGCGATGTGGCGCCGAGGGCCCGCACCGCAACTTCAGCGCCCAGTCCGGCGGCATGCTGTGCGATGACTGCCGGGTTGCCGGCTCGGCCGCTCCGTCGCCGTTCACGGTCACCCTGCTCGCTGGTCTGCTCAGCGGTGACTGGGAGACGGTGGCGACTTCCGACGACCGCACTCGCCGCGAGGCGAGCAGCATCGTCAGCGCCTACCTCTCGTGGCACCTGGAGCGGGGCCTTCGATCGCTGAGCCACGTCGATCGATGAAGCAGCCCACGCCGCACCCCTCGGGTGCGAAGCCGCCGTCCCTGCCCATCGAGCAGGTCCCCAAGCATGTCGCGATCGTCATGGACGGCAACGGTCGCTGGGCCAAGGCTCGCGGTCTGCCGCGGACGGCGGGTCACGAGATGGGGGAGGCCGCGCTGTTCGACGTCGTCGAAGGTGCGATCGAGGTTGGCGTGAAGGCTGTCTCGGCCTACGCGTTCTCGACCGAGAACTGGAAGCGCTCGCCCGAGGAGGTGCGCTTCCTGATGGGCTTCAACCGCGATGTGATCCGCCGTCGTCGTGACTCGATGCATGATCTCGGCGTACGTGTTCGCTGGGCCGGTCGTCGACCCAGGTTGTGGCGCAGCGTCATCAAGGAGCTTGAGGTCGCCGAGGAGATGACCAAGCACAACAAGGTCCTCACCCTCACGATGTGCGTCAACTACGGCGGCCGAGCCGAGATCGCCGACGCCGCAGCCGCTCTCGCGCGGGATGTCGTTGCCGGCAAGGTCAACCCGGACAAGATCACAGAGCGTACGTTCGCTCGCTATCTCGATGAGCCAGACATGGAGGACGTCGACCTGTTCTGGCGCACGTCCGGTGAACAACGAACGTCCAACTTCCTGCTTTGGCAGTCGGCATACGCGGAGATGGTGTTCTCCGACATCGCCTGGCCAGACGTCGATCGGCGTGCCCTATGGGCAGCAATCGAGGAGTACGCAGCCCGAAACCGTCGCTACGGCTCTGCCTAGGCGGCTTGGGGTCGGTAGCGGTTGTTGCGCAGGGGTCTGCGTTGCGGATCAATCGAAGGTGGCGGGATGTATTCGGGGATCCCATCGTCTGCGAACCAGATTTCCCATTCTTGTGCGTGGACGATCCGGTGGTGGTGTGGGCAGATGAGGACGATGTCTTCGAGGTTGGAGGGTCCGCCTTGACCCCATCTCTTGCGGGCGTGGTGTCCGACGCACCAGGAAGGTGGCCTGTCGCATCCGGGGAAGGAGCATCCACCGTCCCGTCGTTCGGCGGCTCGTCGCTGGGCCCGGTTGAACAGGCGTTGTTCGCGGCCGCAGTCCAGCGGGAGGGGTTTGCCGTTGAAAACCATTGGCAGGATCGCCTGCTCGCAAGCCATCCGTCGAACTTGGCTGGCTGAGACGCGGCACCCGGTGGACAGGGTGCCGGCTTTGAGTCCGTCGATCAGGGACTTGAGCTCAATGTTGACTGTCAGCGTGACGCCAACACCTGCTGTGACCGGGAGCTTGTCTGCGGGTAGGTGCTCGATCAAGGTCATGAAGGCGACGGCCATCTGCTGCCCGTACGTGGGCTTGTCGTCCAGTACGGCCAATGCGGGATTGTCCTCGCGTTGCTTGATCTGGGGAGCGTTCAACGCTTCGAGGCAGTTCTTGAGCATGTCGCCCTGGGCTTCGGGGATCACGAACTCGCCTTTGTAGGTGCCATCGCGGCGGTCTGCGATCCAGAAGTAGGACTCCTTGAGCGCCCGATCCTCACGTTTGACCAAGATGTCGTTCTCGTGCGAGTCGACCTTCTCGGGTGCGAACACCTCGGTGATTCGGTCGGCACGTCGGGTGAGGTCTTTGAACGTCAACTGGGGTGCGTCATCTAGCAGTTGTGTTTCGCAGGCTTCGCGTTGTTCTGGGGACGGGTCACCCGGAAGGTCTTTGACAGTGCGGGCGATCAGCTCGGCCTGAGCCAGCGTCACCTCGCCACGTCCCAACGCTGCCTGAGTCTGCGAGGCATCCTGCAGACGTGCGGCCTGGCCGAGCATCCGCTTGGCGGCGGACGGGTCTCCACCGAACGTGTTGGCCAGCAAGGCGCCCGTCGACGTCGCACCCAACGACGCAGCGGCCTTGGACGTCTCCAGTGCCCGTGCAGCTGCGAGCTGATGTGCCTTGACCTGTGACTCAAGGCGGCCAAGGGCCTCGCACTCGGCGACGATCTCATCGGGTGCGAGGCCGGCGTACGAGTCAAGTGGGATGGCAGCGAGTGCCATCGCAGCGGGGGTAGACCTCGACTCGAACATATGTTCACTTTATCGAGTGTCAGTGACAGAAATCAAGACCTGAAGTAAAGAAAAATACTGGAATTACAGGAAATATTGAGGTCGATGAAGCACCCGCTTCCAGACTACAGATCGCCGCCGACAGCCCGATCAACTCACGAATCAGGGTGTGGAAAGCAGTTTCAGCGCACCCTTGGCGAAGGCGACGACCCGCTCAGGTGGGTACGCATCAGGTTCGGTGATGAGCTTCGCGGCGAGACCTTCGGCCATCGCGAGCACGGCCACTGCCGTGACCTCCACATCCATGTCGGTACCCGTGAGGTACTCGTTGAGTACGCCGCGGATCTGGTTGAGCACGAACTCGCGGCCCTCATCGACGTGCGCGCGGACGATCGCGGGAGTCCCATCGGCCGGCAGCAGCATGAGCCGCCAGACTGTTGGTTGCTCGTGGACCGCCGTCGCCAGCGTCGAAGCCCAGGAAATCAGCGCATCTTCGGGAGCACTGTCTGCTGCTCGAGGTGGCATCGCGGCGGCGAGCGCTGCGAATGCTCGCTCCTCCTGGCGTTCGAGCAGTGCCATAAGCAGCTTCTGGCGATCACCGAACGCGTTGTAGACGACAGGCTTGGCGATGTCGACGCGCCGGGCGATCGCCTCCATCGAGGCGGCGGCATAGCCGTCCTCGACGATGATCTCCAGCGCAGCGTCGAGGACTTGCTCGCGACGCACCTCGATGCTGAGACGTGGTTGGCGTGCACGAGCGGTCATACGGCTGCCTTGAGGGCGAGCTCGGCGGGCGAGGCGAGACGGCCGTACTTCGCGCGCGCCTCCGCCGGCGTGATGACGACGGGGTTGATCGGCTCTTCGCCGGTGAGGGCCGGCTTCACGACGGCGAGTGTCGCGGGGGAGATGAGCTTGAGAACGCGCAGCTTGATCGGCAGCGGAGTGGCAAGGCGGGCGGAGATCTTGACCAGCGGCCTGACGAGCAGGCGCGTCGCCCAGCTCTGGTTGAACCCGCTCATCTTCTGCATCCACTTCGGGAACGTCGAGATGGTCGCAGCGCGCATGACCTTGCCGATCGCCACGGTGAATGGGCGAAGCAGGATCTGGCGCGGCTGCACCAGCACTGCTGCGTCGAGGAGGTGGTCCATCATCTCCTGCGTCTCCGAGGTCACGCAGAGGCGAGGGCGTACGTCCTCAAAATACTGGCGGATGCCCTCGCGATCGCGCGGTACGTCGGCCGGATCGCAGGTCTGCAGCTCAGCTGCGATCGCACACTCGGCCCAGTACTGCTTCTCGTCCGCTTCGGACAGGCGACCAGGACCGAACGTCTCGTAGACGTACAGAATCGAGTGCCAGGCGGTGAGGTGGATCCACAGCTGCGTCTCGGGGTCGTTGGCGCTGTACGGGCGGCCACTGACGGGCTCGATGCCGGTGGCCTTGGCGTGCACGCGTACGAGGATCTCCGACGCTTCGATGGCCGCGCGGCTGTCGCCCAGTGCCATGGTCGCGAAGTAGACGATCGTGTTGTCGTAGCGGCCGGCCGGGTTGTAACGCACCTTGTCGGTCCCGACCACGGCAGCGAGTAGGAACGGGTCGAGCTCTTCGATCACTACGGAACGTTGGAAGCCGACCGTGAGCGATGTCGGGTAGCCCCACAGGCGCCACGTCACCGAGTCCGGGCCGAAGAACCCGTGGTCCTCTCGCTGGCGCTTCACGATCTTGCGGGTGTTGGGGCGACTCGACGTCATGGGAGCTCCTGGGAGTTAGTTACGCATCCGTAAGTATGGTTGCGTAACTAGAGAAGCACGTCAAGCATCTACTCCGAGACGGCGACGACCACCTTGCCGAGCGCCTTGCCCTCGCCGACGTACGCCAAGGCGTCCGCGGTCTGTTCAAGGGGAAAGGTGCGGTCGATGTGGATGTCGACCTCGCCCGCCACGCACAGGTCGGCCAGCTCGGTGAAGTGGTCGGGGCCCATGCGTACGGCAAGCACACCGATTCGGCGACCAGTCGCCAACCCCACGAAAGTCCCTGCGGTGAGGATGCGGAGCAGCGCGCGCGTAGTGCCTCCACCACAGCGATAGCGGCCGCCGCGAGCCAATGAGCGTTGGTAGGCGAACACCGATCGGTGCGCGACGTTGTCGAAAACGCGGTCGTATGGGCCGGTTCGGGTGAAGTCGTCCTGGCGATAGTCGATCACCGCGTCAGCCCCGAGCTGGCGCATGAAGTCGAGCTTGCTCGCGTTGTCCACGCCAGTCACGTGTGCTCCGGCGCGCTTGGCCAGCTGGATCGCGAATGCTCCCGACCCGCCG
>NZ_JAKFEL010000223.1:0-29095 GCF_036675695.1 Aeromicrobium sp.
CATTGCCTCCTACCGCGCACTGTTGCGCATCGTCGGGCCCGCCTACATCGTCGTAGCCTTCCTCGGGCGGATCCCGCTTGCCATGAGCCAGATCGGCACGCTGATCCTGGTCAGCACCGCGACTGACAGTTACGGCAAGGGCGGCGCCGCAGCGGGTGTGCTGGCCGTCGCCAACGCCATTGGGTCACCGCTCGCCGGAGCCTTGGCAGATCGGATCGGTCAACGCCCGGTTGTGCTTGTTCAGTCGCTCGCGGGTGCGTTGGGGCTGGCCGGGATCGTCGTGGTCACCAGCGACGACTTCGGGGCGATGCCGGCGATCCTCACCATGGCCGCGATCACCGGTTTCGCGATCCCGCAGGTCGGGCCGTTGGCGCGGGTACGGTGGCGGCCGATCACGTCCGACGAGGTCGATCAGCGCAGGTTGGTCGACGCGGCGTTCTCGTACGAGGGGTCAGCTGACGAGGCGTCCTTCGTTCTTGGGCCCGCCCTCATCGGCGTCCTGGCGATCCTCGCCGAACCGGCAGGCGCCATGCTCGTAGCCGCAGTCCTGCTCGGTGTCTTCGGTACCTGGTTTGCCCTGCATCCGACGTCTGATCTCGTGGCGCGACAGACGACTCATGGCGGTGGCGGGACGGGTGCGATGTGGACCATCGCATTCTTCGTGTTGGTCGTCGCCCAGTTCAGTATCGGAGTCATCTTCGGCAGTCTGCAGACCGGCAGCACCGTGCTGGCCGAGGCAGAAGGCCAAGCCGGACTGGTGGGCCTCATCCACGCCACGTTGGGCATAGGCAGTGTGATCGCCGGGCTTGCGATCACCGCGTTGCCGGAACGCATCCTGTATGCCACGCGCATGCTCGTCGCGGCCCTTGCCTTGCTGGCGCTGTCAGCCCCGCTGTTGCTCGTCGACTCGATTGCCTCGCTGATCGCAGTGATTGCGTTGCTCGGCTTTGCGGTTGCGCCGTACATGATCAGTAACTTCGCGCTGGCCGGGATCCTTGTGCCACTGCACCGGGTTGGTACGGCGATGACGTTGCTCGCTGGAGCGACCGGGATCGGCTACGCCGCAGGTGCCTCGATCGCCGGCCGACTCGCGGACGACCACGGGCACACGGCCGCGTTTGCCGTGACGATCAGCGCTGCAGGGCTCGCGGTGCTGCTGGCCGTCACGGCCAACCGCGCTTTGCGCAACGCGATACCGGTCAACGTCTAGAGCTCGGCGAGCGGAGTGACCTCGATGTCGAGCGCCTCTCCAACGGGGCCGTTGACGAGCTTGCCCTCGTGGGTGCTGAGGCCACCTGCCAGCGCGGCGTCGTCGGTGACGGCCTGCTTCCAACCCTTGTCGGCGAGCGCGACCGCGTACGGAAGCGTCACGTTCGTCAGCGCATACGTCGAGGTGTGCGGCACGGCACCAGGCATGTTGGCCACGCAGTAGAAGACCGAGTCGTGAACCTTGAACGTCGGATCGTCGTGCGTTGTCGCGCGCGAGCTCTCGAAGCAGCCACCCTGGTCGATCGCGATGTCGACGAGAACCGAGCCGGGGCGCATCGTCGCAACGAGGTCGTCGCTGACGAGGGTCGGAGCCTTGGCTCCGGGCACGAGGACGGCACCGATCACGAGGTCGGCCTCGCGTACGGCCTTCTCGATCGCGTACGAGTTGGAGGTCACCGTGGTGACGGAGCCACCGAACTGCGCGTCGACCTGACGCAGGCGCGCGACGTTGAGATCGAGGATCTCGACGCGAGCACCCATGCCGCGCGCGACCTGCGCGGCGTTGACGCCCGAGACGCCCGCACCGATGACGACGACACTGGCCGGGTGAACGCCGGGGACGCCGCCGGGGAGCACGCCGCGGCCGCCGCCTCGACGCATCAAGTGATAGAAGCCGACCTGCGGAGCGAGCTTGCCGGCGACTTCTGACATCGGAGCGAGCAACGGCAGCGAGCCATCGGCGAGCTGCACCGTCTCGTACGCGATGGACGTCGTGCCCGACGAGAGCAGTGCGTCGGTGCACTCCCGACTGGCCGCAAGGTGGAGGTAGGTGAAGAGCGTCTGGCCCTTGCGCATCCGCCCGTACTCCTCGGCGATGGGCTCCTTGACCTTGAGCACCAGCTCAGCGGTCTCCCACACTTCGTCGGCGGTGGCGAGGATCTTCGCGCCGGCAGCGACGAACTCGTCATCGGTGATCGAAGATCCGACACCGGCGTCCTTCTCGATGACCACGTCGTGGCCGCGGCGGGTGAGCTCGTGCACACCGGCCGGGGTGATCGCGACGCGGAACTCGTTGTTCTTGATCTCGCGGGGTACTCCGACCAACATGGTTGCTCCTCAGGACGATTCGTTACTCCTATCGTGAAGGAACTGCGGTTTGATGTACAACTCACCGAAGAAGATTCACTAGACTAGGCATTGACACGTGATTCGTACGCATTCAGCCGACCAGGGGGAGCGCATGCCGAAGGATGTTCGAGAGCTCGATGAGCTTGACTTTCGAATCGTTGAAGCGCTGCGTGCGGAGGGCCGCCTGGCCAACAACGCCTTGGCCGAAAAGGTTGGCGTTGCAGCCTCTACCTGTCTCGTCCGATTGCGCAGTCTGATCGACCGCGGAGTCATTGCCGGTTTCCATGCCGAGGTCGATCCAGCGTGGTTCGGCCGCCCGATCCAGGCGATGATCGCGGTACGCCTGCGGGCCGACGCCAGAGGATCGATCAACGAGTTCTCCGACCGGCTCGCAGCAATGCCCGAGGTCCTCAACGTCTACTTCCTCGCCGGCGCCGACGACTTCCACGTACACGTCGCTGCTCGCGATTCCGAGGACCTTCGGGCGTTCGTCGTCGACCAGCTCAGCGCCGCACCCGAAGTCGCCTTGACGGAGACCAACCTGATCTTCCAGCACAAGCGCGGCCAGCTCGCCGACTAGGACGCGTGTGCCGCCAGCCGCTGCTCCAGCGTGTCGCGGGCTGCGGGCCATTCCTCGTCGATCATCGAGTAGAGGACGGTGTCGCGCCAAGATCCATCGCGCCGGACGATGTGCTTGCGCAACACGCCTTCGCGTACGCCTCCGATGCGTTCCACGGCTGCCTGCGATCGCTCGTTCTTGATGTCCACGTGCCACACGACACGAGCGCACCCGAGCTCGTCGAAGGCCCGGCGCAGGAGCACCAGCTTGGCCTCGGTGTTGATGCCGGTGCGCCAGAACCGTCGCCCCAGCCAGGTTGCGCCGATGGCCACGGTTCGTCGTGCCGGATCGATGTCGTAGTACGTCGTCAGTCCTGCGACCTCGTTGCTGCGCTGGTCGATCTGCGCCCAGGAGAGTGTGTTGGCCCGCGAGAGGTAGAGGTCGATCAGCTGCTCAGCCTTGGCGAGCGTGGTTGGCCGGTGAAACAGCTGCCAGGTGAAGACCTCGTCATCGTCGGACGCGGCGAGCAGCCCTTCGGCGTGATGCATCTGCAGCGGTTCGAGCCGGACATGGTCCCCAATGAGATTGGGCGTCTCGACCCACCGGCTCATGTCGCTCAACTTAGATCACCATCTCGTTGGTTGAGTAGCGAGGAACGAGCGTATCGAAACCGCGTACGCCGAAATGCTCGAGCAAGCCTTGCGATCTCACGGGGTTCGATACGTCGGGCCCCCTACTCGCTGGGCTCGTGGGAGGTACCCCCAGCGGGCGGACTCCTACTCAACCAGCGAGATTGGTCTAAACCGGGCGGGGGTTCTTGGCGTGCGGATCGCGTACGGCGTTGAGCTCGCGCAGGAAGTTGGCAGCCCAGAGATCGATGTCGTTTTCCATGACCTGACGGCGCATCGCTTTCATACGGCGGGCGTTCTCGCGCGGATCGGCGTTGATCGCCGCCAACAGCATCTGCTTCATGCCGTTGATGTCGTGCGGATTGACTTGATAGGCCGACTTGAGCTCGGACGCGGCACCTGCGAACTCACTCAGCACCAGCGCACCCTTCTCGTCGTAGCGGCAGGCGACGTACTCCTTGGCGACAAGGTTCATGCCGTCGCGCAAGGGCGTGACGACCATGACGTCAGCCGCGCGGTAGAGCGCTGCCATCTCCTCGCGTGGATAGGACGCGTGCAGGTAGGTGACAGGTTGCTGGCCGATGCGGCCGACGTCGCCATTGATGCGACCGACGAGGCGGTTGATGTCGTCGCGCAACAGGATGTACTGGCCGACGCGTTCGCGTGAGGGCGTTGCAACCTGGATGAAGACCGCGTCGTCGACATCCAGTGCGCCGTCTGCGATGAGCTCGCCGAACGCGCGGAGGCGCTGACGCAGGCCCTTGGTGTAGTCGAGTCGGTCGATGCCCAGGAGCACCGTCTTGGGATTGCCGAGGCTCTCGCGGATCTCTGCAGCTCGCGCGATGACGGCGGGCGTACGGGCGAGCTCCTCGAAGCCAGCAGCGTCGATCGAGATGGGATAGGCCTGCGCCAGCACGGTGCGACCGTCGGGCAGATAGACGGTGTCGCGGTGGGTCTTGTGCCCAACACGCTGGCGCACCAGGCGGATGAAGTTCTGCGCTGCGCCGGGCATCTGAAAGCCGACGAGGTCGGCACCGAGCAGTCCTTCGAGGATCTGCCGACGCCACGGGAGCTGCTGGAACAGCTCCGTCGGAGGGAATGGAATGTGCAGGAAGAAGCCGATCCGCAGATCAGGGCGCAGCTCGCGGAGCATCGACGGTACGAGCTGGAGCTGGTAGTCCTGCACCCAGACGACGGCATTCTTCTTGGCGATCTTGGCGGCCTTCTGGGCGAAGCGCTGATTGACCCGTACGTAGGCGTCCCACCACTCGCGGTGGAACTCCGGAGGCGCCACAACATCGTGATACAGCGGCCAGAGGGTCGCATTGGAGAAGCCCTCGTAGTACTCCTCGACCTCTTCCTCCGAAAGCGGAACGGGAACGAGGTTCATGCCATCGTGATGGAACGGTTTGAGCTTTTCACCGGCTGCGCCGTGCCAGCCGATCCATGCGCCCCCGTTGCGACGGATGACGGGCTCGAGGGCAGTGACCAGTCCGCCGGGCGACTTGCGCCACGTCGTCTCTCCATCGGGACCGGTGATCCGGTCCACGGGCAGGCGATTGGCGATAACCACGAACTCTGCGAGGCCAGACGCCATACGGGAACCCTATCGGTGTTGTGTCACCGCGGCGTTACGCCGAGCTGGCGCAAGATCTCGTCGAGCTGCTTCATGATTGCGAGTGACTCGTCCTGAGGCAGCAGCGCCGATTGGGTGAGGCCTTCGCGCAGGCAGTCGGCGACCTCAATGATCTCGTGCGAGTAGCCGCGGCCGATGACGTGCTCCTCGTACGTCTCCGTCTGGTCTCCGCGAGTGACCGAGAAGCCGGTCGGCTCGTGGAAGCGTGACGTCATCTCGACGAATCCGGCATCGCCTGCAATCGTCCCTCGGTTGTCGGACCAGGCGACCTGGTTCCACGCGATGTTGGCGACAGCACCGTTCGCGTACGTCAGAGTCGCCCCGGCATTGACGTCGATGCCCTGGTCGGAGAGCACTCCCGCGGCGACGATGCTGACGGGCTCGCCGAGCAGGAGGAACGCGAAGGTCAGTGGGTAGATGCCCATGTCGAGCAGTGCGCTGGCCCCAAGCTCTGGATCCCACATGCGGGTCTTTTCGGCCTCGGCCGCATAACCCAGCTCGGCGCGCACCTGGAGCGGTGTGCCGATGACTCCGTCCCTGATCATCTGCAGCATCCTGCGGATGTTGGGATTGGTGCGCGTCCACATGGCTTCGGCAAAGAACAGTCCGCGCGATCGTGCCTCGGCGATCATCGTCTCGGCATCCGCAGCGTTCATGGCCAGCGGCTTCTCGCACAGCACGTGCTTGCCGCCCTCCAGGCAGGTCATCACGTCATCGAGGTGGCGGCTGTGCGGGGTCGCGACGTAGATGACGTCGACCTCGGGGTCGGCGGCGAGCTCCTCGTATGAGCCGTGTGCGCGCGCGGCGCCGAACCGCTCGGCGAACTCGTTGGCTGCGTCGAGGCGCCGGGAGCCGACGGCCACCAGCTCGCTGCCTTCCACGAGTGCGAGGTCGGTGGCGAAATTCTCGGCTATGCGTCCCGTGGCAAGAATGCCCCAGCGGATGGTGCGCGGATTGATCGACATGACTTCACTATGTCAAATGACATCGGTGTGATTTGTGGACTAAGATGCACAGCATGAGCGCAGTGGAAAAGACCAGCCCGGCCAGCACAAGCGCTGCCGAGTCGCTGTCGGACCGCGACCGCGAGATCTTGGCGCTCGAGCGTCTCTGGTGGCAGTACGCCGGTGCCAAGGAGCAGGCGATCCGCGAGAAGTTCGACATGTCAGCGACCCGCTACTACCAGGTGCTCAACGCGCTGATCGACCGCGAGGACGCTCTCGCCTTTGATCCGCTGCTGGTCAAGCGCCTGCGTCGGCTCCGGGCCGGCCGGCAGCGCAGTCGATCTGCCCGGCGCCTGGGCATCGATCTCTGACGGTGCGTCCCATGGACCACCGCAGAACACCGAGCCGTAACGCGTACGTTCCATCCAGCTGGTTCATCGTCCTCACGATCGTCGCCGTGCTTGCTGCGGTCGGAGGATTGGGTTGGCTGCTCATCGGCGCTGACGACGGTTCCAACGACACGGCCACGCCTCCGAGCGCATCGGCCACCACGCCAGCACCCGAGCCGACTGAGACCACCGAGCCCACGCCGACCCCGACTGAGACCGAGCCGGAGCCTGAACCGACGGTCGCACGTGACACGCCAGTCTCGGTGCTCAACAACACCGGCACTGCCGGCGCCGCAGGTGCGTTCGCCACAAAGGTCGAGGACGCCGGTTGGACAGTTGGCGGAGTCGGCAACTGGCAAGGATCGATCGGGCAGAACACGGTCTACTACCCCGAAGGTCTCCGGGATCAGGCCGAGCAGCTGGCCGAGGACGTCGGAATCGATCGCGTCATGCCGCGTGTGGATCCCATGCGTGCCGACCGGCTGACGATCATCTTGTCCGGCCCGCAATGATGGTCAGGTGACCACCTTTCGCGAGGCTGTGGTCAACGATCCTGCAGGGACGCTTCTTGCACTCGACTTTGATGGGACGTTGGCGCACATTGTCGACGACCCGACCCAGGCGTACGCGCACGAACGTTCCGTGGCAGCCCTCGGGCGACTCGGCAGGGTGCTGGGGCAGGTCGCGATCATCACCGGCCGTCCAGTCGATCAGGCGCTTGAACTTGGAGGCTTCGACGGATTCGCCGGACTCGACCGCCTGATCATCCTCGGCCAGTACGGAGCTGAGCGATGGACAGCTGGCGATGGCGTGCCCGCACAGCTTGAGCGTCCCGAGGCGATTGCCCGACTGCTCGATCGGCTGCCAGGTTGGCTCGTCGAGCGCGGCGGCGACAACGTACGGCTGGAGGACAAAGGTCTCGCTGTGGCGATACACACCCGCGGTCTTGCCCCTGACCTGCTTGCCACGCTCGCCGGGCCGCTGTCCGAACTCGCGGCTGACCTAGATCTTGCCGTCGAACCGGGGCGTCAGGTCATCGAGCTGCGACTGCCGGGCGTCGACAAGGGGAGTGCTCTGAAGGGCCTGGTCGACGAGATGAATGCTCGGCATGTGATCTTCGCCGGAGACGACCTCGGAGACGTTCCTGCATTCGATGCAGTGGATGAGCTCCGGCGGTCTGGTCTGGACGGGCTCTTGATCTGCTCGGCGTCGACGGAGCAGGATGCGCTTGTGTCGCGCGCGGACGTCGTGCTGAACGGACCTGACGAGATCGCCATCTGGCTTGGAGAGCTGGCAGATGAGTTCTGAGCTGCTGCCCCACACCTTCTGGACACGGGTGCGCACGGTTCTCAACTGGATCAACCTGAGCACTCTGCTGGGATTCGTCATTGCGAGGATCGGCGGCGCCACGATCACTAGGCGGGGACGCGGTACGTACCTCGCGACCGGCTACCGCTTCAACTTCCCCGTCGCCAGTGCCTTCACGGTCGGCAGCGTCATCGCGAGCAAGAACGACCTCGAGTACTTCACAGACCGACCGGTGCTGCTCAAGCACGAGGACCGACACTGCACGCAGTACGCGTTCGTGTTCGGCGTCGTGATGCTGCCGTTCTACTTCTTGTCCGTTGGCATCTCGTACGCGATTGCCGGCGACCACTCGTCGTACAACCCCTTCGAACGACTCGCGAACCTGGCGGACGGCAACTACCCGCCGCCGAAGACTCGCTTCTCCCGCCGCGGGTAGCCGCTCACTGAGACGCCACATCTCAGGATTCGGACCGAGTGGACACATCGTGAGACGCGACCGTAGGCTCTAACCACTCATCAAGAGGGGTACAGGGACACGGCCCGACGACACCCCAGCAACCAGTCCAAGATGGACCAGGTGCTCAATCCGTCCCGGCGATCAGACCGGGAAAGATGACTGGAGGGCAAGTGAGCATCACCGCAGAAGCGAAGACCATCCGCGATGGAGCATTCGGCAACGCCGTCGAGCTGGTGTGCCGAGAGTGCAGCACCACCCGAGAGCTCGGCCCGCACTACGCGTGCCACGAATGTTTTGGTCCGCTAGAGATCAAGTACGACTTCCCGGCCATCACCCGCGAGCAGATCGAAGCCGGCCCCGCCAACATCTGGCGCTACAAGGCACTTCTCCCCGTACCCGACGACATCGAGCTCAGCCCCAACCTCGAGCCCGGCTACACGCGTCTGCTCAAGGCCAACAATCTCGCCGCCGAGCTCGGCCTCAAGAACCTCTGGGTCAAGGACGACAGCACCAACCCGACCAACTCCTTCAAGGACCGAGTCGTGGCGTGCGCACTGAGCGCAGCCCGAGAGTTCAACAGCAAGGTGTTCGCCTGCCCGTCGACCGGCAACCTCGCCAACGCCGTTGCTGCAGCCGGTGCGCGCGCGGGCATCAGGACCGTCGTCTTCATTCCCAGCAACCTTGAGACGCCCAAGGTCATCAACTCGGCCGTCTACACCGAGAACCTCGTCGCGGTCGACGGCAACTACGACGACGTCAACAAGCTGGCCAGCGAGATCGCCGGTGAAGAAGACGGCTGGGCGTTCGTCAACGTCAACGTCCGTCCGTTCTATGCCGAAGGCTCCAAGACTCTCGGCTACGAGATCGCCGAGCAGCTGGGCTGGCGCCTGCCTGACCAGATCGTCATTCCTGTTGCTTCCGGCTCGCAGCTCACCAAGGTGCACAAGGCATTCCAGGAGCTGATCAAGCTCGGCCTCGTCGAGGACAAGCCCTACAAAGTGTTCGGCGCCCAGGCGACCGGCTGCTCGCCTGTGTCGGAAGCGTTCCGAGAGGGCTGGGACGTCGTACGTCCGCAGAAGCCCGACACGATCGCCAAGTCGCTCGCGATCGGCAACCCGGCCGACGGCATCTACGTGCTCGACATCTGCCGCGAGACCGGCGGAGCAGTCGCTGACATCACCGATGACGAAGTGCGCGACGCGATCGTGCTGCTGGCCCGTACCGAGGGCATCTTCACGGAGACCGCCGGTGGCACCACGGTCGGCGTGCTCAAGAAGCTCGTCGAGACCGGCTTGCTCGACACCGAGCTCGAGACCGTCGTCATCAACACCGGACACGGACTCAAGACGCTCGACGCCGTCGCCGATCTTGTCCGCCCCGCCGCCACCATCGCGCCCACGTACGACGCCTTCGTCGCCGCCGGCATCGCGTGACCAACTAGCGCTTAAGACCATCAAGGAGCACCAGTGAGCATCAACGTACGAATCCCCACGATCCTGCGCACCTACACGGATGACCAGTCACAGGTCACCGCTGAGGGGGCGACGTTGACTGAAGTCATCGACTCGCTGGAGAGCAGCTTCCCCGGGATCAAGGCTCGTGTGGTCGACGAGGACGGCAAGCTTCGCCGCTTCGTCAACATCTACGTCGCCGAGGAAGACGTGCGCTTTGCCGATGGACTCGCCACGAAGACGCCTGACGGCGCGCAAGTTTCCATAATCCCCGCCGTGGCCGGGGGCGCCTGAGCCGTATAGGCTCTGCGCATGACGAGGCCTCGGCAGATAGGCCTCCGAAGCATCAGGTGGGAGTGGCGGCATGGTGCAGGGCACCGTCAAATGGTTCAACGCTGACAAGGGTTATGGCTTCATCGAGGTCGAGGGCCAGGACGACGTTTTCGTCCACTGGTCCAAGATCGCATCCGACGGCTACAAGACTCTCGAAGACGGCCAGAAGGTCGAGTTCGAGATCGTCGATGGGCCCAAGGGGCGAGAAGCCCACGAAGTCCTCGGACAGTAGCGTCCGCGCAAAAGCTCGGCCTGCGGGCCGGGCTTTTTCGCGCTCAGACACGGTCGCGTGACGTATGTGACACTTGCAATGTCACATAACCTGTGCGCATACTCTCGGTATGTTTCCTCATGCTTCCGAGCCCATCACCGCTCCCGTAGGCGGCGCCGAGCTGGGTCAGGTCATCGGCCTTTCCATCGCTGCCGGCCTCGTCACGCTGGTCCTGCTCGCCATTGCCTGGGCACACCGCACCCACCGCATCGACTGGTTCCAGAAGCTCGGTGACCGCCTCGGAGCTCGCCACGGCGAGCCCGGCTGGTCGACCATCCCGACGTTCTTCGTCGGCAGCTCGCTGATCGTCGCACTGCTCGGCTTCATGTGGGACGTCAGCCTCCACGCTGGCCGCGGCCGCGACGCCGGCCCCCTCGCCAACCCGGCCCACTACCTGATCCTCTACGGACTCTTCGCACTCTTCATCGCCGGCATGTCTGCCGTCGTGTTCCCCCGTGACGGTGAGAAGCCCGGCGTCGCCGCGGTCAAGATCACCCGCACCTGGTACGCCCCGGTCAGCGGCATCTTCATCGCCGCCTGCGGTCTGTACGCGCTCATCGGGTTCCCGCTCGATGACGTCTGGCACCGCCTGTTCGGCCAGGACGTGACGCTGTGGGGTCCGACGCACCTGATGCTGATCGGCGGCGCGGGACTCTCGACTGCCGGCATCATCCTGCTCCACCGTGAGGCAGAAGTCGCCATGGCGCAGAAGGGCAAGGCCCTCCCCACGTGGCTCTCCACGATTCTCGTCTCCGTCGCCTTCGGCTCGCTGCTGATCGGCCTGTCAGTGTTCCAGGGTGAGTTCGACTTCGGTATCGCCCAGTTCCGCATGGTGTTCGCACCGTTGATGATCGTCGCCGCGGCCGGCATCCCGCTGGTTGCCGCTCGCCTGTACGTCGGCCCCGGGGCCGCGATCGCCGCAGCCGTGTTCTTCCTGCTGATGCGCGGCATCGTGTCGTTCCTCGTCACCGACGTGATGGGCGAGGCGCACCACGTGTTCCCGCTCTACCTCGGCAGCGCGATCCTGATCGAGCTGCTCGCGTTCACGAAGCTCAAGGAGAAGCCGTTGTGGTTCGGCGCCGTTGGTGGCTTGCTCATCGGCACGGTCGGCCTCGGTATCGAGAAGTTCTGGAATGACCGCGTCTTCGCCTTCCCGTGGACGCAGGACATGTGGGCCGAGGGCCTCGCGATGGCCGTACCGGTTGCGATCGCATCCGGACTCTGCGGTGCGCTGTTCGCGCTCGGCCTCCAGGGCAAGCTGCCCGCCAAGAAGGTCGCGCGGACGATCATCGTCGGCTCCGTGCTCGTCACCGGCCTGGCCGTGGCCAACGGACTCAACGCCACCGTTCCCAAGAACGCTTCGGCCGACTTCACCCTCACCGAGGTTGGCACGCCTGACGATCGTGAGGTGACCGCCCAGGTCACGATCGACCCGTCCACGCTGGTAGACGAGGACCCGACCTGGGTCCAGATCACGGCCTGGCAGGGTGGCGGCATCGTTTCGGACCAGCTGCGCCGTACCGGTGAGAACACCTGGGAATCGACCAAGCCTGTGCCAGTGGGCGGAAACTGGAAGACGCTGTTGCGTGTCCAGGACGGCCGAATGCTCGCAGCCGTACCGATCTTCCTGCCTGCCGATGCGCCGTTGAACGCGGAGGAGCTCCCGGCTGAGGCCTCGTTCACCCGCGACTTCGTGCCGGAGATCGACATCCTGCAGCGCGAGCGGGAGGGTGACACGTCACCGGTCGTATGGGCCATCGCCAACGGAGTCGTGCTGTTCTGCAGCCTCGGCATCATCCTCGGCATCAGCATTGCGGTCTCGCGTGTCGCTCGAAAGATCGAGGAGCACGAGGCAGCGAACGACCGTACGCCTACGCTGACGTCATGACTCCAGCCGGCGCAGAGTGGGCTTCTTCGCCTGCCGGCGAGGTACTGCTGGCCCACCACGTCGCACTGCTGGCGATCCCCGCGATCATCCCAGCCGTCGTGGTGGTGGGAGTTGTGCTCTACATAGCCCGCAAGGACCGAGCGGACGAGCGCGAAGAGCGAGAGCTCATCGAGCGTGCCTTTGAGCCTGAACCTGAAGGGAACGAATGAAGATCCGTGCCGCTGCCGCCTTGTTGCTGGTTGTGGTCCTGGCCGGTTGCGGGAGTGAGAGCGAGCCTCCAAGCGAGGCCACTGGGACCCCTTCGGCAACCGAACCGACGCCCAGCGCGACGACTGAGGTGCCAAAAGGTGTGACTGTCGAGATCGAGTTCGTCAACGGCGAGGTCGTTCCCCGCGACGACAAGATCGACGTGAATGTCGGTGAGCCGGTCACCCTGCACGTCATCAGCGACGTCGCCGAAGAGATTCACGTCCATACTGATCCCGAGCACGAGTACGAAGTGGCTGCCGGTGACGACAAGACGTTCACCTTCACGATCAAGACGCCCGGTCAGGTCGCCGTCGAGGCGCACGAGCTCGGGGTGACGATCGTGGAGCTCGTCGCTCGGCCGTGATCCTTAGCTCTGGGCTGGCGCAGCACGGTATCGGTGGCGGTGCCACCGACCTGCCGATCCCGCTGATGTTTGCCATGGTCGGCGCCTCCTGGGCGCTCGCCCTGTCGTTTGCGATGCTCGTCGTCCAGTGGAAGCAGCCCCGCTTCACGACGCCGGACGTAGATCCGCAGGCGGGTGAGCCGCCCGCGCGACGCGCGTGGCTCGCAGTCCTCGGACTGGCGTTGACGGCGTGGTTCCTGCTTGCTCTGTTCGGCGGTCCCTCTGACGAGACCAACGCCGCTTTGGGGTGGCTCTACATCCTCACCTGGGTCGGTTTGGTGCCGCTCGCGCTGCTGTTCGGCCACGTCTGGCGCGACTTGTCGCCGTGGCGCACGATCCAGGGTTGGCTTGGAGAAGGGCGCCGTACGTATCCAGCGAAGCTCGGATATTGGCCAGCAGCGGCCAGCCTGATGGCGTTCGCCTGGCTTGAGCTGGCCTCGCCCGATCCCACTAATATCAGCTCGGTACGCATCTGGGTTGCCGGCTACATCGCGGCAATGCTGATCGGCGGATGGGTGTTCGGCGCGACGTGGTTCGACCGCGCCGATCCCTTCGACGTCTACAGCGCGGTCGTGTCCAAGTTGTCGCCGTTCGTACGCGAAGGCCGCTTCGCGTTGCACAACCCGCTACGTACGCTCCCGACTGTTCCGGTCGCGCCCGGACTCGTTGCAGTGCTCGCGACGCTGCTCGGATCTACCGCGTACGACAGCTTCTCCTCTTCCTCGTTCTGGCAGAGCAGGATGCCGACAGGCCTGGAGCGATCGGCAACGCTGGTGGGTTTCTGCGCTCTCGTCGGCATCCTCTTCACCCTGGCGACCTGCGCGAGTGGTGGTCTGACCCCCGAGCGGCGACGTCTCCTGCCGGGGCTGCTCGCTCACACGCTGGTGCCGATCGTCGTCGGGTACATCGCCGCCCACTACGCGACATATCTTCTCGAGAAGGGTCAGTCGGCGTTCCTTGCGATGCTGGATCCGCTGGGCCGCGGCTGGCAGCCGCTCGGGGATCCTGCAACGGCGTACTTCCTGTCGGAGCATGTCGATCTGCTCGCCTTCCTCAAGGTGGGCGCCGTCGTGACCGGCCACGTGCTCGCGGTGATCGCGGCTCACGATCGCGCGATCGCACTTCTTCCCAAGGCGCATCGTCTGTCCGGACAGCTTGCTCTGCTCGTGTTGATGGTCGCCTACACGTTCACCGGCTTGTTCCTGCTGTTTTCCGCGTGAGCTGTCAGCCTCCAGTCGTAGCGTGGCGTCATGGCGACCATCTACTTCACCGCGACAACGCTCGACGGCTTCCTTGCGACATCTGACAACTCCCTCTCGTGGCTGTTCGAGGTCCCTGGCGCAGATGATGCGGAGAGCTCGATCCCGGACTTCATGGCGGGCGTCGGACCGATGGCGATGGGCTCCACGACGTACGAATGGGTCGTCGATCATGAGTCGCTGCTCGACAACCCCGCCAGGTGGACTGAGTGGTACGGCGACAAGCCCACGTGGGTGTTCACCCATCGCGACCTCCCAGTCGTTGAAGGCGCCAATATCCAGTTCACCCAGGCACCGGTCGCCGCGGTGCACGCGGAGATGGTCGCCGCCGCGGGGGACAAGGACATCTGGCTGATGGGTGGCGGTGATCTGGTTGGCCAGTTCGCAGACGTTGGACTGCTCGACAAGATCATCGCGACCGTTGCCCCGGTGACGCTTGGTGCCGGGGCACCCCTGCTTCCGCGAGACATCCGGTCCGATCGACTGACGCTGGAGAGCGTGAAGCAGAGCGGCCAGTTCGCCGAGCTCGTGTACGCCGTCGGCGAACTACCCGCTACCTGATTGCGCACCATTGATTAGCACTCGTATGATGAGAGTGCTAGATACACAGGTCAGACCGATGAGGCTGTGCACCAAGGCGAGAAGGGTTCGCCAAACGTCGCTGCCGTCCGTCGCGGGCATCGCCTGACCCCCACGTGGACAACCATTCGGAGAAACGTACACATGGCAAAAACCATTGCTTTCAACGAGGAAGCCCGTCGCGGCCTCGAGCGCGGTATGAACCAGCTCGCTGACGCCGTCAAGGTCACCCTCGGTCCCAAGGGACGCAACGTCGTCCTGGAGAAGAAGTGGGGAGCCCCCACGATCACCAACGACGGTGTGAGCATCGCCAAGGAGATCGAGCTGGAGGACCCGTTCGAGAAGATCGGCGCCGAGCTCGTCAAGGAAGTCGCCAAGAAGACTGACGACGTCGCAGGCGACGGCACCACCACGGCAACCGTTCTCGCCCAGGCACTCGTACGCGAAGGTCTGCGCAACGTCGCAGCCGGCGCCAACCCGATGGGCCTCAAGAAGGGCATCGAGGCCGCTGTTGAAGCCATCAGCGCCCAGCTGCTCGGTATGGCCAAGGATGTCGAGACCAAGGAGCAGATCGCTGCCACCGCCTCGATCTCCGCTGCGGACACCACGGTCGGCGAGATCATCGCCGAGGCCATGGACAAGGTCGGCAAGGAAGGCGTCATCACGGTCGAGGAGTCCAACACGTTTGGCATCGACCTGGAGCTGACCGAGGGCATGCGCTTCGACAAGGGTCACCTGTCGGGCTACTTCGTGACGGACCCCGAGCGTATGGAGACTGTGCTCGAGGACCCGTACGTCCTCATCTACAACGGCAAGATCAGCACGGTCAAGGACATGGTCCCGATCCTCGAGAAGGTCATGGCGTCGGGCAAGCCCCTCGTCATCATCGCCGAGGACGTCGAGGGCGAGGCTCTCGCGACCCTGATCGTCAACAAGATGCGTGGCACGTTCAAGTCGGTTGCCATCAAGGCTCCCGGCTTCGGTGACCGTCGCAAGGCCATGCTGGCCGACATCGCCATCCTCACGGGTGGAGAGGTCATCAGCGAGGAAGTCGGACTCAAGCTTGAGACCGCCGACCTGACGCTGCTCGGCACGGCTCGCAAGGTCGTCACGACCAAGGACGAGACCACGATCGTCGAAGGCGCCGGTTCCGAGGAGCAGATCCAGGGCCGCGTTGCGCAGATCAAGTCAGAGATCGAGAACAGCGACTCCGACTACGACAAGGAGAAGCTCCAGGAGCGTCTCGCCAAGCTGGCCGGCGGCGTCGCCGTCATCAAGGTCGGCGCGGCAACCGAGGTCGAGCTCAAGGAGCGCAAGCACCGCATTGAGGACGCCGTCCGCAACGCGAAGGCTGCTGTCGAAGAGGGCATCGTCGCCGGTGGTGGCGTCGCACTCGTACAGGCAACTGCCGCTGTGTTCGAGAAGCTCACCCTCGAGGGTGACGAAGCGACTGGCGCCAACATCGTGCGCGTCGCCGCTTCGGCTCCGCTCAAGCAGATCGCGATCAACGCGGGTCTCGAAGGTGGAGTTGTCGCCGAGAAGGTTGCCGGACTCAAGCAGGGCCACGGACTCAACGCGGCCACTGGTGAGTACGTCGACATGATCAAGGCCGGCATCATCGATCCCGCCAAGGTCACCCGTTCGGCGCTGCAGAACGCAGCCTCGATCGCCGCACTGTTCCTCACCACGGAGGCAGTTGTCGCCGACAAGCCGGAGCCTGCTCCGGCTGGCGGTGGCGCCCCCGACATGGGCGACATGGGCGGTATGGGGTTCTAGGAACTCAGCAAATCAGCCAAAAGGCCCTCACTCCGGTGAGGGCCTTTTGCTGTGCCCGGATCTCGTGGTCTGCGATGATTCGGCGGTGAAGATGACCCGTGGCGAGTTGATGACCGCCGGACACCGCGGTCGTCTCCGCGCGGCCGGCGTCGAAGCTGAGTCGCTCGACGCCACCGAATGGCGTGTAGTGACAGACCCGCTCCCCGAGTGGTGGCACGAGGACGGCAACGTGCTCTACTTCGCGGAGGGAGCCGACCTCGCCAGCGAGATCATCGAGACACTCACGATGATTCCCGTCCGCAACGTGCTGATCGCCATCGGCTCAGAGATGCACTTGTTCAGATCCCTCTTGATCGGAGGGGACGATGCCATTGTCTTCATCGATCAGAACGTGAAGCTGACGGCGGGGGAGGTGTATTGCGGCGCGGAATCAACCGTGGTGCTCCACGGACCCGTCACGGCTACCCGTTGCGCCATCATCGACGCGCGCAATGGTGGCAGCATCGTGGCCGGCCCAGATCAGTTGTGGGCGGCCAATGTCTACGTCGCAACCGACGACATGCATCGCCTCGAGGACCGCACAACAGGAGAGCGCATCAATCCGTTCGGGGCGCATATCCGTATCGGGAGTCACGTCTGGCTGGGTCGGGACGCGGTGATCACCGGACACTCTGACGTCGGCGACGGCGTGGTGGTCGCCCAGCTCAGCATGGTCCGCGGGCAAAAGATTGCCAACTACGCTGCGGTGGCTGGCATTCCGGCGCGGGTTGTCCGAGAGAACGTTGGCTGGACTGAGGCTGACACGCCCTAAGGCGCCCCGATGTGCGTGCGTACGTCGAGGAGCTCAGGGAAAAACGTGAGCTCGAGAGCTTTCTGGAGGAAGTTCACCCCAGATGAACCGCCGGTCCCGCGTTTGAAGCCGATGATCCGCTCAACGGTCTTGAGATGGCGGAAGCGCCACAGCTGGAAGCTGCCCTCGACATCGACGAGTTCCTCACTCATCTCGTACGCGTCCCAGTAGGTGTCGGGGGAGTCGTAGATACGTCGCAGCACCTCGATGACGCCGGGATCGGCGGCGTACGGCTGCGTCACGTCCCGCTCGAGCACGTGTTGCGGCACAGCATGGCCGCGTCGGGCCAGGAATCGCAGGAACTCGTCGTACAGGCTGGGTGCCTCAAGGTCCGCCTGCAGCGCCGAGCGCAATGACTCGTCGTGCTCGAAGACCTTGATCATCTGCGGGTTCTTGTTGCCGAGGAGGAACTCGACCGTGCGGTACTGCGGTGACTGAAAGCCCGACGCCTTGCCGAGCTTGTCGCGGAACTGCGCGTATTCGATCGGTGTCAGTGTCTCGAGAACGGCCCACTGCTCGAACATCTGTCGCTGGATCGCCTTGACCCGTGCGAGGCGCTTGAGTGCAGGAGGCAGGTCGTCTGCTGCGATCAGGGCGATGGCCGAGCGCAGCTCATGGATCAGCTGCTTGAGCCACAGCTCGGTGACCTGGTGCTGGATCACGAACAGCATCTCGTCGTGGTGGTCGGACACCGGCTGCTGTGCGGAGAGCAGAGTCGGGAGCTGCAAATAGCTCGCATACGTCATCTCGCCGCGCAGGTCGGTCGCGACCCCGTCCTCGATAGGTCTGAATCCCTCGGTCATCCACTCAAGGTATGTGACCCTGCCGTTCATTCGCCGGTCGGATACGTTGGCATGCATGAGTGAACTCGGATTTACACTGAAGGTGTTCCGTCAGATCGGGATGCTCAAGCCGATCCTGCCCCACAAGATGCTCGGCGCGGGCCTGCAGCTGGTGAAGTGGGGACCGGGCTTCCCCTCGGGTGTGAACGCCGCTGCCAAGCGCTTCCCCAACCAGCTCGCGATCATCGATGACGCCGGCGAGCTGACCTGGTCGGAGTTCTCCGCGCAGATCAACCAGCTCACACAAGCGATCAAGGACCGCGGCATCGAGCCCGGCGACTCGGTCGCGCTGCTGTGCCGCAACCATCGCTACATGTTGACCGCCATGATCGCGATCATGCAGGCGGGTGGACGCGTGCTTCTGCTCAACACGATGGCCAGCCGTGGTCAGCTCGGAGAGCTCGCCAAGCGTGAGTCCGCTTCGCTGGTCATCGTCGACCAGGAGTTCCTCGACGTCGCAGCTGACGTCGACAAGGACAAGGTGATCCTCGCCTGGGCCGACCAAGATGCGCCGGCCGACATCCCGACAGTCGCCTCGATCAGCGCTGGTCAGCCGACCAAGGCGCACTCGAAGCCGTCACGCCACGGCCAGGTCATCATCTTCACGTCCGGCACGACGGGACTTCCCAAGGGAGCGCGCCGCGAGGAGCCCGCCGACCTTAAGCCGCTCGTGTCGTTCTTCGGTGCAATTCCTTATCGGGGCAACGCCACGATCGTCCTCGCCGCACCGCTGTTCCACTCTTGGGGTCTCATCAACTTCGGCTTCGGTCTGTCGCTGGCGCCCACGTACGTCCTGCGCCGTCGCTTCGAGCCGACTCGTGTCATCCAAGACATCGAGGAGTACAAGGCTGACGCCCTGGTCGTGGTGCCGCTGATGATGCAGCGCATGGTTGACGCCGATCCCGAGGTGATCAAGAAGGCTGACGTCTCCTCCCTCAAGATCACCGCGTCCAGTGGCTCCGCGCTCGCTGGCGAGCTGGCGAATCACTACATGGACACCTTCACCGACTCGGTCTACAACTTCTACGGCGCCACCGAGACCGGTTGGGTCACGATCGCCAGTCCAAAGGACCTGCGCGAGGCGCCCGGTACGGCTGGCGTGCCGCCGTTCCGTACGACCGTCCGCATCCTCGACGCTGAAGGCAAGGAGGTGCCGCGCGGTGAGACTGGAGTCATTCACGTCGGCAACGACATGCCGTTCGGCGGCTACACCGACGGCAACACCAAGGCATTCAGCGACGGTCTGATGAGCACCGGCGACCTGGGACATTTCGATGAGAACGGACGACTCTTCGTGTCGGGCCGTGACGACGACATGATCATCTCCGGCGGCGAGAACGTCTTCCCGCGCGAGCTCGAAGATGCGCTGATCGATCACCCTGATGTCGCCGACGTGGTCGTCACCGGCATTGACGACGACAAGTTCGGCCAGGTGCTGGCGGCGTACGTCGTGGTCAAGGAAGGCAAGTCGCTCACCGAACAGGACGTCAAGACGTACGCGAAGGAGCACGTCGCTCGGTTCGCCGTACCGGGCAAGACGATGTTCTTGGACGAGCTGCCGCGCAACCCCACCGGCAAGGTCATGAAGCGCGAGCTCCCTGAGTTTGACTGAGCGAAGCTCACGCATGGACCGCAGCCGCGCAACTAGGCTGACCGAGTGAACATCACGTACGACCCTCATCCGGACGGGCAGCCAGATCCTGGTGAGGTCGTCTGGACCTGGGTTGCGTACGAGGACGATCCCTCGCAGGGCAAGGACCGACCGGTCGTGCTGATCTCTCGTGAGGGCGACAGGCTCATCGGTCTGATGATGACCTCAGTCGACCATGATCGCGACATGGCGAACGAGGCCGCCGAGGGTCGCTTTTGGTACAACCTCGGGCCGGGTCCGTGGGACTCCAAGGGTCGACCGAGCGAAGTCCGACTGGATCGCTTCCTGGTGGTCGATCCTGCTGAGGTTCGTCGGGAGGGCTCCGTCCTTGACGAGCCGCGATTCTCCGCTCTCGTCGCAGCGCTGGGACCGCACCTACCGTGACCGAGCCCCGCATCGGACGCATCGACGCCTTTCAGCGCAAGCACGCGATCCTCGGATTCCCGATTGCCGTGATCTACAAGTACTTCGACGACCAGGGCCCGTACCTCGCCGCGATCATCTCCTACTACGCGTTCATTGCGATCTTCCCGTTGCTGCTGATCTCGACGTCGATCCTCGGGTTCCTCCTGCAGGGTGACGACAAGCTACGGGACCGGTTGCTCGACACCGCACTCAGTCAGTTTCCGATCATTGGCGACGAGCTCGTACGGCCCAATGGTCTCAGCGGTAGCACCTCGGCCATCGTGATCGGCTCGTTGGCCGCCTTGTATGGCGCGATGGGACTAGGACAGGCCAGCCAGAACGCCGCCAACATCGCCTGGTCGGTGCCCCGCAACAGTCGGGCCAATCCGTTCTTGCTGAGGCTGCGGAGCATCTTCTTCCTCGCTTCGGCCGGCATTGGCATCCTTCTCATTGCGATCGTCACGACGGTATTCAGCAATTCAGATCAGATCGGTGGTGTCTCGGGCCAAATCGGACTCGGCATCAAGTTCGTCGGCTTTCTGCTGAGCGTGCTGATCTTCGGCGGCTTGTTCCGGTTGGTCAGCGGTGGTCGTGGGTCTTGGAGGGCAGTTCTGCCGGGCGCAACGACAACGGCGGTGCTGTGGCAGCTCCTGCAGGTCGGCGGCCAGTCTTTTGTGGAGAATGTCATCAACAAGGCTGGCGGGGTGAACGACACGTTCGCGCTCGTCCTCGGACTGATGGCGTTCATCTTCCTGGCCGCAGTCATGACGGTCCTCGGGCTCGAGGTCAACGTCGTCACCGCTCGCAAGCTCTATCCCCGCGCGCTGCTCACTCCGTTCACTGACAACGTCGTCCTCACCGACGCTGACCAGAAGGCGTACGCAGCGTACGCGAAGTCGCAGCGACACAAGGGATTTCAGTCGGTTGAGGTCACGTTCGAGGACCGCAAACCGAAGCGGCCACCGTCCGACTAGGCTGGTGGTGCACAGACCGACAACCGTGAGGAAATGCCATGCCTACGGGCAAAGTGAAGTGGTATGACGCCGAAAAGGGCTTTGGGTTCCTGAGCCAGGACGAAGGCGAAGACGTCTACGTCCGCTCTGATGCCCTGCCCGCTGGCGTTGACACGCTCAAGGCTGGCAGCCGCGTCGAGTTCGGCATCGTGCAGGGCAGCCGTGGAGACCAGGCCCTCCAGGTGCGTCTCTTGGATCCCGTCACGTCGGTGTCGAAGTCACAGTCGCAGGCACGCCGCAAGGATCCCGAAGCGATGGCGGTCATTGTCGAAGACCTCATCAAGATGCTCGACAAGATCGGTGAGGGCTACCGTCACGGTCGTCACCCAGACAACAAGGTCTCCAAGCCTGCGGCCCAGGTTCTACGGGCAGTCGCAACAGAGCTCGAGCTCTAGAACTCCCTGGTCTGCCCAAGTGTCTCGGTCGGTCGGGATGCTGGTTCGTTGCGCGCGCGGGTGAGCACGAACGCGAGCCAGCCGAGCAGGATCGCGGCGATCGCGAGCAGGCCGACGCGTGGGGTGGCATCGATCGTGAACAGACCGATGCCGACCAGACCGCCGATGACCCACGACAGCTGAAGCAGGGTCTCGGAACGGGCGAACATGCTCGTACGCACCTCTTCGAGCACGTCGTTCTGGATCAGTGCGTCGAGGCTCAGCTTGCCCAGCGACTGGCACAACCCGATCGTGATGCCCAGCAGCACGCAGGTCCACCACGTGAACAGCACCGCAACGATGCTGACGACGGCGACGTCGAGGACCAGGACGGCGATGACGACGTTCTGGGGCTTGCGGGATCGTGCCGAGGACCCGATGAGGACGCCGATGACGTTGCCAAACCCGGCTCCGCCGATGACGAGACCCAGCAGGATCGTCGCGTTGCCACTCCACCCCATCGACTCGGGCGGCTCGCGCAGGGTGAACGCCATGAAGATCGTCAGGAATCCCGACAGCAGGCGCAGACCCGCATTGCTGCGGAGCCCGTTCACGACGCCGCGGGTGATTGCGATGCCCTTCTTCTTGGTGGTGGTCGCGATCTGGCTCAAGTCGACCGGCCGCTCACCCTCGCTTGAGTCGACGCGCGCCGGCAGCAGGATGGCCAGGATCGTGCCGACGACGAACAGCAGAGCCGCATAGCGCAGTGCCCACGGAGCGCCGATGGCAGCAGCAGCGATTGCGATGGGCGCCGAGATCGCGCCCGCGGCGGTACCGGTCAACGAGATGCGAGAGTTGGCCTTCACCAATGTGAACTCCGCCGGCAGGATGCGCGGCACGGCCGAGGCGCGAGTGACGCCGTACGCCTTGGAGGCCACCAGGCAGCCGAGCGCGGCGAAGTAGAACGCGGGGGATTCGTCGACGACCGCGCCGGCGAGCACCCAGCAGCAGAACGCGCGTACGGCGAGAGTGGCGCCGATCGCCCAGCGCCGACCGCGGCGGAACCGGTCGAGAAACGGGCCAATCAGCGGTGCGACGATGGCGAACGGGAGCATCGTCAGCACCAGGAACAGTGCGACCTGCCCGGCTGCATCGTCGGTCGGCACGGTGAAGAAGAGGGTTCCGGCCAGCGAGACGGCAATCGCTGCATCGCCAGCAGTGTTGAACGCATGCAGCTCGAGCAGGCGCGACAGCCCACTCTCGCCGGCGCCACCGGCGTGGGTGAAGCGTCGGGCGCCGGTGAACGCCGTGGTGCTGCCCTGCGCCACAGCTCGAGCCGTTCGGGTGGACACCTTGCCCGCGATGCGCGCCGAACGGGACAGTCGCGACTCGACAGGATTTTCGGGGGCAGAGTCCATGGGCGCAGGAGGGTGGACGGGTGACTGCGGCTCGTCCTGCTCGTCCATATCTTCATCCTGCCTCACCGCGGGTAGCGCGCACTGTGTGCCATGGAACAATGGACGCATGTCCGTTGACGAGAAGCTCAATGCCGCGATTGATGTCGCGCGCGCTGCCGTCGACGAGGTCGCCGATGCGGGCGTCGTCGGCGAGCACCTGCGTGCCGTCGAGGACGAGAGCGGCATGGTGTCGCACCATTTCGGCTGCACCAAGCCCGGCTATGTCGGGTGGTACTGGTCGGTCAGCGTGTCGCGCGCCCCTGACTCTGAAGCCGTCACGATCAACGATGTCGTGCTGCTGCCCGGCGATGACGCGATTGTCGCGCCGGTATGGACTCCCTACCGTGAGCGCATTCGTCCGGGCGACCTCAGCCCCGGCGACGTACTCCCGCCCGATGAGGACGACGTACGACTGGTTCCGACCTGGAGTGCGGGTGACGGCGAGGAGCAGACCGCCGATCGCTTCTTCGCCCGCGAAGTTGGCTTGGGCCGCGAATGGACTCTCTCGTTCGAGGGTCGCGAGATGGCAGCAGACCGCTGGCACGAAGGCGATCAGGGACCGGATGCTCCGATCGCGCAGCAGGCGGCAGGTTCATGCATTTCGTGCGGCTTCATGGTGAGCCTCGCCGGACCACTGGCCGAGCGCTTCGGCGTATGCGCCAACGGCATGGCCAACGATGATGGTCGCGCTGTGTCGTTCGACCACGGCTGTGGCGCACATTCAGGTGCCCGGCTGAGCCGCTCGGCCGCTCCTCAGGAACTTCCCCCGACAGTGTTCGACACGGTCGGCACCGACATCGACGAGTTCTAGAACTCAGTCCACCCGGCGGCGACGCCCCGGCTGCATACGCAGGGCGTTGCGGCGGCGACGGCAGTACTCGATGCCGATCAGGCCGAGGCCGAATCCAGCGACCGCGGTCCACAACCACCAGGTGTGGTTGTCCTTGTCGAGCGTGCCAAGGAACGGCAGAAGTGCGACGGCAACGACGCCCCACACGATCGTGCCGACAGTCATGGTCCGTACGCCATCAACGTCCATCGGCTCGACCTCGGCGACCCGGTGGGTCTTGCTGCCGATCTCGAGCTCAGTGATCTCGGGGCGACCGAACTCGTGGCGACGGGCGGCGCGATCGAGGCGAGCGATCTCACGATGGCCCATCTTGCGCTCGATGGTCTCGGGACCGTCGCCCTGACGGATCACCCAGTCGTCTTTGTCTGTCACGTCTCCACAGTACCCGCCGGAATCCGCACGGCTCGTGCGTCCTGTCATGCTTGGCGGCAATGAATCCGCGCTACCGTCGACTGCTGATCCCGGGACTGCTCGTCCTGTTGCTCGTGGTCGTGATCGTCAGTTCCCTGGCTCGTCGTGCCGACGGGGCCGAGGCCAAGCCGCAGGTTGTCAGTCGTATGAAGGATTCCCGGATCACCGAGTCGAGCGGACTGGCGTTGAGTCGGGCGTATGACGGAATCGTCTACACGATCAACGACTCGGGCAATGATCCGCTGATCTTTGCGATCGAGCTGAAGACGGGTCGTACGGTCGGCGTGACGCGAATCGAGGGCGGCACGCTGAGTGACACCGAGGCGCTGGCGATCGACAGTGAAGGAACCCTCTGGGTGGCTGACACCGGCGACAACCTCGAGCGTCGCAAGGACGCCGCGCTGTATGCACTGCCCGAACAAGGGCCGGGCAATCACACCGTCGTGGCATCGCGCTACCCGATCTCGTATGACTCCGACTCCCGCAACGTCGAGGCACTACTGGTCAATCCGATCACTGGCGCCAAGCTCCTGGTGAGCAAAGCGTTGCTCAGCGGCACGATTTACAAGCTGCCGACCACGCTGTCGACCGATCACGCCAACGTCGCAGTCGCCCAGAAGGGCGCTGGGCCATCGACGGTCACGGACGCGACCTTCACGGCGGACGGCAAGTACGTGGTGATGCGTACGTACGCCTCGATGTACCTGTTCGACGCGACGAACGGGAAGCTGCTGAACGGCGTTCGGGCGCCCGATCAGAAGCAGGGCGAGACGATCGCGGCCGAGCCGAACTCCTTGCTCGTCGGGAGCGAGGGCGCCAGATCGCAGCTCATACGGGTACCGATCCCTTCGGCCAACCCGGAGCCGACGGCACCGCCGAGTGCGAAGCCGACGCCCGAGCAGGGTGAAGATCTGCCCGTCGAACCGATGCTGTTTGTGTTCGGTGCTGTGGGGGCTGCTGTGCTTATGGGTGTTGGTGTGGCGATTCGTGCAAGACGTTCTCGTCGAGTCGTATCGGACTGAGGCCTTCCTCTGGCATGCTCCCTTGTCGACAGGCCTCGGGCACACACTCCCATCGAGAGCAGAGGGCGCGATGACAAGTACGACGAAAAAGCCCAGCGACGGCAACGCGCTGGACAACTACTTCAAGATCAGCGAGCGCGGATCGAGCATTGGCAAGGAGGTCCGCGGCGGTGCCGTGACCTTCCTGACGATGGCGTACATCATCGTGCTCAACCCGATCATCCTTGCCGGCGTCGCTGACGCAGACGGCAAGTTCCTCGGTGGCGGCACGGAGCCGGGCTCAGGATTCGCGACGATCGCGGCCGTGACAGCGCTGGTGGCGGGCTTGTTGACGATTCTCATGGGCGTCGTCGCCAACTTCCCACTCGCACTCGCGACTGGCCTCGGACTCAACGCGTTCGTCGCGTTCTCGATCGCGTCGCAGATGACGTGGGCAGACGCGATGGGCCTGGTTGTGCTCGAAGGCTTGATCATCCTGGCCCTCGTGCTGACCGGCTTCCGCAAGGCGGTGTTCGACGCCGTTCCACGGCAGCTCAAGACCGCGATCGCTGTCGGTATCGGTCTGTTCATCACGTTCATCGGTCTGGTCGACGCGGGCTTCGTACGTACGAGCGGTCTCGCCGCTCCTCCGGTGAACCTGGGCATCGGCGGCGAACTGTCCGGTTGGCCTGTGCTGGTGTTCATCATCGGCCTGTTGCTGATGATTTCGCTCTACTCGCGCGGCGTCCCGGGAGCGATCCTGATCGGCATCATTGCCACGACGATTATTGCCGGCATCGTCCAGGCGATCACTGACACCGCTCCCAGCCTTGGTGATCCCACCTCCAAGGGATGGAACCTGAACGTCCCCGAATGGCCCGACAAGGTCTTCGCCAAGCCGGACTTCGGTTTGCTGGGTGAATTCAACCTGTTCGGCGGCTTCCAGGAGGCCACCGTCATCACCGCCACGTTGCTGGTGTTCACGCTCCTGCTCGCTGACTTCTTCGACACGATGGGCACTATGACCGCAATCGGCGCTGAGGCCGATCTCAACGACGAGGACGGCACGCCAGAGGGTGCGCAGAAGATCCTGATCGTCGACTCGATCGCCGCCGCGGCAGGTGGCGCGGCGGGCATCTCGAGCAACACGTCGTACATCGAGTCGGCTTCGGGTGTCGGTGACGGCGCTCGTACGGGCCTCGCCTCGGTCGTCACGGGTGTGCTGTTCCTGCTGTCGACGCTGGCCGTCCCGCTGGTCGAGCACATCCCGAACGAAGCGGCTGTTCCTGCACTCGTGCTCGTTGGCTTCCTGATGATGAGCCAGGTCAAGAACATCAGCTGGGACGACTCGGACATTGCGATCCCGGCGTTCCTGACGATCGTGCTGATGCCGTTCACCTACTCGATCACGGCCGGTATCGGCGCAGGCTTCATCGCGTACGTCGTGATCAAGCTGGTCAAGAACAAGATCGCCGAGATTCACCCGCTGATGTGGCTGATCTCGATCCTGTTCGTCGTGTACTTCGCGATCGATCCCATCACCCGCTGGGTCAGCTAGCCGGATGGGGGACCCCCCACGCCTCGATGCAAGGGACGGATCGCAGTCACTTGCGGGGCGTAGGGGGATTAGGTTGGGTGCCATGCACATCGCTCTTGGAGACCAGGTTCCACAGGTTGCCGACAGCGCGTGGGTGGCACCCAACGCAACCCTCGCCGGATCAGTCGTGATCGGTGAGGGGGCAAGCGTTTGGTACGGAGCTGTCCTGCGCGCCGACAACGAGCCGATCACGATCGGCGCGAGGTCGAACGTGCAGGACAACTGCGTTTTCCACGTCGACAAGGGCAAGCCCGTCCTGCTCGGCGAAGGCGTCTCGGTCGGTCACGGTGCCGTCATCCATGGCGCGACAGTTGAGGACCACGTCCTGGTCGGCATGGGTGCGATCATCATGAACGGCGCTGTCGTCGGTGCCGAGTCGCTCATCGCCGCAGGTGCCCTCATCTCCGAGGGCGTCGTCATACCGCCCCGGTCACTCGTGGCAGGGGTGCCCGGCAAGGTGCGTCGAGAGCTGAGCGACGACGAGGTGGCCGCGCTGCACCACAACTCCGAGATCTACGAGGAGCACCGCGACTACCACCGTGACGGTCGCGTCGTCGGCTAGAGGTTCTCGGCGACGTAGTCGATACAGGCCGTCAGGGCGCTGACGTCGTCCGGGTCGATCGCGGGGAACATCGCGATGCGCAGCTGGTTGCGGTTGAGGCCGCGGTAGCCGTCGATGTCGACGATGCCGTTCTCGCGCAGCGCCGCAGTGACGGCTGATGCCTCGACGCCGTCGAGGTCGATCGTGCCGACGACGAGCGAGCGATCAGCGGGATCGGCGACGAACGGGGTGGCGTACGCCGACGCCTCAGCCCACTCGTACAGGCGCGTAGACGAGTCCGTCGTGCGCTTGATCGCCCACTCGAGTCCGCCCTCGCCGAGCATCCACTGGAGCTGGCTGTTGAGCAGGTGCAACGTCGCAAGCGCAGGGGTGTTGTAAGTCTGGTTCTTGCGCGAGTTGTCGATCGCAATCGGCAGGTCGACGAAGCCGGGGATGTGCCGGCCGCTCGCCTTGATCGTGTCGGCACGCTCGATCGCGGCCGGCGACATCAGCGCAATCCAGAGACCGCCGTCGGATCCGAAGGTCTTCTGCGGGGCGAAGTAGTAGGTGTCGGTCTGCGCGATGTCGATGGGCAGGCCGCCCGCGCCCGAGGTCGCATCAATGACGATGAGCGCTCCATCGTCGGCACCCGCAACGCGTTGCACCGGCACCATGACGCCAGTCGAGGTCTCGTTGTGCGCCCAGGCGTACGTGTCGACGCCCGCGACGGCGACCGGATCGGGGTGCGTCGTGAACGCGCTCTCGCGTACGTCTGGATCGGCGAGGAAGGGTGCGGCGGCAACGGCCTTGGCGAACTTGGCGGTGAACTCACCGTGAACGAGGTGTTGGCTGCGTTCGCGGATCAGCCCGAATGTTGCAGCGTCGAAGAACGCATGCGATCCGCCGACGCCCAAGACAACTTCATAGCCGTCGGGCAGCGCGAACAGTTCGGCAATGCCCTCACGAACACTTCCGACGAGGTTCTTGACGGGAGCCATGCGGTGCGAGGTCCCCATGAGCGTGGCGCCGGTGGCGGCGAGCGCGCTGAGCGCCTCGGTACGCACCTTGGAAGGGCCGGACCCGAATCGTCCGTCCTTTGGCAGCAGCTCTGCGGGGATCTTCACAGGGCTAGTCTCTCAGCCGCCACGCCTGCCACAGGTTCGGCACCTCGACATCGGCGCGGTGCCGTGCGGCTCGCGCAGGCGTGTGCTGGCGATAGACGACCACGACGGCGATCAGAGCGATGAGCGCGGCCAGTCCGGCGGCGTAGGGCATGCGTGTCCTTTCGGGCGTGCCGGAGCGGATATGTCACTCCGAGTTACACCTGGGACGACCCAAGTCGTCAGATATGACGCGAATACGGGAAACATGTCCGTCACATTGGTCACATCTGGTGGCCGCGCTCGTGCGCCAACTCATACGATGCCCCTTATGTCGGACGCACCAGCAATTGAAGTCGACCTCGCGGACGGCATCTCCCACGAGCCAGCTGAATGGGAGAAGGAGACCGCCGCAGTTCTGCGCAAGTCGCGCCGCCTCGGCGAGGACGCGCCTGATTCTGACGTGTGGAAGGTTCTTGCGACCTCCACGCTCGACGGGATCACGGTGACACCCCTGGGCACGGCTCAGCTCGTC
>NZ_JAKFEL010000119.1:0-5017 GCF_036675695.1 Aeromicrobium sp.
CTCCGACTGACGACGGTGGCGGCGTGGGAGACGAATCTCCAGGGGATACGCCACCACCGTCGCTCCCTCTCGGATATCCCTCCCGATCGGGTTCAGCGGAGGTGAGATCGATCGCGAGCAGTAGCTCAGCGGTTCGTGCTCCCTCTTGCTTTGCTGCTCTTAAGAGGCACTCCCATACCTCAAGCAGCAATGCTGAAATCATACGCCTCGGGTGGTTCATTCCACTAACGAAGCACTAGAAATTGTTGGGGTCCGAGATGGCCCGCCGCCACGGTCCCGACACAACCCACGCGAGCGCAGCAATGAACAGACCTCCGACGAATATGCCGACTGGACCTATCGCAATCCGCAGCGGATAGCCGAGCTTAGGCACGGTCCACAGCACCTTGTCGATCGACGTCTCGTTGTAGACCTGCGAGTCCGGCACAGCATTGCCGTCGCCCTTGAGGGTGAACTGGATGCTGCTGCCGTACGGGTCGACTGTCACGACCCGATGGGTGATGCGTACGCCGGCGCGGTTCTCAACGCTGATCACGTCACCGACGGCGACCTCCCCTGCCGATGCGGCGCGGGCGATCACCAGATCGCCGCGGTTGATCTCGGGCGCCATTGAGTCGGACCGGACCACAATCGGCGTCAGGTCGAAGATGGCGATGACAGCTGTCGCCACGATGCACACGAACCCGAGCGAAGCGGCGATCGTGATCGGGGTCGTCCGTGTCGGCCGCCAGTCGCGCAGTCTGGTGACAATGTTGCGGCGGGCACGGTCGGTCACCACGTCTATCCCCTGTTCGGACGATCCAAGCGCATTGGGAGATGCACGGACCCGAGTATGGCTGATCCGTGCCGTTACTTGGAGTCAGCTACGAGTCAGGCGTGTCCGCACCTGAAGGCAGCGCCGATGATGATGATGCTGGCGCGCCGGACCGGAGTCGTTGTGGTCGTGGTCGCGACCCACGTGTTGGGAGTGACGAGCCGAGCACGGATCACCACGTTGTAGTTGGTGTTGGTGCCGATCAGGCCCGTGCTGATGTCGAGCGTCACAGTGGCGCCCTGTGCGATTCCAGAACCTAAGGTGCCGCTCGCGGCGAGGTTGTTGTTGTCGGCTCTGCGCAGTTCCCATGTGTACTCGTATCGCGCATTCACCTGCGCCCAAGTCAGGCGAGCGATGTTGCCGAGGACCAGGAAGCCGTCGACGTTTGCACAGGTCGGCTGCGCCTGCGATGTCACGGTGTGGGCGACGACGGTGCCGGAGGTCATCGTCCCAGTGTCGGAGAAGGCTGCGGACGTCCCGGGAACGCCTGGAACGGCGATTCCGACAAGCCCCAACACAGCCAACGCGGTCCCAGCGCGGGCCGCTTTGCGGCGTCCACCTCCACGCGTCCCCCCTCTGGGCTTGAACACAAAGAGGAGTAATCCCGACACTGACGCACCCACCAGGAACAGGGCAGCCGGGTGACGGGCCCAGCCCAGCGCGTGGCCCACATACGGGACATCCACGAACACCCGATCAACGGACGTGACCGTGTACGTCTCGGCATCGGGTTGCTCGTTGGCGTCACCCCGCAGCACCAGCTCTCCCTTGTCGCCGGACAACGTCACCGAGACGACTCGGTGAGTGACCCTCGTTCCTGCCGAGTCCCGAACGCTCACGATGTCGCCGACCGCGACGTCAGTCACCGGTGCTTCCTTGGCGAACGCCAGCGCGCCAGCTTGGATCTCGGGCGCCATTGACCCGGAGCGGAACACAAGAGGCGTGATGCCGCCGAATGCTGATGCGAGCGCCACGACGATGCAGATGACACCGAGGACAGCACCGATGTTCAGCAACGTGTTCCGTATGACGCTTCCAGTACGCGATCGCGACCGTTTGCGTGCGCCATCCGTCATGGCAGCTGCACCGCGTTGAACACGTACGTCGCCGTGCCCGTGGCACTTTGCAGAGCGTTGCCTGCAGATGAATCGAGGGCCACGATCACGCAAACCGTGGTCGATGTGCCTGACGCAAGCGTGACTCCGGGAGTGTCGATGACTGATGAGGAGGCGCCAGACAGGGTCACCGAGCTGGTGCCGACTGTGTTGGCTCCGCACGTCCCGACGCGGTTTCCGTTGCTCGCTGAGCCGGAGTTCGATGCCGCACTCGCGCCGTGCGTCGTGGTGAACCTCAGTCCAGTGGCGAGGGTTCCGCTCGCGGTGGCAGTCGCTGAGAACCGGAACTCTGCGGACCCGTCATTACGTACGGGGAAGCTGAACGCAACGCTCTCCCCGGGGATCAGGCTGCTGGCCGCGAAGGCGGTGTTGTCCCACGTACCTCCCTGGCCGATCAGGGTCGATGCGTTGTTGAGCCGCAGGTCAAGAGATCCGGCCGAGATATCGCCGGCGGTCATCGTGCCCTGGTCTGTCCAGTAGGCCATGGTGCCAACGGCCCCGAATCCAAAGACGAGCCCGAGAGACAACAACGCACGAGTGCGGCCGTGTCCGAACCACCCGCGCTTGGTGGCGCGTCGTCCGCGAGGCGCGCTGTGCCGACCTTTAGTCATGGCGCGACTCCCGCCGGCGCACGAGCCGTACACCGAGGGTCAGCATGACACCGGCGGCAATGACCAACCAGCTTGAAACCTGGGCTCCCGTGCCGGGGAGCAAGTCGTCGCCGGAATCGCCCCCGTCACCTTGAAGTGAGTCGGCGAGAGCCACGGTGAACGTGAGGTCAAGGGTCTTGCTCTGAGACTGATTGGTCGATGCGGGATCGAACGTCGCATTGACATCCACGTGGACCACGTCGTCTTCGCCGATGCTCTGCTGACTGAGGCTCTTGCTGGGTTCACCGTTCTGCAGGTCCACCCAGGTCCCGCCGTCGACACGGACGCGGAGCTCGATGTCGTCATTGCTCAGCAGCTCGTCAGAATCGGCGCTTCGCGCCTCGATCACCATGACCGAATCGCTGGGACCTTGATTGCGTACGTAGAAGGACTCAGTCTCGGAATCACCCGGGACCCACCTGAATGCATCGTCGAACAGTCCGCCGGGCAGCTCCGACGCCCACGTGACTCCATCGCGGCTCAAGCCCAACTCATCGGCCGCATGGGCCGAGGTGCTTCCGAGCAGGAGGAGCGTCATACAGGTGAGACAGGGCCAAACCGACTTCATGACGCCACCTCCTCCGTTGACTTGTGCTGACCGCTACGCCTGTCGCGCAGAGGGCCGATGAACATGTATGCCGCGTAGATCGCCAGGAGTCCGGCGACTCCATAGGTTGCTACCTGGCGCTGGTCGCCTGTCAGAACCTCATTGACGTTCCCGAGGTAGGGCGCCGAGTACCAAAGCTTTCCCTTGACCTGCACCGGCATGACCGGCAAGGCATCGGCAGCACTGTTGGCGTCGCCCTGGGTCGTGAAGATCGTGTCGCCTCCCAGGTTCTGGCCCACTTTGGTGACCCTGTGCGTCACGACTCTGCGCTTGCCCGACTCGAGCTGGTAGGTGATCACGTCGCCGGCGCGGATCTCATCTGAGTCGATCGGCTTGACCACCACGAGCGTTCCGGGCGGGAACGACGGCCGCATCGATCCAGTGAGGATCGTGTACGGCGTCGCCCCCGCTATCCGGGGAACCAGAACGGCCACAGCGAGTACCGCGACGATTGCCACGATGACGGCCCAAGCGACGACCTGCCCTAGCCAGGCCGCCACTGGGCGCATCATTGAGACCTTCAGATCACGGGTGCGGGTCGGCCTGAACGGCGTTGACCACGAGATCATCGAGTGCGCTTGTCGAAACGCCCTGCGCGTCGTTGTCAGCAGAGGCTCCGTAGGGCCAGGCAACCGTGATCGTGACCGACACGGGACCGGAGGCGCTGACAGTGCCGCCACCCGTGAGGCCAGCGGTGATGTCCACGGCGTCACCTGACGTCGTGGCGATGTTGAACGCGGCCTCGGCAGTTGCGACGGACGAGTCGTCGATCTCAACGTCAGCTGAGATGTGATCGCCCGTCATGGTGATGTCGCCGGTGCATTCCTTGGTGATGGTGTCGCCCGGGACGATGAGCTGGACATCGGTGTCCGCTCCCTCGGTCCAGGTTGCGTCACAGTCGAGGTCCGTCAGCGTCAGCGTTCCTGCAGTCACAGTTCCGCCGTCGACGTCACCGTCCGCGGTCCAGTAGGCGAGCGATCCCGCGCCGCCCAAAAGAAGAACGGCTGCCGCAGCCGCCGCGATGGCTCCCTTAGTGGATCTATTCATGATGCTCCCTCAGCTAATCGATCCCGATCGAATTCGACACGGGCTCCCTACCTGAGTGTGACTCCGTACCGGGTCATTCCTGACGCGAAAACTGCGCCACGGCCGAAAGATGGCTCATTGTGACTAGGACACAGCGCTAAGCGACGTGTGGTTTGAGCCTGGCCGCGACTTACCAGCCGCGATCCGCCAGGCGGTGGGGCTCGGGAATCTCATCGACATTGATGCCGACCATCGCCTCACCGAGTCCGCGGGAGACCTTTGCGACGACGTCCGGATCGTCGTAGAACGTCGTGGCCTTGACGATCGCAGCTGCGCGCTCAGCCGGGTTGCCGGACTTGAAGATGCCGGAACCGACGAACACGCCTTCAGAACCGAGCTGCATGACGAGTGCCGCGTCAGCGGGCGTCGCGATGCCACCGGCCGTGAACAGGACGACAGGCAGCTTGCCGGCCTCGGCAACTTCCTTGACGAGCTCATAAGGAGCCTGCAGCTCCTTGGCTGCGACATACAGCTCGTCTTCGCGCAGGGTCTGCAGCTTGCGGATCTCGCCAGTAATCGCCCGAATGTGGGTGACGGCGTTGGAGACGTCGCCTGTGCCGGCCTCGCCCTTGGAGCGGATGAACGCTGCTCCCTCGGTCAGACGACGAAGCGCCTCACCAAGGTTGGTCGCACCGCAGACGAACGGCACGGTGAACTGCCACTTGTCGATGTGGTTGGCGTAGTCGGACGGGGTCAGGACCTCGGACTCGTCGATGTAGTCGACGCCCAGGCTCTGCAGGATCTG
>NZ_JAKFEL010000144.1:0-4941 GCF_036675695.1 Aeromicrobium sp.
CCGGCACACGATCCGTCGTGGGGCCAAAGGCGTACAACCCACCCTTGTCACACATGTCGTTCCAGGAACCGGCGGACCCACGTCCGTCGGTTTCGTCGTGAGCAAAGCCGTCGGATCTGCTGTGGACCGCAACCGCGTCAAGCGTCAGTTGCGGCACCTCATGCGTGATCGCCTCGATCGCCTTCCTGCAGGGTCTCGGGTCGTCGTACGCGCGCTTCCGGCGTCTTCGGATGCTGGATCCACGACGCTCGCTGAGCATCTTGACGCAGCACTAGCTCGCGGCGGTGCCCGATGAAGTACCCAATCATCTGGTTCCTAAAGGCCTATCGCTTTGCGATCAGCCCGTTGTACGGCCAGGTGTGCCGCTACCACCCGACCTGCTCCGCCTACGCTTTGCAGGCTGTGGAGACTCATGGTGCGTTCCGCGGGGTCTTCCTTGCCGCTCGACGTGTCATGCGTTGTCACCCATGGGCCGCCGGCGGATACGACCCTGTCCCACAGTCATCCAGTCTTAAGCACCACGCGAACCAGCACAGAGGAGAACAATGTTCGGCTTCCTAGGCGACATCGGATCGGCCATCATGACGCCGCTCTACTACGCCGTCTCCGCAGTGCTGCTGGCCTGGCACCGAGCGTTCGAGGCACTCGGACTCTCACCGAACTCCGGATGGACCTGGGCGCTGGCCATCATGGGCCTGACCGTCACGATTCGTGCGCTCCTGATCCCCCTGTTCGTGCGGCAGATCAAGTCGAGCCGCAACATGCAGCTCCTCCAGCCGCAGATCAAAGAGCTGCAGAAGAAGTACGCGCATGATCGCGAGAAGCTGACCCAGGAGCAGATGAAGCTCTGGAAGGACACCGGCACCAATCCGTTCGCCTCGTGCCTCCCCCTGATTCTTCAGATGCCGATCTTCTTCGCGCTGTTCCGCGTGATCGACCGTGCGACACACGCAGACCCCAAGGGCTTCCTGACACTCTCTGACTCCGAGTCGCTGTCCAATGCGAAGCTTCTCGGCGCGCAGATCGCTGACACGTTCCTCAGGAGCGATGTCGTCAACACCAAGATCCTCACGATGACCCTGGTTCTGGCGATGTGTGCGACGCAGTTCCTCACGCAGCGCCAACTGATGTCCAAGAACATGCCTGCCGATGCGCTCAGTGGCCCGTACGCGCAGCAGCAGAAGATGCTGCTCTACGTCCTCCCCGTGGTGTTCGCCGTCGGCGGTGTGGCCTTCCCGCTCGGCGTCCTCTTCTACTGGACCACGTCGAACCTGTGGACCATGGGTCAGCAGTTCTACGTGATCCGCCGCAACCCGGCACCTGGCACTCCCGCATTCAAGGCGAAGCAGGACCGCGACAAGGCACGCGGCAAGACCGTCGCTGAGGACCCCCTGAAGAAGACCGAGGACGAGGCCCCGAAGCCTGCGCCTCGTGCACAGCCGAAAAATCAGCCACGAAGCCAGCGCAAGAAGGCACCCGCGCCGGCACCGAAGCCCAAGCAGCGCGGCGGACCCAAGTCGCCACAACAGCCAAAGAAGAAGCCGGACATCACGGCCAAGGATCCAGAGAAGGACATCTGATGAGTGACCTCGCAAAGGAACTGGAGAAGGAAGGCGACATCGCCGCCGACTTCCTCGAAGAACTGCTCGACATTGCTGACCTCGATGGCGACATCGACATGGACGTCGACGGCGACCGTGCCGCGGTCGAGATCGTCGGAGGCAACCTCGACCACCTCGTCGGTCGTGACGGCGAAGTGCTTGACGCACTGCAGGAGTTGACTCGCCTCGCGGTCTACCGCGAGACGGGTGAGCGCAGCCGCCTGATGCTCGATGTCGCTGGCTTCCGTGCAGCGCGCCGTACCGAGCTCGTCGCAGTTGCCGAAGGCGCTGTCGAAAAGGTCAAGGGCGGCGAGGCGTCTGTGTCGTTGTCAGCGATGACGCCGTTCGAGCGCAAGGTCGTCCACGACGCCGTTGCTGCCGCCGGACTCAACAGCGCGTCAGAAGGCGTCGAGCCGCAGCGCTACGTCGTCGTCCTGCCTGCTGGCGAGTGACATGAGCTCTGACGAGCGCCCCGATGTTTCACGTGAAACACCCCCGTCGTCCGCGGCGGGGGTGTTCTCGTCACAGCTCCCTGTGGCTGAGCAGTATGCAGATCTGCTGGCGACCGAAGGTGTTGTACGGGGGTTGATCGGCCCGCGTGAGGTCCCACGCCTGTGGGACCGCCACATCCTCAATTCGGCCGTAGTCCTGCCCCGAGTCCCCCAAGGTGCCACCGTGGCCGATGTTGGCACTGGTGCGGGCCTACCAGGGCTGGTGTGGGCGATTGCTCGGCCTGACCTCAAAGTGACGCTGATCGAGCCGCTCCTGCGACGTACGACGTTCCTGGACGAGGCTGTGGTGAAGCTTGGTCTCGAGAATGTCACGGTGCTGCGGGCGCGTGCAGAGGACGTCAAGGAGACCTACGACGTGGTGACGGCTCGTGCGGTGGCCCCGCTCGACAAGCTGGGGCGCTGGTGCCTCCCACTCGTCCGCAAGGGCGGTGTTCTCCTCGCACTCAAGGGGCGTACAGCCGAACAAGAAGTGAAGGCTTCCACGGCGACCCTCCACCGACTGGGTGCGACGACTATCGTGGTCTCGACGTACGGGGAAGAAGACAACCCCACGACCGTGGTGGAGGTGACCAAATGAGCAATGTTGGTCATGTTTCACGTGAAACCACCGAAGGAGCACTGTGAATTCAGGGATGGGGAATTCACCCGCACCATCGGCTGCGGCGTACGGCGCCACACCCGTGCCGAGCCATGACGCCTCCACCCCGTTGGCCGCAGAGGCGCAGGAGCACGTAGAGCTGGCTCAGCGAGTCTCCGAGGCTCAGCGCTTTGACAAGCCTGAGCAGACTCGTGTCTTCGTGGTGGCCAATCAGAAGGGTGGCGTCGGCAAGACCACGACCACCGTCAACATCGCCGCTGCGCTCGCCATGCGTGGATTGCGTGTTCTGGTCATCGATCTCGATCCGCAGGGCAATACCTCCACGGCGCTAAACATCCCGCACCAGGAAGGCACCCCGGGTGTCTATGAGGCAATCGTCGATGGCACCGATCTCGACGAGCTCGTACGCCCGTGTCCCGACATCGACGGCCTGACGGTTCTGCCTGCGTCGATCGACCTTGCGGGTGCCGAGATCGAGCTGGTGTCGCTGGTCGCCCGCGAGTCACGTCTCGACCGAGCCCTGCAGGCGTACCTCAAGGACTGCGTTGAAGCAGGCGACCGCATCGACTATGTGCTGATCGACTGCCCGCCTTCGCTGGGCCTGCTGACCGTCAACGCGATGGTGGCCGGCCGTGAGGTACTCATTCCGATCCAGTGCGAGTACTACGCGCTCGAGGGTCTCGGTCAGCTGGTGCGCAACATCGAGCTGATCCGGTCACACCTCAATCCCAAGCTCGAGATCACCACGATCCTACTGACGATGTTTGATGCGCGCACCCGGCTCTCATCCGGTGTTGCCGAAGAGGTGCGCGCGTACTTCACCGACAAGGTGCTCAAGACTGCGATACCCAGATCGGTGCGCATCTCAGAAGCGCCGAGCTATCAACAGTCGGTTCTGACCTATGACGGTGCATCGTCTGGTGCCCTGTCCTATCTCGAGGCAGCTCGTGAGATCACGATCGCCAGTTCCAAGGAGAGCAGCTGATGGCCGCGACACGTCGAGGACTCGGACGCGGACTTGAGGCACTGATCCCGTCCGGCCCGGAAGAGGCCAAGGAATCAGGACTCCAGCAGATCGAGGGCGCCCGCTTCGCCGAGCTGCCACTCGACCAAGTGAGCCCCAACCCAAGACAGCCTCGCCAGGTCTTTGATGAGGACCACATGGCAGAGCTCGTCCACTCCATCAAGGAGGTCGGACTTCTCCAGCCGGTCGTCGTACGCGAGGTCGCCAAGGATCGCTATGAGCTGATCATGGGAGAGCGTCGCTGGCGGGCTCATGGCCTGGCCGGCAAGGACACCATCGGTGCCATCATTCGCGACACCTCGGATGAGGATCTGCTTCGAGATGCGTTGCTGGAGAACCTTCATCGGTCCAACCTCAACCCTCTGGAAGAGGCCTCGGCCTATCAGCAGCTGCTTGAGGATTTCGGCTGCACCCATGACGAGCTGGCGACCCGCATCGGCCGTTCGCGTCCTCAGATCAGCAACACGATCCGTCTCCTCAAGCTGACCCCGGCAGTCCAGAGACGGGTCGCTGCCGGCGTCCTGTCGGCGGGCCATGCCCGAGCCCTGGTGAGCATTGAGAACACTGAGATCCAGGACCGGCTGGCGACTCGCGTCGTCGCCGAAGGGCTCTCCGTACGAGCCCTCGAAGAGATCGTGGCGGTCGGTCCCAAGGCCACGAAAGAGGCTCGGAAAGCCAAGCCGACCATGTCAGCCCCGAAGCTCGCAGACCTCGCGGAGCGGCTCTCGGAGCGCTACGACACCCGGGTCAAGGTCGACCTCGGCCGGTCCAAGGGGAGGATCACCATCGAGTTCGCAACGCTCGAGGACCTCGAGCGCATCGTCGACATGATGGACCCGAAAAAGCAATAAGTCGACAAGTTGCCCTGTCGACTTATTGACTAGTGGTGTTGTGGGTTAAGCGGTGTGTTCTTCGAGCTCACTGAGGATCGCTGACTTGGGGCGAACGCCCACGAGCGACCGGACGACCTCACCCTTGTAGTAAAGGTTCATCGTCGGAAGACCGGTGACGCGGTACTTGGCCGGCGTCATCGGGTTGGCGTCAGCGTCCATCTTGAGGATCGTCAACTTCTCGCCCTTCTCAGTCGCGATCTCTTCGAGGATCGGAGCGAGCTGACGACACGGGCCGCACCAGCTGGCCCAGAAGTCGACGAGCACGGGGCCCTCAGCGTTGAGGACGAGCTCGTCGAAGTTGGCGTCCGTTACG
>NZ_JAKFEL010000011.1:0-28525 GCF_036675695.1 Aeromicrobium sp.
CCACACGACGGTTGTGCGCCATGAACTTCGAGCCCCGAAGGGTCGACGCAAAGTCGGGGTCTTCAGCGGCCAGCGATTGCTCGAGCTGATGGAGCAGCCGGGCCTCTTCGTCAGAGAGCGGCATTTTTGCCTCCTGGATCGGATGATGCTGATTCCAAGTCTAGGCGTGCGATTGACTGCAAGCCAGCGGAAACGGATGTGAAGTCGTGTGAAGTACGTGCAAGTCGCTCGAGAGCGAACAATGCCTCTCGCGCTCCCGGCTCTCCGTCAACGATTGCGCTAGGGACCAAATCGGCGAAAACCCGGAGCCCATTTGTCGCTACCGGTTCGAATCCACGGGCAGCCAGAAGGTCCTGGAGCTCATCGAGGCCGAACCTCCGTGGACCGAGCAAACGGACATCCCACGCGTCAGCCGTGGCGCTCAGGAGCGCCTGCGCGGTGGCGAAGTCTCCTGCGAGCGCGCGTGCCGTGATCGCCGCCAGCCGCCCTGCGACGACAACGCTCACGTGACCGCCAGGTCGCAGGACCGTGGCGACGGCGGCCAAAGCCTCGGTTGGGTCGTCGACGTACTCGAGCACGCCGTGGCAGATGACGAGGTCGAAAGACTGTGGATCCACATGGTCGAGCAGATCGGCGGTGTCGCCCTGTATGCCGCGGACCGCTTCGACGAGGTCGGCGTCTGCAGCGCGACGGTGCAACGACGCCAATGCGTCGGGACTCGGATCAACGACTGTGACGTGGTGTCCGAGGAGCGCCAGACGTACGGCGTCTCCCCCGGTCCCGCCGCCGAGATCAAGAACATCCAGCCCACCTTTGCCGCCGCCCGCAATATCGGTGGCATCGACCACGGACTGCCACATCAACTCGGCACGGACCGGACCCATGACGGACACTGTGCCACAGGGCCAGGGCGTGTCTGGCAAACCCCCGCGGCGATCCGAGCGGCGTCCGCGCCCGTCTGACAAGGCCGAGGGCCGAAGCCATACCAGGGTTGTCTAGCGAGGACCGAGAACGCCGTCAGACGGGATGCGGCGGCGGTCGGGCGTGTGGGGGTTTCCCAGACACGCCCTGGGGTCGATTTCCGATAGCGTCCTGCCATGCACGATCAGTCCGAACGACCTGACTGGGTCTCCTGATGGACCTCGCGGCTCTGGTCTTCTCCAGCGGCTGGGCCAGCGGTGTCAACGCGTACGCAACCGTCGGCGTACTCGGCCTGCTCGCTCGGTTCACCGAGACATCGATCGTGCCCGACGCATTCGCTCGTACCGACGTGCTCGTCGTGGCTGGGGTCATGTTCCTGGTCGAGTTCGTCGTCGACAAGATCCCGTGGCTCGACTCGGTCTGGGACGGCATCTCGACTGTCGTCCGACCGACCGTTGGAGCCTGGGTGGCGTGGCATCTCGCCGGCGACTCGTCCGGTGTCGATCAGGCGCTGCTCACCGCGCTGGGCGGAAGCACGGCTCTGGCCTCGCACGGCGTGAAGTCCGGCGTACGACTGGCCGTCAACACCTCACCCGAGCCGTTCAGCAACGGGATTGTCAGCACGACCGAGGACATCGGCGTGATCACCATCGTCTCGCTTGCCGTGGCTCATCCGTGGTGGGCGCTGAGCATCACCGCATCGCTCCTGATCGCTGGGGCGGCCACCGTGATCCTGCTGTGGAAGACGATCAGCAGAGCACGACGTCGACGGCGCGAGTCGAACGCGTAGTCTGCGCGCATGGCGCAGGTCGTGGTGGTCGGAGGCGGCTTCGCCGGCATGTCGGTGGCAGCGCGCCTCGCAAAGCTCCGCCACAACGTCACGCTGGTGGAGGCGTCAGACCACCTCGGCGGTCGGATGCGCGGCGTCCCGATCGACGGCACACACCGGCAGATCGAACTCGACACGGTCACCCTCCCGGCCGTGTTCCGGGACCTCTTCCGCAAGTCGGGGCGGCCGTTGGAGAGCCTGCTTGAGCTGGAGATGACCGCGGGCCGTCGTCATGTGTTCAAGGACAAGTCGATCCTCGACCTTCCCCTCGGCAACCGCGGCGACCAACATGCCGCCCTGACGAAGGCGTTCGGCGAAGACGAGTGGTCACCATGGATCGATGGCCTCGCCGACACCTGGGACGTCTTGCGCCGCACGGCGCTGGACCAGGTGTTCGCCGGCAAATCGGCCGTCGACCGGAACGTTCGCAAGGCTCTGCGAGCGCGTCGAAGCATCTCTTACGTCGCTGACCGGTTGCCCGATGAACGTCTCGCCAAGATGCTGCTCAACCCGCTCCGCCTCTCCGGCCAAGATCGCGTAGCGACCCCAGGATTCGCCGCGGTGAGTCACTACGTCGAGCGCAACTTCGGCCGCTGGCGCTTCACCGGCGGGCTCCCTGCTCTCGCGGAGGCGCTGGAGGCACGGTTGGCCGAGCGCAAGGTCACGATTGCGCTCGGCGAGTCCGCCCACGAGCTCGTACGCGATGGCGCCCAAGTGACCGGCGTGATCACCGACCAGCGCACGCTTCCCGCCGAAGTGGTGGTGTGGTGCGCACCGAGCTGGCCCGCTCCCCTGCCCGCACCTCGCACGATGCAGGTCATCCCGGCGAGCCGAACGTTGATCACCCTTGCGGACGATGCACCCGAGCTGCCAGAAGAGATCCTCGTCCATGCCAACCCTCCGATCCGCCTGTTCTCGGGCGGCAAGGGCGAATGGACGATCGAGCACCGCAGCGGTGAGGACGTGCTCGACGCACTCGTACGCTTCGGCATCGACCTGCGAGATCACGTCACGTCTCGAACGGACCTGACGCCGAGCGACCTCGTACGCCTCGGTCACTGGGGTTGGGCGTGGCAGGGCCTGAGCACCGCTTGGGAACTGCCCGGAGTCGCTCCGAGCGGCGGGCTCTACTTCGCCGGTGCGCATGCGCATCCAGGCGGGTCGCTCGAGGCGATCGGTATGGCGACAGCAGCCATCGCCGAGGACATCGGTCCAGCGAAGCGTTGAGATCGCCTTGCCCAGTACTGTGACGCCATGCCGGGCCCTCCGATCACTCGCAAAGAGACGGTGGTCTCCTACTCGAAGCCGCGGGTGACTGACGACGTCGTCACCTGGAAGGGCACTCTGACGGGCCGCCAGACCTACAGGGTGGGGATGCAGTTCAGCTCCCCTGACGCACGCCGTTTCCGGCCGACCGGCCGCCCGTGGCTCCTGGCCTTCCTCCCTGCTGCCATGCGACTGGGCGACCCAGTGGTGGTCGACGGCCCGATTGACCAAGGCACGGTCGACAACTTGATGGAGTGGCAGGAAGCTCAGCTGCTCTGGCACCCACGCAAGTACTCGGTGGTCCCCATCAGAGGAGACATCGAGCGCCGCCCACACCAGCCCAAGCGCGGCGCTGGCGCCATCACCGCGTTCTCTGGTGGCGTCGACAGCGCCTTCACTCTCTTTCGCCACTCAACCGCGAGCGCGAGCAGTCCGTTCCGGTCGACCGACCTCAGCGCCGGACTGATGGTCCACGGCTTCGACATCAAGAAGAGCAACGAGACGGAGTTCCGGACGGCATACGGGAGGTCCGAGCGGATGCTGCGCGCGTACGGAGTCACGCCATATTGGCTGCGTACAGACCTCCGCAAGGTCGGTCGCGCGCTGCACTACTCGTGGGCCAGAAAGTCACACGGCATCTCCCTCGCCGCCGTCCTCGCCTGCTACGAGCAGTTCTTCTCTCACTCGATCATCCCGTCGAGCTATCCGTACAACCACCAGATCCTGCCGTGGGGCTCGACACCCATGACGGACCACCTGCTCGGGTCCGCGACGCGGCCCGTCTGGCACGACGGCGCCTCCCACGACAAGCTCGCCAAGGTGAGCGCGTTCGCGCACGAGGCGCCCATTGCCGCCGACCTGCGAGTCTGCTTCCTGGGCAAACAGCAGGACCGCAACTGCGGCACGTGCTTCAAGTGCCTCACCACGCAGGCGTGCTTCTGGATCAATGGTGTCGATCGGCCAGCCTGTTTCGGAGATGGCGCTTCGGTCAACGACCTGGCCGGCGTCGAGCTCGCCGATTCCTACAAGATCCTCCTCGCTGACCGTATGCGGACTGCCGCGGCTGCCGCCGACAGATCTGATGTCGTCTCGGCCCTCACCACCGCACTGAACAAGAGCACCGGAGCACTCACATGAGCATCGACGCCGAGATCTCGACCTGGCTTGACGAGTTCGCCGACTGCGTACGTCAACGCGACACCGACCGCGCTCGCCCGCTGTTCTCGCCGACCTGCTTCTCGTACGGCACACGCGTTGCCGAGGCCGACGGCTTGGACGCGCTGGTCGAGCACCAGTGGGCGCCAATTTGGGAAACAACGTCCGGATTCAGCTTCGAGCCCGACTCGATCCACGTGATGCCGGCCAACGACAGGTCTGTGCACGTGGTCGCCGCCCGCTGGTCATCGGTGGGGACCGATCTGAGGCAGGGTCGCTGCACCCTGGTCCTTGAGCGGTACACCGAGCAGGGAGCTCTCGTGGCGGTCCACAGCCACTTCTCGCTGCTCCCGTAGACGCCCCGAAAGTCAGACGAGACCGTCGGCGCGCAGGGCCTCGAAGATCTCTCGTGTCGCCTTGGAGCGGTTGAGGGTGATGAAGTGCAGGCCCGGCGCTCCACCGGCAAGCAAGTCGCGGCACAGCTGCGTCGCCAGCTCGATGCCCTTGGCACGGACCGCGTCCTTGTCGTCCTGGATCGGCTCGACCTGTTCCAACACCTCCGGCGGCAGTGCCGCACCGGACAGCTCAGCCATCCGGGCAACCTGCGAGAAGTTGAGGATCGGCATGATGCCCGGAACGATCGGGATGTCGCTGCCCAGTGCTCGCACACGCTCGACCAGCGCGAAGTAGTCGGAGGCGCGGAAGAAGAGCTGGGTGATCGCGTAGTCGGCTCCGGCCTCGGCCTTGGCCACCAGAACCTCCGCATCGTGCTCGAGGCTCTGGGCGTCGGGGTGCCCCTCGGGGAACGCTGCGACACCGATGCAGAACCCACCAAGCTCGGAGGCCAGCTCCACGAGGTCGATTGCGTGGTTCATGCCGTCGGGATGCGGCTCCCAGGGGGCTCGCGGTCCGCCCTTGGGGTCGCCGCGGAGTACGAGCACATCGTCGACTCCGGCAGCGGCGTACTGCTTGAGGACTGACTCGATCTCGCCCTTGGTCTGCGCCACAAGAGTCAGGTGACCGACGGGACGCATCGACGTCTGCTCCGCAATGCGAGCGGTGATGCGTACGGTGCGCTCCTGGCTGGTGCCGCCCGCACCGTATGTGACGGAGACGAACGTTGGATCGAGTGCCTCGAGGTCTGCGATGGTCTTCCAGAGCACGGCCTCGCCCTCGTCGTCCTTCGGCGGGAAGAACTCGAACGAGGTCGTCGGGTCGGGTCCGCGCAGGACTTCGAGGAAGGAGCGATCATCGGCGGGCATGACCCAACGGTATCGTCCGACATGTGACCGCACGCGCAGACGATCCCGAATTCCGGACTCAAGTCGATGTGGCACTTGTCTCGTTCGTCGATCGCCAGCGGCCCCTCCTCGCCGAGCTGGGACCTGACCTCGGCGAGCTCGCTGACTCGGCCCTCGGCTTCGTCGTGGGGGGCAAACGCTTGCGACCGCAGTTCTGCTACGCCGGCTGGCTCATCGCCGGCGGCTCCCCCACTGATGCTGGCTTCGTGACCGCGGCTGCCTCGTTGGAGTGGCTCCAGGCGAGCGCCCTGGTGCACGACGACCTGATGGACGGCTCCGACACCCGGCGCGGACGGCCCAGCATCCATCGCGAGTACGAATCGCGGCACCGTACGGAGGCCAGGTCCGGTGACGCTGCAGGCTTCGGACTGTCGACCGCTGTTCTGCTCGGCGACCTGATGCTGTCCTGGTGCGATGAGATGCTGACTCGCGCCGTCCTGGACTCGCCGTCCATGGTGGCCAATCTTAGCAACGCGCGGCGCTTCCTCGACCTGTGCAAGTCCGAGGTCGTTGCGGGCCAGTTCCTGGACGTGGTCGGGCAGACGCGGTCGTCGCTCTCGGTCGACGAGGCCATGAAGGTCGTGCGCTACAAGTCGGCCAAATACACCGTCGAGCGCCCGCTCCATATCGGTGCCGCTCTGGCCGGCGCAGAGCCCGAGCTGATCGCCGGCCTGAGCGAGGTCGCCTTGCCGCTCGGGGAGGCGTTCCAGCTGCGCGACGACGTGCTCGGCGTCTTCGGCGACCCTTCAGTGACCGGCAAGCCGGCCGGCGACGACCTGCGCGAGGGCAAGCGAACAGTGCTCATCGCGCGGACGTCCGAGCTGACCGACGATGCAGGTCGCACCTTGCTCCACGAACAGCTCGGGACCGCCGGCGGAATCGAAGCCGTACGAGAGCTGATCCAGTCCTCGGGTGCCCTTGCGGCCGTCGAGGCCGACATCGCTCGACTCGAGGATCAGGCCGAGTCGGCGCTCTCTGCGCTCGGACCCGAAGCACGCGAGATCCTCGGCCCGCTCGCGCTCACAGCAACCCGTCGAACTCGCTGATTCCGAAGTCGTCGCGAACGATCACGGCAAATGATGCCGCCTGTCCGGCAGCGTCGCGCAGGACGTCGAGCACCGCCGCAGCCTGCATCGGGTCGATCGCCGACAGTTCGCGCAGGCCGTCCCATACGAGCACCAGAGGCGTGACGGTGAGATCTCCGAGCACGTCGAACAATGCATCGAGATTGCGGCCGAACCACGACGGCAGCCCCCACGCAGCGGTGACCTCGTCGTAGAACGCTTCGACAGAGTGCACGTCGGTCGTGTCGAGGTGCAACGCGCGCCACCCGGCCGTCTCGGCCTCTCCGATCAGATCCCTGTCTGGATCGCCGCGCCAGCTGAACAGCCCTGGGGATGTCGAACCTTCGAGCAACGACGTGTACGAAGCGCTCATCATTTCACCAGCTTCGGTGGGTAGACGCGTTTGAACGATCCGTAGTGGTCGTCGGTGTAGTAGTACTCGTCGCCCTCGCCGTGAACGATCCGCCGTGCTCCGCGATCGGTCTCGCCCGGTGTCGGCACGGTGTACTCGCGCCAGTAGCCCCGCTCGTGCTCAGGCAGTCGCCGTTCGCGGTTCATGAACACAGCACCATCCCGCCGATACGGGAACGGACCGTCGCTCTGAATGAGCGCAATGGTGTCGACGGCTTCCTGCGGGAGCGATCCGATCGAGCTGGGTGTCGAGTCCGTTGCTGTGGGCTGGGGAGCCGATGAGGTCTCCGTGCCGCCGTACTGGCTGATGAGCACGAGACCCGCGATGCCGATGACGACGGCGAACAACATTCGACGGCTCATGGGTCCATCGTTGCTCATTTGCGCTGACGAGGGCATAGGACACCACCGCGCGGACACGGATGCCATGGCCCGATCTTTGTGGACAAGCATCTAGAATCAACCCCTACGGAACCGCATGGTCCGAGGTCGAGGAGGGCTGGCGTGGTGATGACGGGCGACGAAGCCCTGATCGGTCGCGTCCTCAATGACCGCTACCTGATCGGCAAGCGCATTGCGCGCGGCGGCATGGCGAGTGTGTTCTGGGCGACGGACCAGCGGCTCGACCGACCCGTCGCGATCAAGGTCATGCACCACGGTCTCGGCGATGACCGCCAATTCACCGAGCGGTTCCACCGCGAGGCCAGGTCTGCCGCCAAGCTCAACCACCCCAATGTCGTGTCGGTGTTCGACCAGGGCATGGATGGCGAAGTCACCTACCTCGTCATGGAGTACGTGCCGGGCCGCACCTTGCGCGACATCATGCGCGAAGAGGCGCCTATGCCGCCCTACCGTGCACTGGAGCTGCTCGAGCAGATCCTGATCGCGCTGTCTGCCGCGCATGCCGCACACATCATCCATCGTGATGTGAAGCCCGAGAACGTCCTGATCACCCCAAGTGGTGAGGTCAAGGTCGCTGACTTCGGACTGGCCCGCGCCGTGAGTGCAGCCACCACCGCCACCGGCGGCACCCTGATCGGCACGGTTTCCTATCTCGCACCCGAGATCGTCGTGAACGAAGGCGCGGACGCCCGCTCCGACGTCTACGCGTGCGGCGCGATGCTCTACGAGATGCTGACCGGGGTCAAGCCGCACTCAGGCGAGTCCCCCATCCAGGTCGCCTACAAGCACGTGCACGAAGACATCGGCAAGCCGTCCGAGCTGCAGCCTGGCATTCCGCCCTATGTCGACGCGCTCGTGACGCGTGCGACTGTGCGCGATCGTGACCAGCGCTCGACTGACGCCCGCGTTCTGCTTCAGCAGCTTCGATCGGTGCAGCGCTCTCTCAACGCAGGTATGGATGACGATCCGGAGCTGGTCGCCGACCTTCTCCCCGGCGCTCGGATCACCGACGCTGACGGCGAGCCCACGGAGTTCGTCAAGCGCGGTGCCATCGGTTTCAACGCCGGCGACTCCGAAGCAACCCAGGCCGTACGTCCCCCGTCCGAGCCGACGGTTCAGTGGGATCGGGCCGCCAACGCTCCCGTACAACCCCTCAAGGCAGGCCTGCTTCCGCCAGTCTCGTCCGACGACTACAAGCAGATGCGCGCCGACGAACCCCGTTCCAAGCGCGGTCGCAACCTGCTGGTCCTGGCCATCGTCATGACCCTGCTCGCGACACTGCTCGGGTGGTACATCGGCATCGGTCGCTATGACACGGCTCCACAGCTGGTTGGCACCTCTGAAGCTGAAGCCAAGGAGAACGCCGAGCGGCTCGGATTCGAGTTCGAGGTCGCGGGGGTGGAGTTCTCCGAGGACTACGCCAGTGGCGTCGTGATGTCGACCGACCCGGGGCCGGGCGACAAGATCCTGCCGGGTGACACGATCAACGCGATCATCTCCAAGGGGCCTGACCGCGTACGTCTGCCCAAGGACCTCAAGGGCATGACCCTGGCGGAGGCCACGACGGCTCTGGGCGCCATCGACCTCACAGTCGGCGAGATCAAGAGGAAGTACGACGAAAAGGTCTCCAAGAACCGAGTCATCGGCGCCATCGGCATCGCTGCCACCGATGACCTCAAGCGCAACACGACCGTCGACCTCTACATCAGCAGGGGCAAGAAGCCGATCAAGGTGGTCGACTTCACCGGCAAGCCCGTCGATGAGGCCGAGAAGGCGCTCAAGGAAGACGGCTTCAAGCTCGAGATCAAGCCTGAATTCAGTGACGACGTCGACAAGGACCTTGTCATCTCTCAGTCCCCGCGTGACGGCACCAAGTTCAAGGGCGACACCATCACTTTGGTCGTCTCCAAGGGCCCGGATCTCGTCGTCGTACCCAAGGTCACCGGGATGACCAAGAACGACGCCATCAAGAGGCTCGAGGATCTCGGGTTCAAGGTTGTCGCGTCGGACGGCGGCAACTACACGGTCGTCCGACAGAGCCCGAAGGCTGGCACCAAGGCCAAGCGCGGCAGCACCGTCGGCATCTCTCAGTTCCCGTTCTAGTTGACAATGCGACCTCGTCTTGCCGCGGCAGCGTTGCTGTCGGTCACTGCCATGTGGGGATCGACATTCTTCCTGATCAAGGATCTGCTGGATCGCGTACCAGCGGCTGACTTCCTGGCGATTCGGTTCGCGATCGCCTTCTTCGCCCTCGTGCTCATCGCACCGAAAGCCATCGGTCGCCTGCAGCCCGGCATGTTGCGCAATAGCGTCTACGCCGGTGGCATCTACGGAGTCGCGCAGATCATGCAGACCACTGGCCTCGGCCACACAGATGCCAGCATCTCGGGATTCATCACGGGCTTGTACGTCGTGGCCACGCCCGTGCTCGCGTCGCTGGCGTTCGGCATACGCATCAGCCGCACGGTGTGGATTGCCGTCGCCATGGCGACAGCGGGTCTGGCGATCCTGTCCTTGCGTGGGTTTGCGGTTCGCTTCGGCGAGGCCATCACCTTGGTCAGCGCAATCCTGTACGCAGTGCACATCGTCGTGCTATCGAGGTGGTCGACGTCAAAGGATGCGTTCGCAATGGCAACGGTCCAGATGGGCGTGATCTCGGCGATCTGCTTCGTGGTGGCGGCACCCGGAGGGATCACGCTCCCCCACACCTCGGGCGACTGGATCGCGGTCGTCTACATGGCCCTGGCGGCAGGGGCGCTCGCGATGCTCGCGCAGACCTGGGCACAGAGCCAGCTCGACGCCGCCCGTGCCGCGTTGCTCATGACGATGGAGCCGGTGTTCGCGGCAGGGTTCGCCGTGCTGTTCGGCAGCGAGACGCTGGGCTGGCGGGTCGCCATCGGCGGCACCATCGTGCTCGTCGCGATGATCCTCGCCGAGTCGTCAGGGCGTACGAAACCCGTCCACCAAGTCCTTTAGGCTCCGGACAGCATTTCGGCGACCAGGAAGGCCAGCTCGAGGCTCTGGGCTCGGTTGAGGCGCGGATCGCACAGCGTCTCGTAGCGGTGCGCGAGGCCTTCGGCCGACAGCTTGGCTCCGCCACCAACGCACTCGGTGACGTCATCACCGGTGAGCTCGACGTGAACGCCTCCAGGCCAGGTGCCGAGACTGCGGTGCACCTCGAAGAAGCCACGGACCTCGTCGATGACATCGTCGAACTCGCGCGTCTTGTAGCCGTTGGTGGTCTCGAAGGTGTTGCCGTGCATCGGATCACACACCCAGGCGACTTCGAGCCCGGCCGCAGTGACCTTCTCGACAAGGTTGGGCAGTCCGTCGCGGATCTTGTCCGCACCGAAGCGGGTGATGAACGTGATCTTGCCGGGTACGCGCTCAGGGTTGAGCTTCTCGTACAGCGCAATCGCGTCATCGGCAGTCGATGTCGGGCCGAGCTTCACACCGATCGGGTTGGCGATCTTGCTGAGAAGCTCAACGTGCGCGCCATCGAGCTGACGGGTGCGCTCGCCAATCCACACGAAGTGGCTCGACACGTCGTACGGCTGCTCAGTGCGCGAGTCGATACGGGTGAGTGAGTGTTCGTACTCAAGGATCAGGGCCTCGTGTGACGAGAAGAAGTCGACGGTGTGGAACTCGTCCGGGTCGACGCCGATCGCGTCCATGAACGCCAGCGCGCGATCGATCTCGGCGCCGATCCGCTCGTAGCGCTCGCCGACGGGGCTGTTCTTGACGAAGTCGGTGTTCCAGGCATGCATCTGGCGCAGGTCGGCGTAACCACCAGTGGTGAACGCTCGCGCGAGATTCAGCGTCGACGCAGATGCGTGGTAGACCTCGACGAGCCGCTGTGGGTCATGCGCACGCGACTCGGGGTCGAAGTCGAAGCCGTTGACCGCGTCGCCGCGGTAAGCCGGCAAGGTGAGGCCTTCGCGGGTCTCGGTGTCACTCGACCGCGGTTTGGCGTACTGACCGGCAAGACGGCCGACCTTGACGACCGGAACGCTTGCGGCGTACGTGAGCACGACCGCCATCGAGAGCAGGACGCGGAGCTTGTTGCGGACGTTCTCGGCAGTGACGCCTTCAAACGTCTCGGCGCAGTCGCCACCCTGGAGCAGGAACGCCTCGCCGCGGGCTACCTCGGCGAGCTTGTCACGCAGCGCGTCGCACTCGCCGGCAAACACCAGCGGGGGCATCGTGCGGAGCCTCTGAACGGCAGCATCGCGCGCAGCAGGGTCGACGTAGGTCGGCTGCTGGGCGGCTCCGATCGCACGAAGCTCATCAAGGGTGGGAATGCTCACGAGCTAATCGTACTTGGCGCTGACGGCGCCTAGATGCACACGCCGAGAACGTGGACTCAGGTCAGCCAAACAGGACTTCGGCTTCTTCGTAGAGCTCGGGGCGGACGACCTTGAGGACCTTGGTGCCCTCGGCGAGCGGTACGCGCTCGATCTCCGTGCCCCGCAGCGCCACCATCTTGCCGAAATCGCCTTCGTGCACGGCCTGGATCGCGTGCAGACCAAACCGAGTGGCGAGCCACCTGTCGAAAGCCGTGGGGGTGCCACCGCGCTGGATGTGGCCCAACACGACGGCCCGGGCTTCCTTGCCCGTACGCTGCTCGATCTCTGACGCCAGCCGGTCACCGATACCGCCGAGCCGAACGTGACCGAAGGCATCCTTCTCGCCGCTGACCAGCGACATTGCGCCACCCTCGGCGGGCACGGCACCCTCGGACACCACGATGATCGGCGAGTAGTGCGTCGCAAACCGGCTCTCGACCTGCGCGCAGACCGCGTCGATGTCGAATGGGCGCTCCGGGATCAAGATGATGTTGGCACCGCCGGCGAGACCGGCGTGCAGGGCGATCCAGCCGGCGTGACGACCCATGACCTCCACCACCAGGACGCGGTGGTGGGACTCGGCGGTCGTGTGCAAGCGATCGATTGCTTCCATGGCGATGTTGACGGCCGTGTCGAAGCCGAAGGTGAAGTCGGTGCCCGACAGGTCGTTGTCGATCGTCTTGGGCACGCCCACGACGTTGACGCCGAGGTCAGCGAGTTTGGTCGCGACACCGAGGGTGTCCTCGCCGCCGATCGCGATGAGGGCGTCGCATCCGTTGGCCGCGAGGTTGTCCTTGATGCGCTCCACGCCGTTCTCGATCGCGAACGGGTTGGTACGCGACGAGCCGAGGATCGTGCCGCCACGCGGAAGGATGCCGCGCACCTCGGGGATGCCGAGCGTCATCGTGTCGTTCTCGAGCGGTCCCCGCCAACCGTCACGGAATCCGACGAACTCGTGCCCGTACGTCGACACTCCCTTGCGCACAGCTCCTCGGATGACTGCGTTGAGTCCGGGGCAGTCGCCTCCGCCGGTCAGCATGCCGATGCGCATTGAAGCTCCTCTGTGTTTGGTTGACTTGGCACTTGATCTCACGAGGTTTCGATAGTCCTGGCGGCTACGCCGCGTGGGTACTCAACCTGATTGAACACTCCCTCGCAGAGCTCGGTCGGGTCAATCATTCGAGGGGTTTGATGTCGTCCCAGACTTCATCGGCGGCGGCGCGATCGACAGCCTTGGCTGCGGCCCGCTCGGTATCGCGGTCGCGCTTCTTGGAGTCCTGCGCGTAGAGGTCGACGTACTCCTGGTCCGACAGACGCATGATTTCGTACATGATCTCGTCGGTGATCGCTCGCAGGATGTAGCGATCGTCCTGCATGCCCTCATAGCGGCTGAAGTCGAGCGGCTTGCCGAAACGTACGCCGGGGCGCGCGAACTTGCCGAAGATCTTGCCGGGAGGCGCTACAACATCGGTGCCGATGACAGCGAGCGGGATGACGGGCACGCCAGCTTCGAGCGCGAGTCGCGCAACTCCCGTACGACCGCGGTAGAGCTTGCCGTCGTGCGAACGGGTGCCCTCCGGGTAAATGCCGCACACCTGGCCGTCGTCCAGCAGGCGCAGCTGAGTCTTGATCGCGCCGGCAGCGGCCGAACCGCTCGTACGGTCGATCGGTACCTGCCCGGCGCCGGAGAAGAACGTCTTCTGCAGCCAGCCCTTGATGCCCGACCCCTCGAAATACTCAGCCTTGGCGACGAAGGTCACCCGGCGAGGGATGACGAGCGGCATGAACAGCCAGTCGCTGTAGGACAGGTGGTTGCTCGCCAGGATGGCGGCGCCTTCCTTCGGAACGTTCTCCGTGCCCTCCGCCCATGGCCGGAAGATCAACTTGAGCAGTGGACCCAGCGCAAGGAACTTCAAGAACCAATAGAACACGAGACGAGACACTACTCCGTACGGAGCCGTGCTCGCAGGTCACTGGCCGACGACCTTTCAGATGAGGGAAGATGGCTGGCATGAGCACTCCTTCTCCTGTTGCCGTCGTGCCCGGAGCCGAACCCTTCTCCGCCGACGGCGGACGTATCGGTGTTTTGCTGAGTCACGGGTTCACCGGCTCGCCGGCTTCGATGGTTCCGTGGGGCAAACACCTCGCTGAGCAGGGCTACACCGTCCGGGTCCCTCGCCTGCCTGGCCATGGCACGACCTGGAAGGACATGAACCGCACCCGCTGGGAAGACTGGTACGCCGAGCTCGACAAGACCCTCACCGAGCTGCACACAAAGTGCGACAAGGTCGTCGTCGCTGGTCTCTCGATGGGAGGCGGTCTGGGGCTCCGTCTGGCGCAGCAGCGACCCGCGGACGTCGACGCGCTGGTGCTCGTCAACCCAGCCATCAACCTGGCGCGCTTCGACGTCAAGCTCGTACCCGCGCTGCAGTGGCTCATCCCCGCCTTGCCCGGCATCGGCAACGACATCAAGAAGGCCGGTGGAGACGAGGTCGGCTACGACAAGACTCCGCTGAAGGCCCTGGCATCGCAGCTCAAACTGTGGAAGGCCATCCGAGCAGACCTCGGCAAGGTCACCCAGCCGCTTATCCTGTTTCGCTCCGACGACGACCACGTCGTCGACATCACTTCCAAGGACCTGATCCTCGCCAACGTCTCTTCCTCCGTGAAGGACTTCGTCGAGCTCAAGGACAGCTTCCACGTCGCAACGATCGACAATGACGCGCAACTGATCTTCGACCGCACATCAGCGTTCATCGCCGAACACGTCGGGGCAAGTAGTGCCTGAGCGCCAGCGAAGGGACCAACCGGCGTCGAGCACGCCGTTGCCTTCTACCGTGCACTTTCCCAGGAGGCTGCGGCGTGCCTGAGAAGGACGACTTCGACAAGATCGTCGAAGGGCTCGACCTCGATCTCGACTTCCCCGACGAGGAGCCGGAGCCTGCCCCAGTCGAGCAGCCTCCGCCGCTGGTCTGGTCGGATGACACCGAACCAGTCGAGGCTGAAGAGCCGTTCTACCGCAAGGTCGAGCCAACGCCGCGACGTCCGCGCAGTCGCGCCATGACGTTGGCCTGGATTGGGCTGGCGGGAGCCCCCTTGGCGCTGGTCATTGCAACGATGTTCGGCGAGATCTTGCCCCGGCCCATCTTGGGCGCGGCAGTTCTCACTTTCGTCGCCGCGGCGATCTACCTGGTTTCGCAGCTGCCCGAGCACGGGCCCGGGCGCTCGGATTGGCCGGACGACGGCGCCGTGCTGTAAGTCGGGCCATGTCAGCCGCGCCGATCAAACCCGCCTCAGGCCCAAGGTGCGCTCGCGCGATGCGGGCCTCGGCGCGATAACCGCGACCCGTCAATGTGCGGCTATAGGCAGCCTTGGCCGGGTCGATCAGGAGATCTCCTGCATCGCTCACTCCCCCGCCGATGACGAACATCCCAGGATCGAGAGCTGCCGCGAGGTTGGCGATGCCAACACCGAGCCAGTCGCCGACGTCGGCAATCCATTCGATCGCCTCGGCATTGCCCTCGTCGGCATACCTGCTCACGAATGAACCTTCGATACGTTCGATGTCTCCGCCAGCATCCGCCAGCATTGCCTTGCCGAAGTCGGTCCCGTCAGCCGCTGCAGCCCTGCCGCGGCGGGTGAGCACACGACCGCTGGCGTACTGCTCCCAGCAGCCATGGTTTCCGCATTCGCACGGCCGACCGTCGGGTACGACCTGCATGTGCCCGAACTCCCCGGCGATCCCGAACTTGCCGCGATAGGGCTGACCATCGATGACAATCGCGCCACCGATACCCGTGCCCAGCGTGATCAGCACGAGGTCAGCCTCACCCTGCGCAGCTCCGAAGCGCCACTCGGCCCAGCCACTGGCATTGGCGTCGTTGTCCACCATGACGGGCAGCCCCGTACGACGGGCCACCGAGTCACGTAGTGGCTCATTGCGCCACGCCAGGTGCGGCGCGAACAACACGGTCGACTGTGTTGCGTCGACGAAGCCCGCTGCGCCGATGCCGACGGCGATGATGTGATGCTCGCGGCGGAATTCCTCCGTGATCTCGGCGATCGCGTCAATCACAGCAAGAGGTTCAGTCGTCGGGGTCTCGCGCTTCAGCCGCGCGAGGATGCGTCCATCCTCGTCAACAACTCCTGCGGCGATCTTGGTACCGCCGATATCGATACCGATCGCCAATTTGTCTGCCATTAGAAGGATTCGCTCCTCGCGAGGTCTGCGGCGCCGATGATGCCAGCGGCATTGCCGAGGGCCGCGAGTCGCACCTCGGCCTGCGGTCGGTGCGAACGCGCTGGCAGGTGGGTCTCGAAGGCTTCGACGACCGGTCCGAGCAGCAGATCCCCCGCAGCCGCCACTCCACCACCGATCGCGACGACTCGCGGATCGAGGATTGACGCCAGGATGGCGATACCCTCGCCGATCCATTGACCCAGCTCGGCCAGTAGCTCGATCGAGAGCTCGTCGCCGCCGTGGGCCAGCTCGGTGAGACCTGGACCGGTGATCTTGGTGAGGTCACCATCAGCGAGTGCCTTCAACGCCTCGGTACCGCGGTCACCATTCGCCACCCGCTCGCGAGCCACGCGTACGAGGGCGCTGCCACTGGCGTACTGCTCGAAGCAGCCGTGCTCACCGCATCCGCACTCGATGCCGTGGGGCACGATACGCATATGGCCGATCTCGGCTGCGATGCCGAAACCGCCGCGGTAGAGCTGACCATGGTGGACGATGCCGCCACCCACTCCCGTGCCGATCGTGACGAGGAGCAGGTCGTCGGTGTCCTCCCCAGCGCCGAAGGCGAATTCGCCCCACGCGGCAGCGTTGGCGTCGTTCTCGACGACGACCGGAAGGTCGACCAGCTGCGAGACCAGCTCCGCCAGTGGCTCGTCGACCCAGTTGATGTTGGGCGCGAACCGCACGGTGGTCCGGTCGGTGCTGGTGAAACCAGCTGCGCCGATACCTATGCCGACGATCTTTTCGTCGCCGGCAAGGCGTTCGGCGAGGTCCGCGACGATCTTGGGGATCATGGACGAGTCGTGGGGCGTCGGCTCACTCTCGCGCTTGAGCAGCTCGCCCGCCTCTGAGACGAGCCCCGCAGCGATCTTGGTGCCGCCGATGTCGACACCGATAGCGAAGGTCATGCTTCCTCATCCTCGGGCGGAGTGGGCTTCGCCGAATCGACCAGATCGCGCAGCGACTTGGCGAACGCTGCCGCAGATGCTGACACCTGCGCGATCGCATCGGGGTTGTCGCGCACGAGCCCGACCACCTGACACACAGGGCACCACGTTGCGGTGCAGACATGAGGTTCGTCCGACTTGGGCTCGGCACTCGACGAGCTCAGAGCGCGAAACAGCTTGAACGCCTCTTCAGACACCGAGCCGACCGGCTCGCTCGCGCTCTCAGTCACAGCGCCTCAACCTGTTTCTTCAACCCCTTGAGCGCGGTGTCGATGATGACCTTCTCAGCCTTGCGCTTCAGCATGCCGAGCAACGGCACGGACACGTCGACGGCCAGCTGATAGGTCACCTTGGTCTGCGTCTGCTCAAGCGGTTCGAGTACGTATGCGCCGTCGACCGACGTCAGCATCGCTCCCGGCTTCGAGAGGTTCCACGAGACGCCACGGTCGCCGTCCCAGACGTAGCCGAGCTCGTACTCGTCACGGATGGGTGCCGCGTCGAGGATGAAGTGGACGCGCTCGGCGCGACCTCCGTCAACGCCCGCCACGATGTCGGCTGTCTTCACGCCCGTCGCCCACTTGGGATAGGCGCCGAAGTCGGCGATGACGTCCATGATCTGCCCTGCGGGAGCATCAATGATGATGTCGCTCGTAGTCCGCGCCATCACCCCTCCTCGACGGTCTGATTGTGTGCTCCCATGCTAGTGGTTGAGGCGGAGGCGAACGCTCCGGGTAGCCTGCGTACGTGAGTGAGCGAAGCGATCCGGGCAACCTCTCCCTGGACATCCTCGACCGCCTCCCTGCGCACGTCGATGACGTGGCGCTTGCCCGCCAGGTTGACGGCTACTGGCAGGACGTGACGCTCGGCGCGTTCCACGGGCAGGTTCTGGACTTCGCCAAGGGCCTCATCGCCGCTGGGGTCAAGGCGGGCGACCGTGTCGTGATCCTGTCCAAGACGCGTTATGAGTGGACCGTGGCCGACTACGCCATCTGGTGGATCGGCGCGACGACAGTGCCCGTCTACGAGACCTCGTCCGTCGCGCAGATCGAATGGATCCTCAAGGACTCGGGAGCGATCGCCGCGATCGTCGAGACATCCGTTCATGAGGCGAACATCAAGGAAGCCAAGTCCAAGCACCTCAAGAAGCTCTGGTGCATCGAGTCAGGGGCCTTCGACGAGATCAAGGCGGGCGGTACGAAGGTCAGTGACGCGGACGTCGAGGCTCGCCGCTCAGCCTTGACCAGCGCGACTCTGGCGACCCTGATCTACACCTCAGGAACGACCGGCAAGCCCAAGGGCTGCAAGCTGACGCACGGCAACTTCCGTGCGGAACTGGAGGCGGCGACCCAGCAGCTCCCCGAGCTGTTCGATGCCAAGGATGCCTCCACGCTGCTGTTCCTGCCGCTGGCTCATGTCTTTGCGCGCATCATCCCAGTCGGCTCGATCCGCTCCGGCGTCAAGGTCGGCCACACCGCCGACATCAAGGACCTCCCCCGCCACCTCGGCGACTTCCAGCCCACCTTCGTGCTCGCTGTCCCACGCGTGTTCGAGAAGGTCTTCAACTCAGCCAGCACCAAGGCGTACGCCAACGGGCGCGGCAAGGTGTTCGACCGGGCAGCGCAGACCGCGATCGCGTACAGCAAGGCGCTCGACACCGGCGGGCCCGGACTCGTCCTTCGCGGGCAGCACAAGGTGTTCGACGGGCTCGTCTACAGCAAGATCCGCGAGGCCCTCGGCGGCAAAGCGCAATGGGCGATCTCGGGTGGGGCTCCGCTCGGCGAGCGACTCGCACACTTCTATCGCGGAATCGGCGTCACGATCCTCGAAGGCTACGGGCTCACCGAGACGACGGCTGCGTTGTGCGTCAACACGCCAAAGGACCAGCGGATCGGCACCGTCGGTCGTCCAATGCCAGGCACCGAGGTACGCGTGACCAGCGACGGTGAGCTCAGCTTCCGTGGCCCTCAGATCTTCACGGGCTACTGGAACAACGACGAGGCAACGGCCGAGGCGCTTGATCCAGACGGTTGGTTCGCCACCGGCGATCTCGGCGAGGTCGACGATGACGGATACGTACGCATCACCGGGCGCCGCAAGGAGATCATCGTCACGGCGGGTGGCAAGAATGTCGCGCCGGCCGTGCTCGAGGAACGTGTACGCGCGCACCCGCACGTCAGTCAGTGCCTGGTGGTCGGCGATGGCAAGCCCTTCGTAGCGGCGCTCGTCACGATCGATTCGGAGTCGTGGACCGGCAGCCTGAAGGATCCCGAGCTCAATGCTGAGATCCAGAAGGCGATCGACGACGCCAACTCACAGGTGTCGCAGGCCGAGGCGATCCGCAAGTTCAAGATCATGTCGGAGGACTGGACCGAGGCCAACGGCTATCTGACGCCGTCGTTCAAGGTCAAGCGCAACGCCGTCCTGCGCGACTTTCACGACACGGTCGAAGCGCTCTTCACCAGGTAGCGCCGCCAGTCGGCCGTGAGCCGATCGACGCTCAGCCCGAACGCGTTCGACAACGCCCGGTCAAGCTTCGTACCGCCGAGCACGTCCTCGTAGAACGCGACGATGTCTGAATCGCCGTGCGACTCGGCGAGCATCCGGAAGATCATCCATGCCGCCTCGTACGACGCGCCCAGTCCGTGACCCGCCGACGCGAAGTCCGCCGTGGACGGCAGTCGCGTCGGCGTCCTGTCCGCCTCGACGTCAGCAAGAATCTGACCGGCGCTGAGTGATAACGGGGCGTCGTCGTCATGCAGTGCGACGAAGTCGGCGAAGCCTTCGACGACCCAGGTCTCAGCCGAGGTGCCCACGGCAGAGGTCATGAGGTGTGTCGCCTCGTGGGTGAGGACGACTTGGGCAGCGCGTTTGTCCATCGTCGAGAAGACCGCGGGGTTGAGCACGATCACGACGCCGCCGGCGGTTCCGTTGCTTCCGTCGAGATTGGTGGTGACGGCTGCGATCTGGTCGATCTCGGCGACCTTGCGACCGACAAGATCCGCCATCTGATCCTGGGTGTGCGGAGAGACCACGACGACCTTGCGACGAGCGTCCGGGAGCACCTCGACGACGGCTGAACGAGCGCGTTCCGTCATCGATTCGATCGGCCCCGCCACTCCGCCGTCCACCGCGATGACGACGGTGTCGGCTTGCTTGTGAACCTCGACGTCGCCTGACAGCCAGATCGGCAGCGATCCAGCTCCCGCCCGGACGCTGCGTATCGCGAACGTGCCGTCGGCCTGTGGGTCCAGTCGGAACTTCGCGGTGGCCGTACGGAGCTCCTCGGCGAGTCCGGATTCGCCGCCAGCCATCCAGCTGACCTCGACGTCAGCCTGAGTCGATCCGTCAGCGCGATCGGCGACTTCACCGCCTGCGATGTAGCGCAGGCCGACGTCGCGTGCACCCAGCGCTTCCCGCGCAGACCAGGCCTCGCGGGCAAACGTCTGAGCCGAGCTGCTCGAGCCAGCTGCGGCGACGAACTCTGATTCAGAGCTCGCCTCCGACAGCTCGCGGAACTGCTGTGTCAGGAGTGCGCTCGCGTTGGCAGGCACCTCTACGACGGCGTCTGGCTCGGACGAGCCTTCCCACGGTCGCTGCCAGAGCAAAAGGGCAGCACCGAGCACAACGAGAACCAGTGCAGCGGTGACATTCGGCGACAGGCGTCGCTGGTCAGCCAACCCGGCCAAACTTGCTGTAGCCGCTGAGCCCGGTGATTTCGACGCTGCGTCCCGGTCGGGGAGCGTGGATCACGCGACCCTTGCCGAGGTAGATGCCATCGTGCGACATGTCGCCGTAGAAGACGAGGTCGCCCGGCTGCAGCTGGCTGGCCGAGATGGGCTTGGTGGCGGCGTACTGCGGGCCGACGACACGAGGCAGCGAGATGCCCGCCGCTGCCCACGACTTCATGACGAGGCCAGAGCAGTCCCATCGGCTGGGGCCAGTTCCACCCCATCCGTACGGTTCGCCGAGCTGGGCCAGCGCGAAGTTGATCGCGGTCTGAGCGCGACCCGAAGCGACCGGCTCGAAGTCGATCTTGGTCGTGCCCGAGTCGAGCTTCGCCTGGTCAGCGGGGCTGAGCTGGGCAATCTGCGCCTTGACCGCGTCGTACTGCTTGCGGATCTCCTTGCGGGTCTTTGCCGAACGCTTCTTGGCGGCTGCGAGCTCGTCCTGGCGGTCCTTCAGCTGGGCGCGACGGTTCTTCAGCGCCTTGCTCGTCTCGCCGAACTGCTCAAGAGCGTCGGCGCGAGTGCTGTTGAGGGCCTGGACGGCGCCGAGGCCAGCGAGGAACTGCTCGGGGTCGCCGCTGCCGAAGAGGTTGACGGTCGGACCGAGCGGCGCGTCCATCTGCTGCTGGACGATCGCGGTGCTCAGCTGTTCCTTCTGCTGGTTGTAGCCGACCATCGCTTCGGAGATGTCGTCGCTGAGGTCGGCGATCTCGTTGCGGGTCTGCTTGGCGCGTACGCCGATCTGGTTGACCTGCTCGTTCATCGCCTCGATCTCGTGCAGCGATGTCTCGATGCTCTCAACGGTCGGGGCAGGGTCAGCCTGGGCTGAAGGGAACGCAAACATCGCGCCTACGACTGCAAGTGATGACACCGCTACCAGAACGCGGCTCCGTGCTCGATTACGTGGCTGTCGCACGCAAGAACTCCTACCTTCGACGCCTACCAGGTGAGCTGACGGGTTCGGGCCAAGGTATGCCCTACGGTCCGCACGACTAGTTTTACCTAGAAGCGCGATCCGATTCACCCCACTTACATGGGTCCCCGGTTCGTCTCAGAAGTCTTCCCCACCACTGTGACGATTAGGCGGTGCGCCCGACGCCGACCTGGAGGCCGCCGTTCACCGGACGCACAGTGGCCCACTCTAGGTGGAGCGTGGGGTCAGATCAACCTAAGACGCGTTGCTCAGACGGCTTCTACCTCGGGCCCCGTCACGGGAGTGACTAATGCAACAGAGTCGGGAGTGACTGATGACACAGAACCAGGAGTCACGAGGCGCAGCGGGGGCACGCAGCCTGCATCGGCCAGCACCTCGAGGGCGGCCATCTCCTGGGCATCGATCTCGATGCCGGCCGGTGGCGTGCCGAGAAGGACGGTGACGATGCAGTCGCCACATGCGCCGGGGCTGCGTACGAGGCACCGGTCGCAGTCGACGACGACGGAGTCGGTGGTTGGGTGATCATGCATGTCGGCACCTCCTGATGCTGCTGTGCGACTCACCCAGCTGGCGAGTACGTATATGACGTTAGGGACGGCCTCGGACAAAAACGCCGAGGATTGCAGATTGCGCAGGTCTGTCGGTGGGCGCGCTTAGCGTTTGCCGCGTGCAGGAAGTCCAGGGAACCTTCGACGAGCTCGGTCGCCCCCTGTCCTCCACAACCTTCTGTGTCGTCGACCTCGAGACGACGGGAGGTTCGGCCGCAGGTGGCTCCAAGATCACCGAGTTCGGCGCGGTCAAGGTGTGCGGCGGTGAGGTTCTCGGCGAGTTCCAGTCCTTGGTCAACCCCGACGAGCTCATACCCGCGTTCATCACGGTGCTGACCGGCATCACCAACCAGATGGTGATCTCGGCACCACGCATCGCCGAGGTGCTCCCCAGCTTCCTCGAGTTCGCCAAGGGCAGCGTCCTCGTGGCACACAACGCGCCGTTCGATGTCGGGTTCCTCAAGCACAACGCTCGCGAGCTCGACATCCCCTGGCCCGGCTTCGAGGTGCTCGACACCGCCGTTCTTGCTCGCCGCGCACTCACCCGCGACGAGGTCCCCAACTGCAAGCTGTCGACGCTGGCAATGAAGTTCCACGCGACGACGACTCCCAATCACCGCGCACTCTCGGACGCTCGTGCAACGGTCGACGTGCTGCACGGGCTGTTCGAGCGCCTGGGCAATCTCGGCGTGACGACGCTCGAAGAGGTCTCGACCTACACCTCCAAGGTCACGCCCGAGCAGCGCAAGAAGCGGCACCTCGCCGACCACCTGCCCGTCGCTCCCGGCGTCTACGTCTTCCGCGACTCCAAGGACGAGCCCCTCTACATCGGCACCTCGCGCAACCTCCGCGCTCGCACCCGCTCCTACTTCACCAAGGCCGAGACGCGCACCCGCATGGGACAGATGGTCATGCTGGCCCAGCGCATCGAAGGCATCGTCTGCGCCACTCCGCTCGAAGCCCAGGTGCGTGAGCTCCGCCTGATCGGCAAGCACCGCCCGCCGTTCAACCGACGGTCCAAGTTCCCCGACAAGCTCACCTGGCTCAAGCTGACCCGCGAGCCGTGGCCGCGGCTGTCGATCGTGCGCGTGGTCCTCGACGACGAGGCCGACTACATCGGACCGTTTCGTGGGCGCCAATCCGCCGAGGGCGCGCTGACAGCACTCCACGACTCGTTCAAGATCCGGCAGTGCACTCCACGGCTGGCGCTCAAGGCACGCAGCTCGCCCTGCGCGCTGAAGGAGATGGGCCACTGCCTGTCGCCTTGCGATGGCTCTGTCGACATCGAGATCTATGACGCCGAGGTCAACCGCGTTCGCCGCGCAATGGTGGGCGATCCCGAAGATCTCGTCGCTGCCGTGCACTCGCACATGCTCTACCTCGCCCGCAACGAGCGGTTTGAGGAGGCGGCCACGTGGCGCGATCGCCTCACTTCGTTCCTGCGGGCCTCCGTACGCACGCAGCGTCTCCGAGAGGTGACCGGTGAGCCGGAGCTCGTCGCTGCCGCCCCTCACGACGAGGGCTGGGAGGTGCATGTCATCCGCTACGGCCGGCTCGCCGGTGCCGGCATCCTTCCGCGCGGTACCCACCCGTCGGGATGGGTCGATGCGCTGCTCGCAACTGCCGAGACAGTCCCAGCCGGCTTCGGGCCGATCCCGGCGGCAACGGTCGAGGAGACCGAGTGCCTGTTGCGATGGCTCGACTCCCCCGGCATCCGCATGGTGCGCGGCACCTGGCACACGTCGCTGCAGAGCGGCGCGCGACATCTCATACCGTTCGAGCTTGCCGACTCACGCTGGCAGGAACTCCAGCGCCCGAGCTAGGACGCGGCCTAGAGACCGATCGAGAACGTCGATTCGAGATCGTGCTGGCTGAAGGTCTGGAACGCGATCTGAGTCTGCGTCGACAGGACACCTTCAACCTTGTTGAGCTGGTCCGCGACGACCTTGGCGACGGCGTCAACCTCGCGTACGCGGACCATCGCGACGAGGTCGATCTCGCCCGTCACCGAATAGACCTCGCTGACCCCGTCGATGTCGGCGATCTGCTTGGCGGTCTCCGTGATGCGAGAGACATCAGCCTGGATGAAGACGATGGCGGTGATCATTTCGTCAGCGTACCTACACGAGGGTCTGGGTTGTCTTGGCCCAGTTGTCGAGAACCTTTGCCGCCGAACCCGAGTCAATCGACTCAGTCGCCCGGTCGATGCCAGCCTGCAGTCGAGACTTGAGATCGCCTGTTGCAGCTTCATGAGCTGCAATTCCAGCGCCTGCGTTGAGGAGCACGGCCGTGCGTACGGATGATGGTTCGCCGCTGAGCACCTGTTCGAAGACCTTGGCGTTGAACGCGGCGTCGCCGCCCGTGAGCTCAGTGCCGGGTGTGTAGTCGAAGCCGAAGGCGCGCGGGTCGATCGAGTCTTCGGCCACCGAACCGGACGCGCCGTCAGCGATCCAGACCGTGGTCGTCGTCGTGGTGGTGATCTCATCGAGACCGTCATCGCCTCGGAACACGAACGCGTCTGCGCCACGTCGAGCGAGGACGCTCGCCATGATCGGGCCCATCCGCCCATCGGCGACCCCGATGGCCGACGCCGCTGGCTTTGCCGGATTGACGAGCGGTCCAAGGAAGTTGAACGTCGTGGGAACGCCAAGCTCACGACGTGGCACCGCGGTGAAGCGGTAGCCCGCGTGGAATACCGGTGCGAAGCAGAACGTGATGCCAACCGCCTCGAGCACTTCCACGAGCTTGGTCGGGGAGACGTCGAGTCGTACACCGAGCTGCTCGAGGACGTCGGCGGCACCACTCGCGCTCGATGCTGCACGGTTGCCGTGCTTGACGACTCGGATGCCTGCACCAGCAATGACGACCGCCGACATGGTGGAGATGTTGACGGTCTTGGCCAGATCGCCGCCCGTTCCGACGATGTCGACGACGCGACCCTCGACCTTGAGCGGGATCGCATGGCGATACATCGCATCGACGAGGCCTTGAACCTCTTCGATCGTCTCCCCCTTGGCCCGCAGCGCAATGGCGAAACCGGCAATCTGCGCCGGAGTGGCGTTGCCCGAGAGAATTTCTTCCATCGCCCAGGTCGTCGACGACGCGTCAAGGTCCTGGCCCGAGACAAGCGGTCCCAGAACGTCAGGCCACGATTTTGAAGGGGCTAGTGACCCGGCAGCTTTGGACACGATCGTCAGCCGGGTTGGAGCACACCACGGGCGAGGTCGATGACGACCTCGGCAAGGTGAATCGGGTCGAGTGGTTGCGAGACAACGGCCTCGGCGCGAGACCAGGTGGCGAGCCACGCATCTTGCGGGCGACCGGTGATCACCAGGATCGGCGGTGCGTTGAAGATCTCGTCCTTGACCTGACGGGCGATGCCCATGCCACCTGCCGGCACTGCCTCACCGTCGAGGATCACCAGGTCTGCCTTGGCGTCATCGAGGTGCTGGAAGACCACCGGTTCCGTTGCAACTTCAAGGTATTCGAACGGTGGAAGATCCGGGTGAGGACGCGCTCCAAGAGCAGAGATGACGGTGGCGCGAACGTCACGATCATCGCTGTAGATCAGGACACGTAGGGGCTTGTGCTCACTCACGGTCGCAATCGTACATAATGAGCGCGTGGCAACTACCTCCGTGATTCCCGCGTCCCGCCTCCACGGCCAGGAAGGCCGTCCGTCCATGGTGACGGTGGGCACCATTGTGTGGCTCTCCAGTGAGCTCATGTTCTTTGCTGGATTGTTTGCGGCGTACTTCACGATCCGCAACATCTCCCCTGATCTTTGGTCTCAGGAGACAGCAAAGCTCGACCTCCCCTTCGCGACCATCAACACCACGATCCTCGTGCTGTCGTCGGTCACCTGCCAGTTCGGCGTGTTCGCAGCTGAGCGCGGCAAGCCCGGTCGCACCGGCTCGCTCCTCCAGATCGGCAAGTGGGGCATGCGTGAGTGGTTCGTCCTCACCTACTTCATGGGCGCGATCTTCATCGCCGGTCAGGCCACCGAGTACGCAACGCTGGTCACCGAGCACACCACGATCTCCAGCTCGCCCTACGGCAGCATGTTCTATCTCGCCACTGGCTTCCACGGACTCCACGTCCTCGGCGGACTCATCGCCTTCCTGCTCGTGATCGCTCGCACCTTTGTCGCGCGCAAGTTCACGCATGAGCAAGCAATCTCAGCGATTGTCGTGTCCTACTACTGGCACTTCGTCGACATCGTCTGGGTGGGCCTGTTCGCGACGATTTACCTGCTCAAATGAGCAAGGTAAACCTCACTACCAAGTACGACGTCAATCGTCGGTACGCTGAAGCTGACTCCTAGGAATGAGGTTCTTGGTGCGGAAACTGTCGACCCGACGCCGGCATCCCCTCGCTGGATTCGTCGTGCTCCTCATGGGACTCGTCGTAGCCGGCGGCATGTACTCCGCGTTCGCGCCGAAGCCCGCCACTGCTGAGGAGGCATCCGCTCGCGACATCGAGGCCGGACGCCAGCTCTTCCTCATCGGTTGCTCGAGCTGCCACGGCAAGAACGCCGAAGGCATCCAGACCAAGCGCGATGGCAACTACGGTCCCACCCTGGTCGGAGTCGGCGCTGCTGCTGTCGACTTCCAGGTCGGCACCGGACGTATGCCGCTCGCCAACTCCGGACCTCAGGCACCTCGCAAGGACCCCGAGTACACCGCGGAAGAGACCCGTCAGGTCTCCGCCTATATCGCCTCACTTGCACCTGGCCCCGCGATCCCCGCCGACGAGTACCTCGACACCGACGGCGTCTCCGCCGAAGGCCTCGCCGAGGGCGGCGAGTTCTTCCGCACCAACTGCACGGCGTGCCACAACTCGGTCGGCGCCGGTGGCGCACTGCCGAGCGGCCGCTACGCCCCGACGCTCAAGGGCGTCGACGCCAAGCACATCTATGAAGCCATGACGACAGGCCCTCAGCAGATGCCGGTGTTCGCCGACACCACCATCACGCCCGAGGAAAAGCGCAACGTCATCGCCTACATCAAGAAGATCCAGTCCCAGCCTGAATACGGTGGAATGGCGGGCGGTGGCCACGGCCCCGTCGTCGACGGCCTTTTCACCTGGGTCATCGGAATTGGTGGTCTCGTAGGTTTCGCGATCTGGATCGGCGCGCACGGAGCAAGGGTGAAGAAGTGACTGACCTAGTTGAGGGCCCCGACGCCTCGGAGCCGATCAAGAACCCTGGACTCCAGGAACACCAGGAGCGTCCACAGGACGTCGACCCGAAGGCTGCGCGCCGTACTGAACGCCAGATCTCCGGCATGTTCGGTCTCGCAACTCTTCTGATGCTCGGCTTCTGCGTTGCCTACGTGACGATCGACAAGGACCAGACGTTCCTCGGCTGGTCGGCCATGAACTTCACCCTCGGCTCCACCCTTGGCGGCGCTCTGCTGCTCATGGGCGTTGGCATCATCCAGTGGGCCAAGAAGCTCATGGGCGATCACGAGATCATCGAGATGCGCCACCCCGTGGCCTCGTCCGACGAGGACCGTGAGTCGGTTCTGGCCGACCTCAACAAGGGCATCAACGAGTCAGCCATCGGCCGCCGCCCCTTGATCCGCAACAGCCTGTTGGGCGCGATGGGCGCCCTGGGCCTGCCCGCTGTGATCCTGCTCGGCGACATGGGCCCACTCCCCCACGGCCAGCGCAAGACGGTCTGGACGAAGGGCATGCGGGTCGTCAACGACGTCTCCGGCACACCGATCAAGCCGTCTGACCTCGAGGTCGGCGCCCTGGTCAACGCCGAGCCGGCGATCATGTACGAAACTGACGAGCACGGTGAGCACGTCCTGCACGGCAAGGAGCTCCTGCAGGCCAAGTCCAAGGCCGCCGTCATCGTCGTACGTATGCGCCCCGAGGACGTCACTCCGGCCAAGGGCCGCGAGAACTGGGGCATCGACGGAATCCTCTGCTATTCCAAGATCTGCACCCACGTTGGTTGCCCGATCAGCTTGTACGAACAGCAGACGCACCACGTGCTCTGCCCGTGCCACCAGTCGACGTTCGATCTCGCCGACAACGGCAAGGTCATCTTCGGACCTGCACACCGGGCACTGCCCCAGCTACCGCTGGCGGTCGACAGCGAGGGCTACCTCATTGCCGTCAGCGACTTCCCCCACATCGTCGGCCCGAGCTATCCCGAGCTCGCGCGTGATCAGAAGAAGTTGGACAAGAAGTCATGACGACAACTGACGCACCTGACGAATACACCAACATCGAAGACACCGGTCTGGGCAAGAAGGCCGGCGGCCCCGTCAAGTGGCTGGACGACCGCCTCGGTCTGGCCACCATCTCCAAGAAGCAGGTCCGCAAGGTCTTCCCCGAGCACTGGTCGTTCATGCTCGGCGAGATCGCGCTGTGGAGCTTCGTGGTCCTGCTCCTCACCGGCGTGTTCCTGACGCTGTGGTTCCAG
>NZ_JAKFEL010000232.1:0-4864 GCF_036675695.1 Aeromicrobium sp.
CTCCCCCTTGGTCTCCGGCACGTGCTTGACCGATAGCCAGATCACCACGGCAGCGAGCGGAACGTTGAGCCAGAAGATCGAGCGCCAACCGATCGCGTCGACCATCCAGCCACCGAGCAGCGGCCCGACCGCGGTGGTGACGCCCGCCAGACCGGACCAGGCGCCGATCGCCTTGCCACGGTCCTCCTCGACGAACGATGCCGAAATGATGGCAAGGCTGCCCGGTGTCAGCAAGGCAGCACCGACGCCCTGCAGGCCGCGGGCCAGCACCAGCACCTCGATCGTCGGCGCCGCAGCGCACATCACCGAGGCGACGGCGAACCAGGCGACACCGATGACGTACACCCTGCGGCGACCGAGCCGGTCCCCCAGCGAACCGCCGACGAGGATCAACGCGGCGAGGGTGAGCGTGTACGCGTTGACCGTCCACTGGAGACCGGCGACCCCAGCACCCAGGTCATCGTCGATCGCTGGGAGCGCGAGGCTCACAATCGAGCCGTCGAGGAATGCCATGCCCGAGCCAAGGATCATCGCTGCAAGCAACCACTTGCCCTGCGCGCTGGCGAGTCTCACGGTGCTCCGAAGAGCTCGACCCCGTTGTTCCAGAGCACGTCAGCCATCCATTCGTCGCCCAGGTCGAGCCGTTGCAGCGCCTCGACCTGATGAGCGTACGCATACGGGATGTTGGGAAAGTCCGTCCCGAACAGAATCCGGTCCTGCAGGTCAACGAGCCGAGGAGTGATCTCCTCGGGCGAAGGGCCGTCCCAGAAGTCGACGAAGGCCATCGTGGTGTCGAGTCGCACATTGTCGTAACGGTCGGCCAGGTCAAGGAATTCCGAGTACTCCGGCATACCCATGTGGGCGATGATCACGTTCAGCGACGGATGACGGCTCAGGACGTCAGCGATTCCGTCAGGTCCGGTGTGATTGCCGGGCGCAGGACCTGACCCGGCGTGCAGCACGAGCGGGGTGCCGCTGTCGGCGATCGCACCCCATACGGGCTCCAGCAGCGGATCGTTCGCCGCGTAGTCTCCGACCTGCAAATGCGCCTTGAACAGCTCGACACCGTCCTCGATCAGCTGCGTCACGTACGACGCTGCCTCAGGCTCGGGATAGAACGTCGCCGACCACAACGTGTCAGGAGTGCGCTCGGCGAAGCCGCGAGTCCAGTCGTTCATGTAGCCCGCAATGCCCGGCTTGTGCGCATATGACATCGAAGAGAACTTCTTGACGCCCATCGCCCGCAACTGCTCGACACGCTCTTCGTCGGTACCGCGGTAGGTGATAGGCCAGGTGCGGCCAAGCAGTGGCCCGGCTGAGTCGAAGTAGGCCCAGACCTTGGCCAGGATCGCCGGCGGCATGAAATGGGCGTGGACATCGAACAGCCCGGGAACCCCGAGGTCGGCGCTCAGCGCTGGTAGCTGGTCGTCGGCCAGACCCACTAGTGGATGCCCTTGAGGCGGCGACCGAGGTCGCGTTCTGCCTCGCGGGTGGCCGTACGTTCGGCGATGGCGTGGCGCTTGTCGTACGTCTTCTTGCCGCGTGCCAGCGCGATCTCGACCTTGGCGCGGCCGTCCTTGAAGTAGAGCGAGAGCGGGACGATCGTCAGCCCCTTCTCGGTTGTACGGCGCTCGATGCGCTCGATCTCCGTACGGTGCAGCAGCATCTTGCGACGGCGCCGGGTCTCGTGGTTGGTCCAGGTGCCCTGCGTGTATTCGGGGATGTGTACATGAAGCAGCCACGCCTCGCCACGCTCGACCTCGCCGAATCCGTCCACGAGGGATGCGCGACCGGCACGCAACGACTTCACCTCGGTTCCGGTGAGGACCAGACCGGCCTCAAACGTGTCTTCGATGTGATAGTCGTGGCGCGCTTTCTTGTTCTGCGCAACAACCTTGCGCCCTACCTCTTTAGCCACGGTCCAATTCTCTCACGCGAGAGGTGAGCCGGACCTAGAGCCAACCGGCGGGGTTGGTCGTCCGACCGTTGGCGAGCACCATGAAGTGCAGGTGACAGCCGGTCGAGTATCCGGTCGAACCGACGTACCCGATGACCTCACCGCGGCTGACGTGCGAGCCGGAGCTCCTCGCGAAACGGCTCAAGTGGTTGTACGTCGTGACGACGTTCACGCCGCGCATGGTGCCGTTGTTGAGGATGATGCGGTTGCCGTAGGCGCCGTTGTAGTACTGGCTGAGGATGGTGCCGCTGGCTGCCGCCCTGATCGGCGTGCCACACCCGGCGCCGAAGTCGGTGCCGTCGTGCAGCTTGTAGACGCCGGTGATGGGGTGCACGCGCATCCCGTACGGCGAGGTGATCGGGCCATTGACCGGACGACTGAGCGTTCCGCCACCATCGCCGCCTGGATTGGACCCGCCCTTGTTGATCAGAGCCTGGAGCTCAGCTTCGAGTCGGTTGCGCTCCCTGACTTCTTCGCGGTAGCGCTTCTCGTCCTCCTGCTTGGTCAAAGCGGCGGAGTGGCGCGCGTCCTCACGTGCGTCGACGAGGCCTGAGATCGTGTCGCGCTGCTGCTCTGCCTTCTTCTCCAGCTTGGCCATGCGCTTGAGGTTGGCGGCTGCCTCGGCACGCTGCTTCTTGATCACGTCACGGAGCTTCTCGACTTCGTCACGCTTGACCTCGAGCAGGACCCTGGTCGCCGCGAGACCCTGCATCGTCGCGAGCTGGGCATCACCGACGGAGTCGTTGAGGTTCATCTGATCGGTGAATTCCGCGGGGTCTTCGCCGCGGAGCAGATCGCCGAATGCCCGGAGGCCGCGACTGCCCTGCATGAGGTTCTCGACCGTGAACTGCTCGACGATGGCTTCGGACTCCTTGAGCTCGAGCTCGCCCTGCTTGAGCTTGGCCATCGCCTCGTCGAGATTGGCTTCGCTGACCAGGAGCTTCGCCTGCATCTGAGCGTCGCGTTGCTTGGCGACGGCGAGCTGTCCGCGCGTCTTGCCCAACTGATTCTGGGCAGTGTCGAGCATGGCCTGTGCGCCGCGAAGCGCCGACACCGCAGCCGCGTACTCCTTGGTCGAACCGTCAAGCGCCTGCTTGGCATCCTTGGCGGCTTCCTTGGCAGCCTTCTGCTGCTCTTGCAGGTCACTCTTCTTGTCGGCCACAGACGGGCTGGAGACAGCGAACGTCATCGCGACAGCGAGCAGTGCCGCTGTGATGGATTTGCGCCTGGACCTGATCATGACCTCGACCTTGGGGAAGTTTCTCGCGTACGAGACTGTCGTGGTGTTACCCCTGTGAAAGAAGTGACAGGAGCGACTTTAGGTCATTTCACTCACATATCGAGGTATTTGCGCGACTCAGCGCGTATCGACAACACGCGAAAGCCAACGATTGGGTTCACAACAGCTTGAGCAGGTCGGGCCACGTTGCCGCAAAGCCCGGATGCAACTTCAGCTCCTGTTCGATCTCGATGGCAGTAACCCACCTGTAGCCGTCACTTCCAGTTTCCCAACCACCAAAGGTGTCCGGCATCTCCGGCGAGCTCATGGCGACGGTGTGATAGGCCCAGCCTTCATGGTCATCCGTGAAGGTGAACCGGTGCTCGAGCCCACCTGGCACCGGGCGCATCTCCTCGGCGGCTTCCCTGCTTGCCCCCTCAAGGGGCGTCTCACCGTAGGCCAACGCGCCACCAGGTATGCCCCAGGTCAATCCCTTCTGCACCATTCGGGATCGATGCTGAAGCAAGTAGCGCTCGATGCCCACGTCGTCGGTGTGGATCAGCAGGAGCCCTGCGGCACCGACGCGTCCCCAATGCTGGTGGCCTCGGCCACAGCGGGTCCAACCGTCGGCCATCACAGCAATGCTCAGACGTCGAGGTACTTGCGCGTCATCACGAGCGTCGGAACCAGCGCCAGGAGCAAGGCGAGCACCGTCGTGTAGCCCATCACGACTCCGGCTTCCTGCCACCTGACCCACGTCGTGATCTCGCCGAGCGTGTCGCGGAGGTAGCCGTACACGACGAAATACATGAACGCTGCGAGTCCTGCGGCAGCCAACGCTGCCGAGATCAACGCAGCCAGCATCGACTCGAGGATGAACGGCAGCTGGATGTGCCAGCTCGACGCACCGACGAGTCGCATGATGCCGATCTCGCGCCGGCGCGCATACGCCGTCATACGGATCGTGTTGGACACCTGCAGAATTGCCGCGACGATCAGGAGCAGCGAAGTCGCCAACGCGGCCCAGCGCATCTTGGACAAGATCTCGAACAGCGGTCCGAGCAGCTCGCGGAGGGAGTTGACGTTGCCGACGCCATCCATGCCCGAGACCTGACTGACCACGCCGTCGAACTTCTGCGGATCCTTGAGCGTCACGAAGTACGACTCAGGGAAGGCGCTCGGACCGAGGGTCTCGAGCTGCGCCTTGCCGGTGTCGGTCTGGCCGAGGAGCTCGCGCGCCTGGCTGTAGTTCTCAGCGGGAGAACGGATATCGAACGTCTTGACCTGCGGGTTCTCGCGAAGCGCTGCCTGCACGGCAGCCTTCTGGTCGTCGGTGGCGACACCGCCGATGCAGTTGGAGCTCGGCGAGTTCTTGGTGCAGAGGTTGATCTGCAGCTGGAGGCGATCGCCGAAGTACTTCTCCGTACGGTCAGCCTGGCCCTGGATCAGCAGACCGAGCGCGGCCAGCAGCAGCGACACAGTCATCGTGACGACCAATGAGATGGTCATGGACTTGTTGCGCGCAAGACTGGCGCCGAGTTCGCTCAGTGTGGCTCTCATGCCGGCCTCCTAGTTCTGGTAGCCGTAGATGCCGCGGGCCTCATCGCGCACGATGAGCCCGCCTTCAAGCTCGATCACGCGCTTGCGCATCTGGTCGACGATCGTGGAGTCGTGGGTTGCCATCACGA
>NZ_JAKFEL010000148.1:0-111039 GCF_036675695.1 Aeromicrobium sp.
TGTCGTCACGGTCACCAAGCCCGACCTCGTCTATCGGATCGGCGACCGGCTGATCATCCGCGAGTTCAAGACCAGCAGCTCGTTGCCCAAGGGCGGAGCCGAGCAGGTCTACGGCCAGACGACGCAGATCTCGTTCCTGCTCTCGATGCTCTCGAGTGGGCTGAAGGATGCGTACGGCGCACAGGACGCAACCGTCGAGGTCGAGGTGCTGACGCCCGACGGCAGCGAGATGTACGCGTGGGATCTGGACGACGGCGACGTGCTCGCGATGGCCAATGAAGACCTGGCGGCGGCCGCGGGTCGGTGGCACTTCGACTCGACCTGGGAGACCAACCCCGGCGAGCACTGCCTGTGGTGCCCCGTCAGTCAGTGGTGCCCCGACAGCGAGGCGTTCCAGAAGACCGTCGGCGGCAGCGGTCCGGTGCTCGATCCGATCGACGATCCACCGCCGCCGTTCTAGTCGAACCATGGGCCTGCCACTCTTTCTCCATGAACTTGTCCATGTTCACCCTTGAGAACGACCAGCTCGTTCCCGGTGACATTGCCCGAAGCATGTGGAGCCCGGACCAGATGCACGGCGTCGCCGTGAGTGGTGCGCTGGCGCGTGGCCTGGAGACCAAGCTGGCCGAGATCGGCCGCACCGACTTGGTTCCCGCGCGCTACACCGTCGACCTGTTCCAGCCCGCCAAGATGGCTCCCTGCACTGTCGTCACTGAGGTGATTCGCGAGGGCCGGCGCCTCGCACTGATCGATGCTGCGCTGATGCAGGGAGACGTACGCGTCGCCCGCGCCAGCTGCATCTTCCTGCTTCCGACGGAGAACGCAGGCGGCATCGTATGGACCGCCGAGGAGCACCCCGTACCGCCGCCGCTCGATGTCGCACCCGTGAGCGACCAGCCGCGCGTGCCGTTCTTCAAAAGCGATGAGGACTGGTCGCAGTCGTTCCCCGAGCACCAGAACGCTGGCCGCAAGCAGACGTGGCAGGTCGGACTGCCCGTTGTCGAAGGTGAAGCCGGTACGCCGTTCCAGTCCGTTGCGGCGATCGCCGACGGCACCAGCATGGTCGTCAACTGGGGCACCGAGGGCGTTCAGTACATCAACACCGACATCACCCTCGCGCTCGCCCGCAAGCCCGTGAGCCTGGAAGTCGGCCTCTCAGCAACCGACCGCGTCGAGATCGACGGCATCGCTGTCGGAACCGCTGAGGTCTTCGACCGCGCCGGTCCGCTCGGTACCGCGATGGTGACGTCACTCGCCAACGGCAAGCGCCCGGTCAGCTTCGAGAACATCGAATACACCGACGACGGCGATCGCGTCGACACCAACAGCTGACGTCAGCAGCTTCCTCCGGCGCGCCCGATCTTCTTGGCCAGCGGCAGGTTGGTCGACGAGTTGCCCACTCGCACGGTGTAGCAGCCGGATTTGACCGTCCAGCTGCCCTTCCAGATCGAGAAGGCACTGCGGTCGAGCTCGAACGTGACGCGCGAGGACTGCCCTGGCTTCAGGAAGACCTTGTCGAACGCCTTGAGCTGCAGAGGCGGCTCACCTGCTGCGCTCGGGAAGGCGACGTACGCCTGAGCGACCTCGGCACCGGCACGGGATCCGGTGTTGGTGACCTTGACGCTCACGGTCGCGGCACCGCCGGCCTTGGGAGTGACGGTGAGGCCTGAGAAGGCAAACGACGTGTAGGACTTGCCGTAGCCGAACGGGAAGAGCGGCTTGATGTTCTTGGCCTGGTACCACCGGTAGCCGATGAGGAGCTTCTCGCTGTAGGTGGAGCGCGGGATGCCGTCCGCCCCCATCACACCAGGGAACTGCTCGGGCGTGCGGAGCGGGCCATCACCCACCTGCTTCGGGAAGGTGATCGGAAGCTTTCCGGAGAAGTTCGAGTCACCAAACAGGAGGCTGGTGATCGCGTCGCCGTCCACCTGCCCGGGATACCAGTTCTCGACGACCGCATTGACCGAGTCGAGCCACGGCATGGCCAGCGGGCCTCCGTTCTGCAGCACGACGATGGTGTTGGGGTTTGCCCCGGCGACAGCCTTCACCAGCGCGTCCTGGTCACCGGGGATGCCGAAGCACCGGCTCACCAGCCCTTGAAGGACCTCGAGGAAGGGGTTGCAGTACGCCTGCCGCGGCTTGAGATTCGGCCGATCCTCACCCTCGATCTCGGCATTGCCGACGAAGACGATCGCTGCGTCTGCGCCCTTGGCGAGGAGGCCGGAGAGGGCGGGAACCGCGCCGGAGTCGTACGAGACGTTGGTGCCGTTGACCGCGGCCCGCTCCCTCAGTGCCGTCAGCGGCGGGGAGACGTCTGGGTGAAGCCCGAAGACCGGCACGTGGTTGCTACCGAAGCCCTGCGACGAGAGCTGCGCGCCGAGCCTCGAGGCCGGCAGACCAATGACCGCGATCTTCTTGGCAGTCGACTTCAGCGGGAGGATCTTGTCGGAGTTCTTGAGCAGGACCGAGCCCTCTTCGGCGACCTTCCTCGCCATCGCGAGACTCTGCGGCGTGGTCGCGACCGCTTTGTCAGCCGCGTCCCCAGTGGCCGGCGGGTTCTCGAACAGGCCGAGGCGGAACATCGGGGTCGTGATGCGGCGGATCATGTCGTCCACGCGCGCCTGCGGCACCGAACCGTCCTGCACTGCGGCCTTGAGCTTCGCTCCCCACTTGGCCGGCTGCGCGTACGAGATTCCGGCATATCCGTCGCCGGCCATCTCCATGTCCAGACCGGCGTTGGCTGCCTGCGCAGTCGTGAAGTTCGCGCCCCAGTCGCTCATCACGAAGCCGTCGAAGCCCATCTCCTTCTTGAGGAGGTCAGTCATCAGCGCCTTGCTCTCGCAGGCGTGGACCGAGTCGACCCGGTTGTACGCGCACATGAACGATCCGACGCCGGCGTCGACGGCGGCCTCGAAGGGCGGGAGGTACATCTCGCGCAGTGTCCGCTCATCGACTTCCGACGAGTTGGTCTTGCGGTCGGTCTCCTGCTCGTTGAGCACGAAGTGCTTGGCGTTGGCCATCACGCCGGGGGTGGACTGGATTCCTTTAATCAAGCTGACGCCCATCTGCGTCGTCAGGTGAGGATCCTCGCCCGCGTACTCCAGGTTGCGGCCAGCCAGAGGATTGCGCGACATGTTCAGGCCTGGGCCGAGGATGACGTTGACGCCCTTGACGACCGCCTCGTCCGCCAGCACCTCGCCGTACGCCTTGATCAGGTCGGTGTTCCATGTCGTGGCCTGCGTGATGCCCTGGGGGAAGGCGGTCGTGCCCTTCTGGTTGAACCCGATGCCGCCGGAGCTGTCGTTGAGGACGAGGTCGGGGATGCACAGTCGCGGGTTGCCGACGATGACGCCGGACGCACCCTTGTTCGGGGCCTTGGGGTTGAGGATGCCGATGCCGGTGACCATCTGGATCTTGTCGTCCAGGGTCATGGCAGCGACGAGCTCATTTGCCCGCGTCTTCGAGGACTTGGATGCGTCCATCCAGCTGCAGGTGTCAGCCGTGGTCTCAGCTGCCGCCGGCGGGAGGGCGACAACCGAAGCAGCCGTGGCTACGGCCAATGCCGCAAACATGCCGCCGAGAAGGCGGCCTCCAGGGTTCGCAGGCTTGGCGCGCATGAACGTCCCTCCTCAAGGCGGAACTGACTGAGGCGCGGAGCCGCGCGCTCATCAGGAATCCGTGGAACCAGTAACGAGTTCTACCGTCGATCCGTTACGAACGCGCGTGTCAGACGTCGGTGTTCTTCGTGGTGGCGGGGAGTGCGAGCAGATCTCGCGCGTGGGCGATCGCCTCAGGTGTCCCAGGGAACACCAGACCTTCGCGCCTCAACTTCTGCGCGACGCCCAGTGCGGCCAGGACGTCATGATGTCGCTCGGTGATGCCGGAGAGCATGACGGTAATGCCGCGATGCTCCAGCTTCGTGATGGCATCACCGAGCACCTGGGCGCCCGTGGCGTCGATCGTGGTGACCCTGGACATCCGCAGGATCACAATCTGTACGTCGGCGATGTCCGGGAGCTCCAGCAGGACGCGATGCGCGGCGGCGAAGAACAACGGGCCGTCGAGCCGATACGCGACGATGTGCTCGCTGAGCAGGGCATGCTCTTCGGCACTGTGATCGCCAGCCTCCAGCGAGACGACTTCCAATCGGGCGCTCCGGGCCACTTCGCGTAGGGCCAGGATGACGGCAACTCCCACTCCCACTCCGACAGCCGTGACGAGATCGACGGCAACAGTGACAGTGAACGTCAGCGCAACGATGAGCGCATCAGAGCGGGTCGCGCGCATCAAGGTCCGTATCGATCCGGCCTCAATCATCCGGACGCAGGTTGCGAACAGCACTCCCGCGAGTGCGGCGAGCGGAATGTCTGACACCAGAGGTGCGGCAGCGAAGATCACGACCACCAGCACCACTGAATGGGTGATGGCGGCCAACCGTGAACGTGCACCGGCTCGTACGTTGACCGCGGTACGGGCCAACGCAGCGGTCGCTGCGACTCCCCCGAAGACCGGAACCACCACATTGGCCATGCCCTGGCCGAACAGCTCACGATCGGGGTCATGTCGTTCGTTGACACTCATGCCATCCGCCACGGTTGCACAGAGCAAGCTCTCGAGCGCAGCAAGCGCCGCAACCGCCAGCGCAGGAGGTATCAGCGAGCCAACAGCTCCGAGGTCGATGAAGTCGATCGACGGTGCCGGCAGACTCGCTGGGAGGTGGCCGAGCGGTGCCAGCTTCAGGTCAAAGACACGGCCCACAATCGTCACGGCGATGACGCCGATGAGCGAAAACGGGATGCCCGGTTTCCAGCGTGCTCCGACGAGCATCAACGCGGCGACCGCCAGAGCGACGACCAACGGGGTGATGTGGGGGTGGTGCGCGAACTGGCCGACTGCGTCGGCGGCACTTCGCCACACTCGATCTCCGGAGACATCCGTGATGCCCAGCGCCGCTGGTACCTGCTGCAAGGCGATTACCACCGCGATCCCCGCAGTGAAACCTTCGATGACTGGCACCGGCAGGAAGCGCACATACCCGCCAAAACGCGCCATCGCCATGGCAATCAGGACAATCCCAGCCATAACTCCGACCATCAGAACACCAGCCGCTCCGTGAGCGTGGACCACTGGAACGAGAACTACCGTCATGGCGCCCGTGGGCCCTGAGACCTGAAGGTTGGAACCCCCAAACACGGAGGCGACGATGCCTGCGATCACCGCCGTCACCAGGCCAGCTTGGGCGCCGAGGCCCGAGGCGACGCCGAACGCGAGCGCCAACGGAAGCGCCACCACAGCGACCGTCAGCCCGGCGAGCAGGTCCTGCCTGGGATTTCTTCGCATGGCAGCCAGATCTGCCGGCTCGGGAGCGAGCTCGCCGAGCCTCGATCCGAAGCTGCCGATTGTTCCGGCGGCAAAGCCACGGAGTCTTGAAAAACGTTCGGACAGCGTGCTCACACGGCTGCAACCGGTTCGTCGAGCAAGGCGTTCGTCGTCATGGGTTCCTCCGTCAGCACCGTTGGAAGGTGCCAATTGAAGAGTACATCACTTGAAGAATTCTTCATGTCGTGTACGGTTTTGAGAGTGATCGCTGCGAAGCACGGTCAGGCATACCGGTATCGGCGAAAGGCGCGATCGTCCCCATGACTGACAGCGATCAGCTTCGGACCGACATCGACGAGCCGGCGCACGCTTGGTTCGCGCAGGCGCCCGGTCATGAGGGACGCCCCGAACTGATCGTCCGAAACACACCGGGCCTGCAGCCACAGTCGCACCTTCGATGGCGCGCAAGCTGCAGCTGCGGATGGGCTGGTCAGGCCGAGTATCTCGGCAGCCGCGAAGACAAGGGATACCCGGCCACGGTTGTCGCGGTGACCCGTGCCGAGTGGGAAAGGCATGTCGCGCCGATCGACGCTCTCTTTCAACTGGGCAGGTTCAGTGCGCGGCGACCGGAACACGCTGCCGAACTCGATCATGCAGTCGCCCAGGCATTGCGGCTCGGCGCATCGTGGCACGAGATCGCGATCGCTACCCGTCTCACCTATGCAGACGCTCGCCGCCGATGGGGGCTGTAGAAGGGCCGTCGGCCTCATCACCCAGAGCACCTGCGACATACATTCGAAGTAACAGGCCTTGACCGCGTAACCCGCCCCCTTGGGCCTCGTTACTGATTGTGTAGACGGCAAACTCCCTCCCGCCCTCTGCGTATGCAGGCCCGGCCCGTGGACTCCCTCCCGGTCGGGCCTTACGCATTCCCGCAGCTCGCCGAGCTCCGCCTCAAATCCAGTGGCACGGGAAACGCAAGAAACCCCGCCCAAGACCGGGGCGGGGCTTTCTCACGTTGGCGGTGGCGGTGGGATTTGAACTCGAAAATCGACCATTTTCGACCTGCAGCGATGGGCAAATCTGCTGCAATTCCAACGTATCCGTGTCACAGTGATGTGTCCGAATCCCGCTAGATCACAACAAAGTGTGCCCAAAATGTGCCCACGGATCGCGGTCACCGCCTCAGCACGACGCGGATCGTCCCGACCCAATCCAGCAACCTCAACACATCGATGTCCACCATGCCCACGATCTGTTCGTTGATCAACTCGTACGCCCTCGTGACCAACATGAGAGGCGGAGTCTCAAGGTCAAACACAGGATCCGTGCCGCAGCGTCTAGAGGTCACGAAGTGCGCTGCCGCAACTGTCCCCCATAACGCCATCGACGAGGCGTCGTTCAAAGCGTGCGCCTGTCGCGCGTCCATACCCGACTTGTCCGTGAGGCGTGTCTGCTCGTGCAGCGACGCGAGCAGGTCGCCAGCTCGCATGATTGCTTCCTCGAGTTCGGGACTGATCGCTGAGCCGATGTGGGTGATGAAATGTCCTCCGTTTGGGTGCATCCTCACCTTCGGCCGACCTGCACCCCGCGGCCAGAGCCTCTCCCATTTCTGTGGACAAACGTGTGGAGCGATCAATGTCCACACGGATAACAATCGGTCGGCGCCGTGATGCGACTCCGACGTGGACCTGGCACCTTATGGACACACTGCGGGTCAGCGTTCATAAGGCGTCCGAACCGGAGAACCTCTTCACAACGAGAGATTGCTCAACTGGTTCTTCCTTGTGATTCCAGTTCCACCGAGCCCACCGGTTGCCTCGACGCTCACCCTGGGGGCGCGCCGGGGGCGCGCGGTTTGGCACTTGGCCGCTCGGCAAGCCGAGCTTGCACGTCCTCGTCACGACAGAACCCTCGCCCATGTCTCTTGAGGCACAACAATCCAACGAGGTGCTCATACCTGTCGAGCACAACAAAGCGTCGGCTTGCCATTTCGACCATATGACTGCGAACTACCCCGAGATCTTCGTCTGGATCCACGCGGCGACCTTCCAACGTGCCGAGACCTCTCGCCAAGCTGCGGGCGTCACACTCACCTGGAATATCGCTGCGCTCGATCGTCGTGACCACTCGACTGCCGTCGTCGACGACGACGAGATGCACATGTTCATCCGCGAAGAATGCTCGAACGTCTCCGACGGTCGTATCGAGACCAAACACCTTGACCTCGGTGATCATCGCGTCAGCAACCTTGGCGCATTGTCCGGCATCCAAGAGCAGCCGGCTGGGACCAGCGCGGCCGACCAGACTTTCGGTCATGAGAGAGCTCCAGTCACCCGATGACCGTGGCTATAGATATTGAACGACGACTCTCGCGAGAACCCAATCAGCGTGATACCGAGCGCCTCGGCCAACTCAACTGCGAGCGCTGACGGCGCACTGACCGCGGCGAGGATCGGCACACCTGCCATCGCGGCCTTTTGGACAAGCTCAAACGACGCCCGCCCGGAGACCTGCAAGACGCAGTTCGACAGCGGGAGACGCCCCTCCAATGCCGCATGACCGACGACCTTGTCTACAGCGTTGTGGCGTCCCACGTCCTCGCGAACCACGACGGAATCGTCGCCAACGTCGAACAGTCCAGCTGCGTGGACTCCGCCCGTGGATTCGAACAAGCGCTGGGCGCTTTGCAGACGACCGGGAAGCTGCGCCACAAGGTCGGCCGCCACGGTCAACGTGTTGTCGTGCAGTTCAAAGCGAGACGTCGTCCGCACTGCCTCAATTGATGCGAGTCCACACACTCCACACGAACTGGTGGTGTAAATGTTGCGCTGACGGTCCATCGCGACCAGTGCTCCAGGACCTGCCACCTTCGCGTCGATGACATCGCCTTCGACTTCGGCTAGGACGTCAACTGAAAGAAGGTCGTCAGGACCCGCCACCAGCCCTTCCGAGACCAGGAATCCGGCGGAGAGCTCGACGTCATTTCCGGGGGTTCTCATCGTCACGGCGTAGCCGCGAGCGTTGACCCGGATCTCAAGCGGCGCCTCGGATGCCAGCTCATCCGATCGGTCTTGTCGTCCGATCAGACCAACCGTCGTGACAGTTCTCGTGACACTCGCTGGAATCACGGTGCGCTCGCCACCAGTCGGATGATGACGGATTTCGACGTTGGGGTGTTGCTGTCGAGTGCCGTCGAATCCAAAGGCACAAGAGGGTTCGTCTCGGGGTAATAGGCGGCGGCTGAACCGCGAGGGGTGTCATAAGCCACCACCCGGAACCGCGGCGCAATCCGCTCCACGTCATCTCGCCACACTGAATGAAGATCGACGATCGACCCGTCGGCGAGACCCATTTCCTCTATGTCGTCAGGGTGCACGAATACAACTCGCCGACCGTTCTCGATGCCTCTGTACCGGTCGGAGAAGCCATAGATCGTGGTGTTGAACTGATCGTGGCTTCGAAGCGTCTGAAGCACGAGGTGCCCGTCGGGAACGTGGAGTACGTCGATCGGAGAAACGGAGAGGATTCCGCGGCCGGTCGACGTGGCAAATGTGAGCGAGTCCCGCGGCGGATGAGGTAGGACGAAGCCACCTGCGCGATCGGCACGCGCTGAAAAGTCTTCGAAGCCCGGCACGACACGCGAGATGTGATCCCGGATCACTCCGTAGTCGCCAGCCATTTCATCCCAGGCGATGTCTCGGATAGCCGGGCCGTTCGATCCGCGAAGTGTTGCCCCCGCCATACCTGCGACGATCGCGACCTCGCTGCGCAGGTGCTCGGACGCCGGCTTCAGGACACCGCGCGATGCATGGACTGAAGACATCGAGTCCTCGACAGTGACGTATTGCGGTCCAGCTGTCTGAGTGTCAATCTCTGTGCGGCCGAGTGTCGGCAGAATCAGCGCGGTACCGCCGGTCACCAGGTGCGATCGGTTCAGCTTGGTCGAGATCTGCACGGTCAGGTCGGTGGCTCGAAGCGCCTCTGCAGTGACAGCCGTGTCAGGCGCTGCATGCAGGAAGTTGCCTCCTAGGCAGATGAAGACCTTCGCTCGTCCGTCGCGCATGGCGCGAATTGACTCGACGACATCGTGTCCGTGCTTTCGTGGTGCAACGAAGTTGAACTCGCGCTCGAGGGCGTCGAGGAAGTCAGAGCTCGGTTTCTCGTAGATCCCCATGGTTCGGTCGCCTTGCACGTTCGAGTGACCTCGAACCGGACACAGACCGGCCCCACGCTTGCCGATGTCTCCTCGAACCAACGCCAGGTTGACCACCTCTTTGATGGTCGCCACTGAGTTGCGGTGTTGGGTGAGTCCCATAGCCCAGCAATAGGTGGTGGCGTTCGAGTCACGGATCATCTCGGCCGCAGCCGTGATTTGTTGCCGCGAGAGTCCCGTGGCGAGCGTCACCGTCTCCCAATCGACTTCGCGAACGTGTGTGGACCACGCCTCGAAGCCCGACGTATGCGTCTCGACAAATTCATGATCGATCGCGTCCCATTCGACTAGCAACGATCCGATCGCCTGGAACAGCGCCAGATCGCCGTTCAGCTTGATCGGCAGGTGGAGGTCGGAAAGGTCCGTTCCGCGACCGAGCACACCGCGCACACGCTGTGGGTTGCGAAAGTTGACGAGGCCAGCCTCACGCAACGGGTTGATCGAGATGATCTTGGCTCCGCGCCGCTTCGCGGTCTCCAGCGCCGAGAGCATGCGTGGATGGTTGGTTCCCGGATTCTGGCCGGCAATCACAATCAACTCTGCGTCGTAGATATCGCGAAGACTGACGCTGCCTTTACCAAAACCAATCGATTCACCCAGGGCCACTCCGGTTGACTCGTGGCACATGTTCGAGCAATCCGGCAGGTTGTTCGTGCCGAACGCACGGACGAAGAGCTGATAGATGAATGCGGCCTCGTTCGAGGCGCGACCAGACGTGTAGAAGACCGCCTCGTCGGGCGAAGCGAGGGATTGCAAGTGCGTAGCGATCAGCTCGAACGCGTCCCCCCAGTCGATCGGGTCGTAGTGAGTCGCTCCAGGGCGTTTGACCATTGGGTGGGTGATCCGACCTGCTTGACCAAGCCAGTACTCATCGTGTGAGTTCAACTCTGCGATCGAATGCCGGGCGAAGAACTCGGGGTCGGCACGTTTTCGAGTTGCCTCCTCGGCAACAGCCTTGGCACCGTTCTCGCAGAACTCGGCCCTGTGCCTATGCTCGGGATCAGGGTCGGGCCATGCGCAACTCATGCAGTCAAAACCGTGAACTTGGTTCATTGCGGTCAACGCTGTGACTGAACGCCTCAGTCCCATGTGGCGGACCGCCCGCTGGAGGGCGACGCGAACACCTTTGACACCGGCGGCCGCGCTCTTCGGACCGTGTATGTCGACTTCGTCTTCGCTGGATCGGCCAAAACCGTCAGAACTGAACGATGTGGCTTCTCCCCCATGGTCAGGCATTCACTCCACCATCCTTAGGGCTCACGCTCACACGGAGGCATCGGGAAAAGCGATGATCGACAGAAATCTGATCGGCAGAACGGTCAGCTCGACCGGCCCGTGTGAACCTTCGCCATCGAACTGAAGGGAGTCGCCGGGAGCCAAGCGATACGTCTGTCGACCATGCCCGTACACCATCTCTCCCTCAAGCATGTGGATGAATTCCGTACCGGGGTGCTGGAACAACGGATAGGTCTGACTGTCTTCATTCAATGTGACCATCAAAGACTCAAGCCGCTTGTGTTGGCCTCGCAATGCCCCAAGGAGCTCGTACTCATGACCCGCCTGCGTCCCGTTTCGCGCGATGCGCAGCCCTCCCCCGGCTTCCGTGTAGACCGCTTCGCGATCCGAGTCGGCTCCCCTCACAAGCGCTGTCACAGGTGCGTCAAGGCCCCGCGCCAGCCTCTGGAGCGTTGCCAGGCTGCACGACGTTTGCGCGTTTTCGATCTTCGACATCATTGCTTTCGAGATGCCGATTCGGTCAGCCATGTCTGCGACCGACAACCCCGATTGCAATCGGAGGTTGCGAACGTTGAGGGCAATGGCTTGCTCGAGTACCTTCGATTCAAGAGGCTCGGAACGGTCGCGGTCGCGCGCGCTACCGGCGGCGTTTCGTAGCAGTGGGTCGTCATCGGACACGCGTGGAGTCTAACGTCGTCGCTGCTCATGAATAGATGTTCGCGCCGCTCCGGGCACGGGCGAACTGGAACCGAGTAGGTTCTCAAGTACATCCGCAAGAGCGAGAGCACCAGACTCCGCATCAGCGTCTTCGATCTGCTCGTACGGCGAATGAGATACGCCGGTTGGATTGCGTACGAAGAGCATCGCCGTGGGCACCTCGGTGCTGAGCACGCCCGCGTCGTGTCCCGCGCCGGTCCCCAGGACTGGCGCGTCGGGCAGTACCGCCTCCAATTGGGTACGTAGTCTCGGGTCAAAGTTCACTGAGTTGCTTAGCGATTCCTCCACCATCACGACCTCGCACCCTTCGGCCTCTGCGAGAGCCCGGGCACGATCGTGGATCGCCCCGACGAGTTCGGCCGTGACTGCATCGTCCGGGTGACGGGCATCCAGCCATACATCGACTCGTGAGGCGATGACATTGGTTCCGCCAGGAATCGGATGTATGCGGCCGACCGTTGCGCGGGCCTCGTCAAAGGCCGTCGCGATGTCCCGTACGGCGCTGATGATCAGCCCGGCCGCCACCATGGGGTCACGACGATCCGCCATTCGGGTGGCACCGGCATGGTTGCCCTCGCCGATGACCGTCAGGCGCCAGCGACCGTGTCCCAAGATGGATGATCCGATCGCGACCGGCTGGGACAGGTCGATCAGGCCGCGGCCCTGCTCGACATGCAACTCGACGAACGCCGTGATGCGCCGGAGCGCTTCGTCGTCACGGCCCATGTGGGCCGGGTCGAGACCTGCTCGTGCGAACGCGTCCGCATAGGAGTTTCCGTCGGAATCGCGGAGATTGCGGGCTCGATCAGGGTTGACCGCCCCCGTCATGAGCTGTGATCCCAGACAAGCCAGCCCGAACCGCCCACCCTCCTCCTCGGGGAAGGCAACGACAGCCAACGGCCGATCGGGGACGACTCCGCGGAAATCCATAATGTCGACGGCTGCGAGCGCCGAAGCGATGCCCAGCGGCCCGTCGAACTCACCGCCTCCGGGCACCGAGTCGAGATGGCTCCCGGTCACGATCGCATCGTCCAACGAACCGCCCGCGCCTGCACGCCAGGCCCAGATGAGTCCATTGCGATCGACCTCGACATCCATCGAGCGCCGCTGCGCCTCGGCGACGAACCACTCGCGCAGCTCGAGCTCGGCGGAGGTGAATGTGAATCGCGAGTACCCGCCGCGCTGCTTGTCCTGACCGACGTCGCGGATCTCGCCAAGCAGCTGGGTGACAGACGTGGGGGAATTCGTCACCTAGTTTCCTCCGTCTGCCGACCGAGACGTACGTCGGCGTGACGATTTCCGAGTCGGACTGTCGCGTCCACACCGTCAGGAGCGACCTCATCGGCATCACGCAGAGTCACTTCCGCGCGGTAGCGGCCTCTCCGGGTCATCACGTTGAGCGCGGTGGTCGGCTCGTCGAGACTGATGGCGACCGCGGCCTCGCCCGCAAATCGGGCCTGCTCGCCAGCGGTCATCGCCGACGTCGCACCGTCGACCGTGAGCCGCAGCGGGCCGAGGGCCACGAAGAGCCGGTCCATCCCTGGGAACACCGAGAACGGTGCATCATGGTCGAGCGAGGCGATGCTGATCCGCCATAGCGTCTGACCGTCGGGGTCTGTCTCAGCCGCCAGCTCGCGGGTGGACCCGGCACCGTTGTTCCACGGAGACGGTTCCACTCGCGAAGGATCGAGCATCAGCGCATCTCACCGGCTCCGACGTACGGGTGGAGGCTGGTCAGATGCCGGCCCTCCTCGAATCGTTCGAGCCGAAAGTCCGAGGCGGGAATGTCGCTGTCGGTGCTGTCGCCCTCGAGGACCAAGTCCGCCACGAGATCACCCACGGCTGGGCTGATCTTGAAGCCGTGTCCGGCGAAGCCCGCGCACAGGATCAGCCCGTCGACACCGCCGACGTGTCCGATGACCGGGTTCCAGTCCGGCGGGACGTCGTAGACGCCTGCGTATGTGTGCGTGACCGACGGTTCGGGGAACCCCGGGAAGCGGTGCATCAGCTTCTCAACGTACGTCTCGATACTCGCCTCGCTCGCGACATTCGAGTAGCTGTCGGGGTCGACGAACTTCTTTGCGAAGTCGGCATGATCGCTGTTGCCCACCAAGAACTGTCCGGTGCCCTCCAGACGGCAGTACTGCAGTGACGCGAGGTCCGACACGACTGGGAGGTCAGTCAGCGGCACGCCCGCGTCGACGATCAGCAGCTCGGACCGGTACGCCTCGACAGGGAACTCGATGCCGAGGTCCGCCAGAAGCTTCGCCGACCACCAGCCCGACGCCACGATGACGAGATCGGCGAGCACCACCTCACCATCGGCGAGCTCGACGCCGCTGACCTTCTCTCCCTTTGTGAGGATTCGGGCGACCGGGGTGTTCTGCCGGATCTTCGCCCCTTGGGCCCGGGCTCGCTGGCCGTAGTGAAGAGCCAGCTGGGTGGCGTCAGCGAATCCGCCACGAGGCTCGTACGAAGCCAGGGCGATGTCGTCCACGTTCATCATCGGCCACATGGCAGAAAGACGGTCGTTGTCGACGAGATCTACCTCGATGCCCAGCGATTGATGCATAGCAGTGTTCGCTTTGAGTGGTTCGGCGTTGTCGACTCCCACGATCACGGTGTAGCCGACCTGGCGGAAGCCCACCTCGGCGCCGAGCTCCTCGAAGACAGGTACGCTGCGCCAAGCCATCGCCGCTATCGACGGGATGCCGTAGTGCGCCCTAACAATGCCGCTGGACTTGCCCGTACCGCCGCCGGCCAGCTGGTGCCGCTCCAAGACCAGGACGTCTGTCAGGCCTCGTTCGGCGAGTGACCGCGCGATGGAGAGGCCGATCAAGCCGCCGCCGATCACGATCGCCTTGGCGCCACTCACAAGCCGACTCGATTGTCGTGTCCAGGGATCCAGGATGTTCCTGCAAGGGGCACCCTCGCCATCGCTGCCGCCTCGATCGTGATGGCGACGAGATCCTCTGGCTCGAGATGCTGGAGATGGGACTTCCCGCATGCGCGCGCAATTGTCTGTGCCTCCATCGTGAGTACGCGGAGGTAGTTGGCGAGTCGACGCCCTCCTTCGACGGGATCGAACCGCATCTGCAGCTCGGGGTCCTGGGTCGTGATCCCAGCAGGGTCCTTACCGTCTTGGAAGTCGTCGTAGAAGCCTGCCGATGATCCGAGCGCCTCGTAGTCACTCTGCCAACGAGGGTCGTTGTCGCCCAGCGCGATCAGTGCGGCAGTGCCGATCGCAACGGCGTCCGCGCCCAGGGCCATGGCTTTCGCGACATCGGCGCCCGTTCGAATGCCGCCCGACACTATGAGCTGGACCTTGCGGTGCATGCCGAGCTCTTGCAATGCCTGGACGGCCTGCGGAATCGCGGCGAGTGTGGGGATGCCGACATGCTCGATGAATACCTCCTGCGTCGCCGCAGTGCCGCCCTGCATGCCATCGACCACGACGACGTCGGCACCGGCATGCACCGCGAGCTTGACGTCGTAGTACGTCCGCGTCGCGCCGACCTTGACGTAGATCGGCTTCTCCCAGTCAGTGATCTCCCGAAGTTCAGCGATCTTGATTGTCAGGTCGTCAGGGCCGGTCCAGTCGGGATGGCGAGAGGCACTTCTCTGGTCAACGCCTTGCGGCAACGTACGCATTCTGGCGACCCGCTCCGTGATCTTTTGGCCCAACAGCATTCCGCCGCCGCCAGGTTTTGCGCCTTGACCAAGGACAACCTCGATGGCGTCTGCCTTACGCAGATCGTCAGGGTTCATTCCGTAGCGCGACGGAAGGTATTGGTAGACCAGATTCTTGCTCTGCCCACGCTCTTCCGGAGTCATTCCTCCGTCACCAGTGGTCGTTGATGTTCCGACCTCGCTTGCCCCACGCCCTAGCGCTTCCTTTGCGCGCCCGGAGAGCGCACCGAAACTCATGCCAGCGATCGTGACCGGGATGTCGAGGTGCAGGGGGAATTTCGCGTGGCGGTCACCCAAGACGATGTCCGTCGCACATCTCTCCCGGTATCCCTCCAGGGGATATCGCGACATGCTCGCGCCCAGGAACAGAAGATCGTCAAAATGCGGGAGCGGACGCTTCGCACCCCAACCTCGAATGTCGTAGATGCCCGTTTCAGCCGCGCGCTGAATCTCAGCGATAGCCGCTCGGTCGAACGTTGCCGACTCACGAAGTCTGGTGATGTGCAATGTCATGTTGATGTCCTTGCTCAGTACGTGGAGGCGTTGTCAACGTGGAAGTGATACAAACCGCGGGATGATCCGTAGCGGGTGTACTCGCTCGTGTCGTCGTCATAGCCTGCAGCTTTCAGCAGCAGAGCGAGCTGCTCGTGGTGCTCGACGGCCATATCCTTCGCAACGCAGTCCGCACCAAGCGAAGCGACGGTGCCACGGACGTAGATACGAGCCTCATAGATCGAATCGCCAAGGGCCTCTCCGGCGTCCCCACGAACAACGAGCGTTCCGGCCTGGGCCATAAAAGCGCTCATGTGCCCGACATTCCCGCCTACGACGATGTCTACGCCTTTCATTGATATGCCGCACCGGGCGGCGGCGCCGCCTTCGATGACCAACAGGCCGCCATGCGCCGTGGCACCGGCCGACTGCGATGCACTCCCTTTCACCCAGACAGAGCCGCTCATCATGTTCTCAGCTACGCCGACGCCAGCATTCCCGTTGATGAGGACGTTGGCGGCTTGATTCATACCTGCTGCGTAGTAGCCGACGTGGCCGTCAATGGTCACGCTCGCCGGCTCGGTAAGACCCACGGCGATGCTGTGCTTGCCTGCAGGGTGCAGAATCCGAACCTTTGTGTCGCCCTTGCCGAGGGCGTGCAGGGAAGCGTTGACCTCCCGCAGGCTCGTCGTGGTCAGGTCAAACAAAAGAGCGTCGGCCATGCTGATGTCCTCCGTGTAGCTCTGGGTCAACGTGTCCATGCGTAAACCTGCTCTGGCTCTGGCTCGAAGATCCGCGCAGACTCAATGCCAGGCAGACCCACCAGCGCCCTGTATTCAGAAGCCATCGCGACCCAGTCGTCGGTTTCGGCAATGACAGCCGGCTTGCACGCGATCGCGTCACGGACAACCGCGAACGAGTCCCTGTTGGAGACGAGGAGCGTGTAGAACCCATCGAAGGTCCGACACAGTTCTTTCAGTGCGGTCTCAACGTCCATCCCGTCCTCAAGACACTGAGCGACAAATCGAGCCCCAACCTCCGTGTCGTTCTCGCTGTCGAATGTCATTCCGCGGGAGACCAGGTTGCGGCGGATCGTCGCGTAGTTGTGGAAGGAGCCGTTGTGAACCATGCACTGATCCGGGCCGACAGCGTATGGATGGCAGCCCGCCGGGCTTACCGCCGATTCAGTTGCCATCCTGGTGTGCCCCACTCCTTGCCAACCTTGTGCATGCTCCAACCCGAATCGCGTGGCGAGATCACGGGGATGCCCGACGCCTTTGAGAACTGCCACGTCTTGTCCGAAGCCGATCACCAGCGCCTCCGGCACGGCCTCTTGAACAGCCGCCCTCAAAGCCTCAACTGATACGGGCGCATGTACGACGAACGTCGGAGCCGAGTCGACCACTTCGACACGATCGCCGAGAACGTCGCCGACCGCCTTCGCAAGCTCGTCTTCTCCGAGGGACATATCCAGGATCGAAACGGTCGCGTGGCCGGGAGGGGACCACCGCGGGTCTCCGTACACTGCGACACCCGCTGAGTCTGAACCTCGGTCCTGCATTTCGCAGAGCATCTCAGTTAGCAACACGCCGAGCCTGGGATAGAGATCGGGGTTCCTTAGGTGAAGTCCGACAATTCCACACATTCGTGTCTCCTATCCTTGACCGGCTCAGAAGGCCGTGAGGTACTGGTCAACTTCCCAGGCGCTGACGTGGCTGTGCCAGGTGAAGAACTCCTCACGCTTGAGGTTGGCGAAATACGCGGCGACGTCTGGACCCACCGAGTCGAGGACCCCACAGATCGCGGAGTCGGCTTCGAGGGCTTCGATCGCGTGCAGCAATGTCAGCGGGAGGGCCGCTCGGGGACTGCCGGCGTCTCCGCCCGGCGCTCCCGGATCGAGGCTCCTCTCAATTCCATCCAGCCCGGCACCGAGTGCGCCAGCAGCGGCAAGATAAGGATTCGCGGACCCGTCGCCACCCCGCAACTCAATTCGGTTGCCATCAGGAACTCTGACGAGATGTGTGCGGTCGTTGCCCCCGTATGTCGGCAATCGTGGAGCCCACGAGGCACCCGACGTCGTGGAGACAGCACCGGTCCGCTTGTAGGAATTGACCGTTGGTGCGATGACAGCCTGGAGCGCGCTGGCATGCTCCAGCACGCCGGCGATGAACGAGTACGCGAGCGGCGAGAGTCCGAGACCGCGTTCATCGGTCGCGCTGGGAAACAGAGGCTCACCGTCGCTCCACAGCGAAAGATGCATATGCAAGCCGTTGCCGGTGCGGTCGCCGAAAGGCTTTGGCATGAACGTCGCAGTCATTCCGCGTTGCTCGGCCAGCATCGATATCAGGTACCGCAGAGTGACTACTCGGTCGGCAGTGGTCAACGCGTCGGCATAGGCGAAGTTCTGCTCGAACTGTCCGTTGCCGTCTTCGTGATCGTTGGCGTAGTTTGCCCACCCGAGCTGGTTCATGCCCTTTGACACGGCTGCGAGATGGTCGAACATGCGGGTCACTCCGCGGGCGTCGTAACACGGCCTGCTGGCATTGTCCGACGGGTCCGCCGTCACAAGGTTTCCTTGGTCGTCCCGGCCAACGAGGAAGTACTCGACCTCAGCTCCCACGAACACCGACAGGTTCTTATCCTCGGCGCGCTCCACCATCTTGCGCAGAATCACCCGCGGCGCGAACTTCCACGGGACGCCCTCAACGTGGGGATCGCAGTGGACTACCGCCAAGCCCTCCTTGATGAACGGAATCGGAGTAAATGACGAAGGATCCGGGATTGCCATGATGTCGGGATCCTTCGGCTCCTGGCCCATAGCTCCCGCCGCATACCCAGCAAATCCGACACCCTCGCTCTGCAGCTCTTCGACCGCCTCAACCGGCACGAGCTTGGCGCACGGCTTGCCCGTCAAATCCACAAACAGCGCAAGGATGAACGTCGTGCCGGCCTCCTTGGCAAGCTCGGCCAAATTTGACCCGTGACTCATGCTTGTCTCCTCAATACGATCCGCAAGCTGCGACGACCCTAGTCTACGGTTATGAACCAGATTCTACTGCCAGTAGATAGCGCTAGATTTCGCCGACGTTACATCTCACTCGGCAAGTCGCCCCAGATTGCGATGCCGACACATGGCGGAAGTAGTGCCCGACCGTCGGCACCAGCGATCGCACGGTCGGCCCGCCCCGTGAGGGGCGGGCCGGTCGTGCGGACATCTTTAGGGTTTGATGTGGATGCGGTCGACCCTGAATGTGCCGGTTGTGGTTGCGTCGTTGGCGGGATCGAGTCGCAGTTGACGCAGGATCTTTGTCGAGTCCCATCCACTGACGCCGGTCATGTCGACGGTGTATTCGGTGTAGCCGGAGTTCGGATCAATCGAGAACGATTTGGATTTCGTCTCGTTCCAGCTGGTGCTGCTGTTGGTGATGAAGTAGATCTTCGCCGTCGCGGCGTTTGAACCGTTCTTCATCCGCACGACGATCTTGTTGGCGGTTCCGATCCTCCTGGCAAGGTTGGGTGCCGACACGATGGCCGAGTCGGCCCCGGTGATCGTGGCACCGACACTCCCAGGGCCGAAGTCGAAGAAGTAGCCGAAGCCGCTGATGTCGCCGCCGTCGGTCCAGCCCTGCTTGTCGACGGGGAAGTTCCAGTCCTTGGCTGTTGTGTCACCGTCGATCGTGAACTCGTGCAGTACCGACTTCTCGATGCCGGGCACGCCTTGCTCCAGGAGCATGAAGTCGACCTTGCGCGAGCCGTTGTTGTAGAGGTCGATATCGAGGCGGCCGATCGCGTCGTTCACCGAGTCGTTGACGTCGGGCAGGATCGTCGAAATGTTCCACGTTGACCAGTTGGAGTCCGCGTCTGCCACAGCCTCCTTGATGGTCATGCCCGAGTTGAACTCCCAGGCCTTGGCCACGTTGGGTGTGGTCTGGTCGTCCTGGATGCGGACGTAGTCGATCCTGACGTCCTTGCCCGGTCCGCTGACATCGGTCTGACCAACCGGGTTGAGCTCTAGGTTGCGCAGCGTGCCGGTCCAGTCAGCGTCGCTGACCGTGAACGTGTACGTCTTCCACGACGCGTCGTTCGCGGTGATCGTGAACGACTGGCCCTTGCTTTCGCTGTAAGCCTGAGACGCCTCTGTTGTCCAGTACACCTTGAACGTCGTGGCAGCCGTGTTGTTCTTCATCCGCACCGTGATCTTGCGGTTGTTGTTGGCTCCGCTCGCGGTCGTGATCGGGATCCCGATCAAGCGTTCAGAATCGATCGCCGTCGCCGCCGTGTGGGGAACGATGTTCAGATACTTCTGCGTCCCGTCATCTTGGTTGGTGACATTCTCATACGGCAACTCATCCTGGTCGTAGATGTCTGAGTTCCACGGCGTCCAGTCACGGTCGTACTGAGCGTAGAAGTAGTGGGCGTCATCAGCACCATCGAAAAGCATGGCGCCGCCGTACGCCATCGGCAAACCGTCACCGGTGGGCTGGATGAACTGCTTGGACCAGGTCCCATCCGCCGTCCGCCAGAAGTGCGCCTGACGCATGTTCGCCTCGGCCTGCACCAGCGTCTGGACATCGGAGTACGGGATCGAAGCGTGCGGCTGATTGTTCGAATCCAGCTCCATGATCCCAGCGCCCAGCCAATAACCGCCGGGCACAGACAACACCATCGTCGAGGTGTCCAGCACCGTAATCGGGTCACTGTCAATGGTGCCGACCGTCGTGGCGTTGTTGTTCTTCCACGTCACCCCGTAGTCATCGCTGTACGCGTAGTACACGTCATGCTGCACCGAGAGACCCGCGGCTTCCTGCGGGCTCTCGCGCCAGTTCCACATCACATGAAGGCGGTCATTGACATCGAACCGCCACGACCACGGGTAGATACCGCGATGGGTTGAGTTGCCGATCGGACCGGCAGGCCCATCGGCATCCCAGTCCTGACCGGCGTTGTAGCCGTGGAACACCATCCCCATCGAGGTCCACGTGCCATTGTTGTTGTACTTGTTCAAGTAGTAGTCACTGTTGTCGCTGGACCTGTGCCGATACCCCATGTAGAGGTCGCCGTCCGCATCATTGAAGTACTGCGGATACGTGAGTCTGTCCTCCGTCGTCGGGCTCGCCTGCGAGCTGCTCGACGTGAACGTGCAAGTGCCACTGCTAAACGTCGTCTGCGTCATGCACCCCGAGCTGGACTTGATGTAGTGATGAGGAGCGCTGTGCGCGCTGAAGCTCATGTGGACACGGCCGTCTTTCGGGCTGATGCCCAAAATCACCGTGTTGTGGCCGTCGTTGACGTTAGCGAGCGCTTCGGTGATAGCCCCGCCGGTACCGTCAAGGCGAACCGACTGCAGGCTGTTGTCTGACAGCTTGCGCCGCGTGACCTTGAGATAGATATCTCCAGTCGTGACGTCCGCAGCATCCCAGTACGCCGAGTACTGATAGGCGCCGTAGCTGACCATAGAGTTCGCGTTGAACCAATGCGTGTCACCATCAACAGTCAACGACGTGTCCGTACTGTCGTTGACACCGTTAGCCCCGTTCGCCACTCCCGCGAGCACGCTCAGCACAAGGCCCAGCGCACTCAATAGACCGAGACCGGCCATACGCCGACGTGCCCACAATCTGCTCTTTGATCCTCGTGCATCTCTTTCATCAAGTATCGGCCTGACGTGCATTCGACTCTCCTAAGTGACTTTGACCCCACGCCACGAGATCCCAGTTCATTCGTATGACCGAATAGGCGGAATGAGCATCAACTGGGGTGCATTTACAACGCAAACGTGATGCACGTCACGCTACACAAACGTTTGACTATTTGGCAAGGGTTGTCCTTTCTCGAGCGTGGATTCGGCAAAGCTGCGCCCTTCGCACTTCGCGAGCTCAAGAGATCGGGGCCAGTCCGGCGCACCCACCTGTCTCTTCGATGATCAGGAGGACGGACGCGCCACCGCGCTCACACGAGCTCCCGGCAAGTACTGGTTCAACACCCTGACACCGCTGCTGATATGTCTGACTCGCGCCTTGGCTAGCGCCTCGACCAAGCTCTGGATATTGTGCCCGCCACTGCGAGGGAGACTCGGCGCGTTTCGAACGGTGAAGTTCAGGTACACCGGGCTGCCAACGCGCACAACCTCAGGGAGTTCGTAATAGCGCACGGGGGAAGCTAGGTCGCCTGGACCGTCGATATAGAGGTCGAGAGGCAATGTCGTACTACTACGAATCGCGGACAGTGTTTGAATGGGCAAATCGACTGGCAGGTCGAGTGTGGTGGCACCGAGGTCCTCAAAAACAACCGCCGTTGCAGGATTCGTGACAAGAAGGCTGGCGCTGACCTTCACCACCAAGTCCTCGGGTAGATCTCCTGAAGTCTTAAGTTGCTTGATCGCATAAATAAGACCGATGTCTGCGGCTAGAATGCTGCGGAGCCCGAGCTCGCAAGCCCAGACGATGTCCTCCAAACTCCAGGCAAGTTCTTCTGAACCGTGAAGCGTGGATGCAAGCGCACGACCATTGAAGTTCATGGTTGGAGACCCGTTCCCCATCCAGCGCGGGGAACCAACAAAGAGGCAAAGCTCAATACCTCGGGTTGCAGTCATTTCAAGCATCGCCGCAAGCTCTGACGAAGTTGTCAGCATGATGCCGCTGCCTTGTCTGACTCTATGAACCGGGACTGCAAGGCGATCGGACTCATCGAGAACGGCGCGGAGAGCCCCGACGCCCTCAGTTGTCGAAACTTCAATTCGGTACTGCCCGCCGTCATCAAACGTGGCGGAGCTGCTCGGCAAATCGTGACTGTCCACATTGGACAACCCGATTCTCTCGAGTAGGGTCGGGACTCGTACTGCTGATCTAGGTTCGAAGACTGACGATTGCGGATCTGTCACGATTGGCCCTTCGGTCCAGGATCAAGTCCTACGTCTGCGATGACAGGCCAGAGATCGTCGCGGATAGCGGGAGAATTCACGGTGGCAAATGATTCCTGCACGTCGTGCAGGGATCATTTGCCCACGCCGACAACGAATCCTCTGACCAATGCGCGCTGCCCGATCAAGAACACAACCAGCATCGGCACCATGGCGATCACGACCCCCGCTGCGCTGCGTGGAATATTTGAAGAGTGGACGTCGATCAACAAGGTCGTGGCTGGCGTAAGAGGCCGGAGCTCGGGCTCGTGAATGAGGACAAGGCCCGCAAGGAGATCACCCCAGCCCCAGACGAAAGCGAATACCGCAAGCGTCGTCAGAACAGGCTTCGACAGGGGCACCATGATGTGCCAAAACACCTGCCACGTTGAGGCGCCATCGATCTCAGCTGCCTCCACGACTTCATGCGGAAGCTCCTTCATGTACGTGTAGGTCAAGTAGATGCCGAATGGACTTGCCCACCCCGCGAACACGAATCCAAGGACAAAGAGGTTGTCGCCCAGATTCCAATCGCTGAGTTGCACAAACAGCGGGATGATGAATGCCGGAAGCGGAACGGCCATCATGGCGATGACCAATACACGAAGCGTGGCGGCAAGCCGTCCCTTGTGACGCAAGAACCAGAATGCGCCTCCGGCAGAGAGCAAAACCGTCAACACGACGGCGATGCTGACACAAATCAGGGAGTTGCCGAATGCCGTTCCGAGCCGGGCGTCCGTCCACGCGTCGTGGAGACCGTCGAGGGTGAAAGAGTCAGGCAATCCAGCCTGATTGCTCTCGAAATCCTCCTCTGTCTTCACGGCGGTGCCCAAAAGGAAGATGAACGGGTAAACGAAGGGGATGCAGGTCAACAGCAGGAGGCTGGCCCGCAATCGGCGCGCATTGGCTGTGTTCATCGTCTGCTCCTACGGGTCAGTAAGGCACCGAGAACTACCACGACGACTACCAGCGCGAGCATGATGACCACTTCCGCTGCCGCTGTTCCGTAGTACCCGAATTGCAACGAGTTTTGGTAGATGTCCCAATCCAGGGTGGAGCTCGAGTAGCCAGGTCCACCGCGGGTGAGCGTATAGATCCACGGGAAAATGCCGGTGAATACGATCACTACGAGGATCACCGACCATAGTTCGACCGTCCCTCTGATACTCGGAAGAGCGACGTGCCAGAGCCGCTGACGCCAACTGGCACCATCAAGGCGAGCCGCTTCGAACTGGTCCGTCGGTACGGCCGAAAGCGCGGCGGAAAAGATGACCACGCCAGTTCCGACCGTTGCCCAAGCAAGCACCACAATCAACACAGGCTTCACGAGTTGTTCGGAGGTGAGCCAGTCCTGAGCGAGTCCGCCAAGGCCCACCGACCTCAACACGGAATTGATCAGCCCTTGGGGCTGCAAAAGCATCGCGAAGAGAATGCCGATCAGGGACGGCGGAGCGATGGCCGGGAAGAAGTAGATGGCTCTGTAGAGCCCTGCTCGAGGCACGCCCTCGTGCAGCAGAAAGGCGAGCGCGAGGGGCGTGAGAATCCAAATCGGGAGGCCAAGAAGCAGGAAAGCCTGATTCCTGAGGACCTGCCAAAAACTGTCCGAACTGAAACGCTCGGCAAAATTGTCGAACCCGACCCACTCGCTGTGGTATCCGGGCTGCCAGTCCGTGAATGCATGGAACAGGACCTGCAAAGTCGGTAGCACCACAGTGACGGCCAACAGGGCCAGCACTGGAAGGACAAAGAGGAACTCACCTGCCGCCGGCAGGAGGCGACCCGATTTGGGCCGCCTCCTGAGCGTGTTCGGAATGACCATCCGAGCTATTCAGCCCCTCGGTCCTGCTTTTCCTGCAAGGAATCTTCGATGTCCTTCCAGTCCTTGTCACCGCTGACCAGAGCTGCGGCGAACTTGAGGACTTCGGCTTCGACCACGCCACGGATCAGGGAGAACTGGCCGCCGTAGGGATCGTTCGTCTTGGTGTATCCAAGAATCTGATCTCCTACGTCATCGCCCATTTCCGGCGTCGCTTTGAGATTGGCCGGGAATGCTCCCATGCCACCGAAGTACTTGGTCTGCACCTCAGCGCTCGCCATGTACTTTGCGAAGTCAACGGCAGCTTCCTTGTGCTTTGACCACTTGGTGACTGCCCACACGGTTCCGGCGGTGTAGTTGACACGCGGCGCGTCCCACTCACTTCCAGGCACGAGAGGCAACAGGAACGCGCCCAGCCCGTCCTTGCCCCACTTGGTTTCGCGGAACTGCTTCCAGTGGATGTCTCCAGCGGAAAGTCCGACCATCATCGCCGCCTTGCCAGCCTTGAACGAATTGACGGTGTCAGGGAACAAGGGAATCGACTCCGCGTCAGGTGTGAAGCAGTCGCGATCGCGAAGTTCCCTCACACGGTCGAGCCCCTTCTGCAGGGACGGACTCTTCCAGTCCGGGTCGGTGACGGCCTTCTCCGTCTCGGCGTCTGTCTGGTACTGGACGGCGAGCAGACTCAGCCACCACTCCAGGTAGCCGCCATCCTTCCAACCCGCCTGAATCGGAGTGATGCCCGCAGCGTTCAGCTTGTCGCATGCTTGAAGCATGTCATCCCAAGTTTCAGGTGGGCCTGAGATGCCTGCCTTGTCGAACTTGGCCTTGTCGTAGTACATCATGTTGCCGTTTGCGTCGAACGGGACACCGTGAGCCTTACCAGCCTTCGTTGTCGTCTGGCTGTATCCGATGACCTCGGCCTTGTCCTTGTCGGTGATGTACTTCTCGATGCCCTCCACACCCGCTGTGTAGTCGAAGACAAACGGGCTGGCATACATTGCGAACAGATCTGGACCCTTGCGGGCAGCCACGGTCGACTGCATGAGCGTCGGGAAGGTGGTTCCCGGCTGGACCACACGCTTGATCGTGACATTGGGGTGCGCCGCCATGTAGTCGGCATCGATCTGACGCATCACCTTGTCATCAGGCGTCCCCCAGTACCAGACGACGACGGTCGCCTTCTCAGACGACTCGCCCTCGCTGTCGCCACTTCCTGTGCAGGCACTCGTCAGGCTCGCCACTACCAAACTCGCGGCGATCCACCGGACAGCTCTGTTTGACATTCTGATTGATCTCAAGCCGTTCTCTCCTCGTTGAGCGCCGGTCGCTGTCCGTAGATACCTGCGCGTTTTAGGCAATTAAGGCAGAACATGTATCAATCAGTCGTATGACTGCCGTAAAGACTCGACAAGCTCAGAAACGATTTTGAAGCCGAACAGCAAGCCAACCGAGTGTGAGGGACGTTACACACACGTTTGACTGAACCGCAAGGGTTTGCTTCGGACGAAAGGCTTGCCGTGCCTGCGAACCAGACGCTAGCCTCCTCCGCATGACCACTCAAACCTTTGACCAACTGCCTCGAGAAGCCGCACGAGCGATATGCCTATGGAGCTTTTGCTGGTACACCCATGCGGCGCCGGGCGAGGAATACGCGGACCTCGATGCGGCGGCTCGGGAGTGCGCGGATCGTGGTTTCGACACACTAAGAGTCTGCGGAATGCCCAGCTATGTGTCGCGATCAGTCCGAACCGGTCTCGATGAGTTGGAGTTGCTGAACTGGGAGGGAGGGGTCACTGACAATCTGCGCTGGTACAACTTCCGTGGGGATATCACCATTCAGCCAGCCGCTCGTCTGATCGACCTATGTCGAGCTGCTCAAGCGAACGGGCTCAAGTTGATTCTCTCCAACTGGGATTTCAACCAGAGTTTCAAGTTTGAGCGCAGTGGAGAACTGCAACGTACTCTCGATGAACTTCCGACCATCGAGGCAATGTTTCAACACATCGCTGACGTCATGTTGGACTCCCTTGAATTGATCGACCAGCATGACCTGCTCGACGTCATCTGGGCCGTGGAGATCACCAACGAACTCGAAAGTCCTGAGATCGGCCCACTCTCTCGGCTCGGCACCGATTCGCAGGAGGGTCCGAAAGGAACAGAGGCCGGGGCTAGACAGCACTTGCACGAGGTGACACGGCCCATGATTGAGGAGTGCATCGAGCAACTCCGCTCACGCTTCCCTGAACTCAAGTACGCCGTAGACACGGTCTGGCCCTGGGCCGACTCGAGCGCGCCGACCAACCTCGACCTCATCGCGATCAACGGCTACATCACCGACACGGCCCTGCTCGGTGACTACCGAGCACTCTTTTCCGATGGCGATGTATGGCAAGGCGACGTGCTGGATGAAAAGGTCCGCCACCTTCTCCTCCCTGACGCGCCTTCGTATCGAGCGTGGCGCGAAGGACTTGGCACGAGCATTCGTGACCCCTACTTTCCTCAGTGCTACCTCGCCACATGGGCAGACCCTGATCGGTTCTTCCAATTCTTCGACGAGGTCTGGCGGCGCGCCGAGGATGGTGCGAAATCGCAAATGCAGCAATGGATCCGTGAGGCCACTCAGCTGTCGTCTGACCTCGATGTGCCGTGGTACTTCGGCGAGGGCTACGCGACCACGATCTCGCTCACTAGCTTGTGGGATAGCGGATCCTCGGCGCGTGACTTTCATCGTTGGGTTGCGGAACAGTTGAGGGCGGCGGGTGCGATCGGCTGGACTCCGAGCAGTGCTGCAAGCCCGGAACAGACTGACATTTGGCCGCTCGAGGCTTGGGTAAAAGACATGAATGCGCTAGTACGCGCGTGAGCTTTCTGCACGTAAGGTCCCATCTGACCGAGAGAAATCGAGCGTTGAAATGACCGTTGGTCTGAACACCACCTCCAGTACTCGAGACCAACCTCGAACGCCATGGCTTGGGAACTGGGTCGGTGTCGAACGTCCAGCACCAGGTGACGGCCCCACATTGTTCGATGCTCTGACGGCGGAGCAGGGCCTGGGGTTCTCTCGTGTGATGTTCAGACGCCGATTCGCTGTCGACGCTCAGCCGACGACTGCGATCGCTCGTCTGACGGCAGATTCCCGATACGTGCTTTGGGTTAACGGCCGAGAGGTCGGGCGCGGGCCCGTCCGTTCACAGCCGCGCCGGCTGCGATACGACGAGCACGACTTGGCCGAATTCCTTGTCCCCGGCGACAACGCAGTCGCGCTCCTGGTCACGTACTACGGAAAGCCCAATTCTTGGTGGCAGCCCGCTGTTAGGAGCGGCATCGGTGGCGACGCCGGATTCGTGTTCGAGGCGCGCATCGGCGACACGCTTCTCATATCTGATGATGAGTGGAAAGCGCAAGATTCCCCGGCGTGGTCCGAAGCAGCAGACACCACGGTCGACAACGGCATTGCGGTCGAATCGCTGGACTCCCGCCTGCTGCCAACCAACTGGCTGGATACCGACTTCGACGACAGCAACTGGTCGCGCGCCCTGATCCTGAAGGCGGGCCATTTTGGTGGCCTCCAGCGATCTCGGCCGCCAGTGAACCCGTATGGCGCACTCGAGCCGCGTCCCATCGGAACGCTCGGTGGAGAGACTGTGACCGCCAAGTCGGTCGTCGATTCTTCGACTCATCTTCGTCCATCGTGGACGACAGGGCACCCAGTAGACCGCGTCAGACAGGTCCTGGTCACCGACTTCACGTGGTCACCAGGAACACTTCCGATTCGTGCTGAACTGATGCCGGGACAGGTCCAGCACGTCGCGGTGGACTTCGGACGCATCGTCGCTGGGTTCGTCGAGGTCGACCTGGACGTCCCGAGTGGAACGTACGTCGAACTGCTCTATCGCGAGTGGCCATTCAATCCGGCAAAAGTCTCGGACTTCATCGGAGAGCCGAGAGCAGGCGCGCAGTACATAGCTCGCAATGGAGCTCAGACATATGCGAGCGTGGAGCTCAATGGACTCAGATTTCTGCATATGCTGATCCACTCCCCCGACGGTGGCCCGGTGGCAGTACACCGCGTCGCAGTGCGCGAATACACGTACCCGCGCAGCGGAGATGCGTACTTCCGCAGCAGCGACCCAGAACTAGATCGCATCTACACGGCGGGTATCCGAACCGTTGAATTGAACTCCTTCGATGCGTTCACTGACTGTCCGACGCGAGAGCAGCGGGCGTGGGTCGGCGACGGAGTCGTGCACCAAATGGTGCACATGACGACAAACACAGATTGGCGTCTTGCCCGATGGTACGTCGAACTTTCCGACTCGCCTCGCTACGACGGAATACTGCCTATGAGCGTCGCCGGAGACGTCGAGGACCTCGGACAATTCACGATTCCGGATTGGTCGCTGCACTGGGTGCACGGTGTCCACAATCTCTTTCGGTTCGACGATGCCGAGGCAGTGCGGCGACACCTTCCCACGGTCGAGCGAATTCTGCGGTGGTACCTGCCGTACGTGGATGAGCACGGCACGCTCACCGATGTCCCGGAGTGGAACCTCGCCGATTGGTCAAGCGTATCGACGAACGGACGCAGCAGCATCCTCACCGCACTGTGGGCGCGAGGCCTTCGCGAGTTCGCGGAGATGAGCGAATTCTTGGGTAATTCCGGGTCTGCTCAGTGGGCTTTGGGCTACTACGACTCCGCAAGGACAGGTTTCGAAGACTTCTGGGATTCCGCACGGGGTCTCTACGTCGATCACTACTTGGACGGCACGAAGATGCCGGCTGTGTCCCAAGTGGCCAATGCGAGCGCGATCGTGTCGAAACTAGCGCCAGCCGAGCGGTGGAAAGACATAGCTGACCGCATGACAGACCGCAGCCGCCTTGTCGAGAGCCTATGGATCGATGAGTCCGAAGAATTCGACGAAACCTGGATGCTCGAGAAGGTGTTGGGGGCCCGGGAGTCGACGTGGGACGTTCACCACCAGGTCGTCCGCGCTCAACCCTTCTTCAGCTACGTCGTACATGACGCCTTGGCGGCAGCTGGATTGTTCGACCGACTGTTGGACGCAATTCGCGATTGGAGCCGGTTCCTCAAGGATGGTTACGACACGTTCGGAGAGTGTTGGGAAGGCGGCACCCCTGTTCACGGTTGGAGTTCCACACCGACGCGGGATCTGCTCTCGTACATTGTGGGCATAAGCCCTCGTGAGCCCGGCTACGCCTCGGCAAGAGTTGCACCTCAGCCACATGTGCTTGCTGACGTCGAGGGGGCCGTGCCAACACCACACGGGCTGCTGACGGTGAAGATCTCCGGGCGCGACGTGACAGTCGACAGCCCAGTGCCGGTTCAGTTCATTGACCCAGATCTGGGCGAGTTATTGCTGCCCGCAGGCTTTTCAACTCTGACGCTCGGCCGTGGGATAGGTCCCTAAGGGAGGCTCAATTGGGGTGGTGGGACTGCGCAGGCACCCGGTCCCGAGCAATAACGCAGCCTTTGGACTGAGTTCATATGCCTACGCACGGTCGGCTCGCGACAGGAATTCGACATGACCCGGATCCAACTCGGCAATGCTGGTGACGCCAAGGAGTCGCATGGTGCGTTCGATGTCCTTGGCGAGGATCTCGATCGCGCGGTCGACTCCGCGGCGACCGCCGGCCATGAGGCCGTAGAGATAGGCGCGGCCGATCATGGTGAAGTCTGCGCCCACCGCCATCGCCGCGACAATGTCGTGGCCCGACATGATCCCGGTGTCGAGATAGAGATCCATCTCGTGGCCAACTTCGCGGCGCACCTCGGGAAGCAGGAGAAACGGTACGGGCGCCCGATCAAGCTGACGTCCTCCGTGGCTGGACAGCAGCACCGCGTCGACGCCCATCTCGGCGAGCCTCACAGCATCAGAAACGCTCTGCACTCCTTTGACGACAATCCTTCCGGGCCATTGCTGCTGTATCCAGGCGAGATCGTCGAATGTCACGGTCGGGTCAAACATGGAGTCCAGCAGCTCCGCGACCGTGCCCGACCACTTGTCGAGCGACGCGAAGGCCAGCGGTTCGGTGGTGAGAAAGTCGAACCACCATGCTGGCCTCGGGATTGCGTTGAGCACTGTCCGAGGAGTCAAGGTCGGCGGGATGGTCATCCCGTTGCGGGTGTCACGTAGACGAGCGCCAGCGACAGGTACGTCCACGGTCACGAGCAAGGTGTCGATGCCAGCCTGGGCAGCGCGGTCGACCAGCGCCATCGAACGGTCGCGGTCCTTCCACATGTAGAGCTGGAACCAATTGCGACCGTGCGGCGCGGCGGCAGTGACGTCCTCGATCGACGTCGTACCCATCGTTGACAGCGCATATGGAATGCCAGCGGCCTCTGCAGCTGTCGCACCGGCGATCTCGCCCTCTGACTGCATCATGCGAGTGAACCCCGTCGGCGCGATGCCGAACGGCAGTGCGGACTTCACGCCGAGTACGTCGACCGAGGTGTCCACCACTGACACATCCCTCAGAATCGCGGGGTGGAACGTGATGTCCTGGAACGCCTGACGTGCCCTAGCCAGCGAGAGTTCGGAGTCAGCCGCGCCGTCGGTGTAGTCGAAGGCAGCCTTCGGCGTACGTCGCTTGGCCACCCGGCGAAGGTCCTCGACGGTCAGCGCCTTCTCAAGACGTCGACGTGTGGGGTTGAGGGTCGGCTTCTTGAACCGGAGAAGCGGAACGAAGTCCCGCGGTCGGGGGAAGCGGCGGCGCTTGGCCATGTCGGTCCTTTCAGGACGTGTCAGGTTCGAGGCTCGAAGCGAGCGAGCGAGTGGGTGTCTGCGACTAGCCGGCGCATTTCGTCGAGACCCCCGCGGAGCTCGCCGAGAGCGCGGGACTGCACAAGCACACTGCCGAGTGCCGTCGCCTCGACCGGACCGGCGACGACGGGACGGCCTGAGCGGTTGGCCGTTGCTTGGCAGAGAAGCTCGTTCTGCGCACCTCCACCGACCAGGTGAACCACTCCGATCGTCTGACCACTGAGCTTCTCAGCCGTTTCGATCGCATCGGCGAACGCCTGGGCAAGGCTCTCGACGATGCTGCGCACCAGCGTTGCCCTGTCCTGGGGTGCTGGCTTGTCATTCTCCGCAAACCATGACGTGATGCGCTGAGGCATGTCGCCCGGCGGCAGGAAGCGAGGGTCCTGGACGTCGAAGACCGGGATCTGACCCGTGACGTTTGTCGCCTCACGGAGGAGTTGATCGAGCGGTGCGGTCGATGCCCAGCCACGCAAGGTCTCACTGAGAAGCCACGTGCCCATGACATTTGTAAGAAATCGGATTCGGCCTTCGACGCCGCCCTCGTTCGTGAAGTTCGCACGCCTGGCCTCGTCGGTCAGGATCGGTGACTCAAGTTCTACGCCGACCAGACCCCAGGTCCCGCACGAGATGTACGCCGCGTCGTCGCCCTTCATGGGCACACCGACGACCGCCGAAGCCGTGTCGTGGGATCCCACGGCGGTCACCATCAGTGCGCGGTCGCCAACTTTCTCGCCAACGGCGGGTGTGACGTTGCCGATCACATCGCCCGGGCTCACAAGGTCGGTGAAAAGTGTGCGCGGCAGCCCGAGCCTCTCCGCGAGCGCAAGATCCCAAGTGCCGGTGTGCACGTCGAGCAGTCCTGTCGTCGATGCGTTGGTGCGTTCCGTGACCGAACGACCCGTGAGCCAGTAGCCAACTAAGTCAGGGATGAGAAGCATGCGGTCGGCTTGATCGACGAGCGGGTCTGCGGCCAGTTGATAGAGAGTGTTGAACGACAAGAACTGCAGCCCGTTGCGCGCGTACAGCTCCTCCGGCCGTATTACGGCGTGAATGCGCTCCACGCCTGTGATCGTGCGCTCGTCTCGGTAGTGGAACGGCGAGCCCAGCATGCGGTCGCCCCGCATGAGTGCATAGTCGACTGCCCACGAGTCGACCGCCACGCTCCGAAGCCCGTGATGCGACAGGCTCACGGCCGTCCGCAGACCGAGAAGAGCCCGGCGATAGAGCTCAAGAGGGTCCCAATGAAGCCCGTCGCTCGAGCGAACAGCCTCATTGGCAAATCGCGCAACTGCGCGCAGCTTGAGATGCCGCGGACCGACGTCGCCGACCATGACGCGCCCGCTCGACGCGCCCAGATCGATTGCAGCGACGCTGACAGACATGGCGCTACCTCAGGAAGGCCGCGGCGACACCCGCGTCGACGGGGATGTGCAGACCGGTTGTCTGGGTGAGGTCAGGGCCGACAAGCGCGTACACCGCGCTAGCCACATGGTCCGGCAGGACCTCGCGCTTGAGCAGCGTGCGCTGGGCGTAGAACGCGCCTAGATCCTTCTCGTCAACACCGTAGACGGCGGCGCGGTTCGCACCCCACCCGCTGGAGAAGATGCCTGAGCCCTGCACGACACCGTCCGGGTTGATGCCGTTGACGCGCACACCGAACTCGCCGAGTTCGGCAGCGAGAAGACGTACCTGGTGCGCCTGGTCGGCCTTGGTCGCGGAGTAGGCAATGTTGTTGGGCCCTGCGAACACCGAGTTCTTGGACGAGATGTAGATGATGTCACCGCCGAGGCCCTGCTCGATCAGCACTCTTGCCGCAGTTCGCGAGACCAGGAACGAACCCTTGGCCATGACGTTGTGCTGTCGGTCCCAGTCGGCCACCGTGGTGTCGAGGAGCGACTTGGACAGCGACAGCCCGGCATTGTTGACGACGAGGTCGAGTCCGCCAAAGGCGAGCAGCGTCGCATCGATCGCGGCCTGCACCTGCACCTCATCGCTGACGTCGGCCTGTACACCCACCGCCACATCGGATCCGCCGATCTCCGCAGCCGCTGCCTGTGCCTTGGCCAAATCAAGGTCAGCGATCGCGACCACCGCACCCTGCGATGCGAGCTTGTGAGCAATCGCTTTGCCGATTCCAGAGGCTGCTCCGGTGACGAGAGCGATGCGCGCGGCCAGCGGCTTCGGTGCTGGCATGCGCTGCAGCTTGGCCTCTTCGAGCGCCCAGTACTCGATGCGGAACTTCTCGGACTCGTCGATCGGCGTGTACATCGACAGGCCTTCGGCCCCGCGCATCACGTTGATGGCGTTTACATAGAACTGGCCAGCGACGCGTGCGGTTTGCTTATCTTTTCCGAAGCTGAACATGCCGACACCCGGAACGAGGATGATCAGCGGATCAGCGCCACGAATCGCCGGCGAGTCTGCGACGGCGTTGCGGTCGTAGTAGTTCTGGTAGTCGTCCCGGTATGCGTCATGCAGTTCGCGCAGGCGGGAGATCGACTCGTCGACCGACGCATTCGCCGGCAGGTCGAGCACGAGAGGTTTGACCTTCGTTCGGAGGAAATGGTCCGGGCAGCTTGTGCCGAGCGCCGTCAGCCGAGGGTGCTCGGCGGCGGCGAGGAAGTCCAGGACGACTTCGCTGTCGGTGAAATGGCCGACCATCGGTCGATCCTGCGAGGCGATCGAGCGGATCGTCGGCAAGAGCGCAGCTGCCTTCGCGCGACGCTCGGTCTCGGCAAGCGCGCCATAGCCCTTTAGCGTCTCGCCGAACGGCTCGGGGCGTGAGTGCTTCGCGATGTACGTCGAGGCCGTCTCGATGATCCAGAGCGAGTTCTTCTCTGCTTCGTCGCTAGTGTCACCCCACGCCGTGATGCCGTGGCCGCCGAGGATGCAGCCGATCGCGGCCGGGTTATTGGCCTTCATGTCTGCGATGTCGAGGCCAAGCTGGAAGCCGGGGCGGCGCCACGGCACCCACACGACCTTGTCGCCGAAGATGGTCGTTGTCAGCGCCTCGCCATCGGCGGATGTGGCGATTGCGATGCCGGAGTCTGGATGCAGGTGGTCTACGTGATTCGCGTCGACCAACCCGTGCATTGCGGTGTCGATCGATGGGGCAGCCCCGCCCTGACCGTGCAAGCAGAAGTCGAAAGCCGAGACCATTTCGTCCTCACGGTCGGGGCCGGCGTAGACATTGACCAACGCACGCATCCGATCGAGCCGCAGCGCTGCAAGACCACCCTCGGCCAGCGTGCCCAGGTCACCTCCGGAGCCCTTGACCCACAACAGCTCAACTTCCTCGCCCGTGACTGGATCAATCTCGAGACCCTTCGCGGAGGTGTTTCCTCCGGCGTAATTGGTATTTCTGGGATCGGATCCTAGGCGGTTGGAACGAGCTACCAACGCAGCGATTGTGGGGTTGCTGGCTTCAGTCATCGGAGATTCAGCTCCATCCCGCTTGCGTACCGCCCGTGCGTTCCGCCACTTTCAGCTCTTGGTAGCCGCTGTCGAGGTACGCGCGCATCGGATCCGGAGGTAGACCACGCTGATAACGCCACGCCGCCAGGTCACGGCGGACATCGGTATAGAACGCGTCCATGAATACCTCGTTGGCTAGCAGGACATCACCTTCCTCCTGAGCCACGACCAGAGCCGCGGAGTCGACCAGCAGGGCCCTAGCGGTCATCTCCTGGATATTGAGAACTGACCGGATCTGACCCGGGATCTTCTGCTCGACGTTGTGGCATTGGTCGAGCATGAACGCGACGTCGCTGCCGGGGCCGTAACCACCGCCGCGAATGACCTCGTACATGATTCGGAACAGCTGGTAGGGATCGGCCGAGCCCACGATCAGGTCGTCGTCGGCGTAAAAGCGGGAGTTGAAGTCGAACGAGCCGAGCTTCCCTAGCCGAAGCAGCTGCGCCACGATGAACTCGATATTGGTCCCCGGTGCGTGGTGACCTGTGTCAAGGCACACGAACGCCTTGTCGCCGAGGGCGGCTACCTGCACGTAGGACGTGCCCCAGTCCGGTACATCCGTGTGATAGAACGCCGGCTCGAAGAACTTGTACTCAAGCACGAGGCGTTGCTCGTCGCCGATGCGCGCGTAGATCGTGGCGAGTGAGTCAGCCAAGCGGTCCTGTCGACCGCGGATGTCACCTTGTCCTGGGTAGTTGGTGCCGTCTGCGAGCCATATCTTGAGATCGCGCGAACCCGTCTGATTCATGACATCGATGCAGGTGATGTGGTGGTCGATCGCCTTCTGTCGGATCCTCGGGTCTGTGTGAGTCAGTGCCCCAAGCTTGTAGTCGTCGTCTTGGAACGTGTTGGAGTTGACTGTCCCGAGACCGATGCCCAGATCTTCGGCGTACCGGCGCAAGGCTCCGAAGTCGTCGACCACATCCCATGGGATGTGGAGCGCAACTGTTGGCGCGAGTCCTGTGAACCGATGCACGGTGGCTGCGTCGGCTATCTTTTCTTCGACAGTGCGCGGCGTACCTGGGCTGCCGAACACCTTGAAACGGGTCCCCGAGTTGCCGTACGCCCACGAGGGGACTTCGATCGCCTGAGCATCCAGCATCGGAGCAATCTGCTCGAATCGTGTCATCTCACTCTGTCCCTTGAATGTTGGGCCATGAACTAGTTGCCCGCCTCAAGCGAACTCGATCCCGCCCGATGCTTCCCATAGCGCGCCCACGGCATAGGTGTTTCGGGGCGAACAGAGAAAGCCGATCACCTCGGCAATCTCTTCCGGCTGAGCGAACCGGCCGATCGAAACGCCAGGCGGGTTCGCGAGGTACTCACTGTCATAGCGCGGGACAATCATGTCGGTGAGTACCCTTCCTGGGTCGACACAGTTGGCCAAGATGCCGGCACGCGCATATCCGTACGCGATCGCCCCGATCAACGCCAGCACGCCCGCCTTTGAGACTCCATAAGGCAGCCGCTCGGGAACGCCGAATCGGGCGTGCGACGAGACTGCAACGATCCTTCCCCACCCTTGGTCGATCATGCTTGGTAGTACGGCTTGGGAACAGTTCAAGACGCCAGTGAGGTTCACGTCTATGACTCTCTGCCACTCCGACAGAGGGAGGTCAACGACGGAGTGCTCATCACCGAGGATCGCGGCAACTGCCGCCAGAACGTTCACTTTGCCGAACGCGGACTCGGTCTCAGCCACCATCGATGCCACCGAGTTCGAATCCGCCACGTCTGTCTCGATGAACCGCGCATGTCCGCCGTTCGCAACGATTTGAGCGGCGACTTCAGCCCCGGCCGGATTGACGTCGGCAACAGTTACCGCACATCCGTCCTGCGCTAGGCGGAGCGCCGTTGCTTGACCAATCCCTCGTGATCCACCCGTCACGACGGCGACATACCGACGTTGCCCCTCAGTCATTCGACAACCTCAATTCGTTGATCTTTTGCGAGTGATCGCAAGAGTTGGTTCACTTCGGCAAGCATGTCCTCTTCGACTGCCTCGAGAATGACTGCTGCCTCTGGGTCGATCTGCTCCATAACTCGCAGCAGCGCGCCTATGTCCATGAGGCCTTGTCCTGGAGGGCAGTGGTCGATGTGGACCATGAGTGAGGAGCGCAACGTGATGTCTTTGACGTGCGCCGTGGCGATGCGGTCTCCCAAAACAGCCGCCATTGATTCAATCGCCGGACCTGTTTCGTAGATCGTTTCCAGTCCAATCCAGTTGGCAGGGTCAAAGTCGACTTTGACGTACGGAGACCCGACAGTGTCTACGACCTCGCGCATCACCTCGGCCGATCGCAGAGTTACCAGTTGGTGACCTTCGAGACACAGAAGTACCCCGTGCTCCTCGGCAGCCGAGGCAGCCTCGCGCACGCTCTTGATCAGTTGCTCGACGGCACGAGACGTGAAGTTATACGGGTCGGGAGCCCAAGGACCGTTCGGACTGACCGATCCCGGCCCCGTGTCGACGGAGATCGCGCCCAGTTCGCCAGCGATGCGCAACGCTGCGCGCAACGTTCGCACAGCCTCAGTTCGAACGCCCTCATCCGGATGCACCAGGCACGGTCGATATCCACTGGCCTGAAACATCTCGACGCCTTCATCCGCCAGCATCTTTCGCACCCGGTCGCATTGGCGCGTCGTCACGTCATGCGGGTCATGTGCGGTGAAGCGGCTGAAGATGCCGGAAAAGCCTAGCTCTCGCACCCGCCGAATTTCGCGGCTCCCGAGCTGATCCATTCGATCGGGCAGAAATGCGTCTGATAGTCCGAGTTTCACCCTGCTTCACCACTCTGGCGGTTGCGAACGCAGTTGGTCGGACCAGACATTCCGCTGAGTGTTGAGAGAACCGGCAAACTCGTCGCCGCAAGATTCCCCATTGACCCGTTCACTTTCTCAGTTTCGTAGGCGTGTGCTCTGGTGTGTTCGAACCATATCAGATCAAACGTTTGTCTAAAGGCCCGAAAGGGCCCACACTATTGACATTCAGCAACTCGATGAAGGATCAATTTGAGTCACCAATTTCGAATCGGCGTCGCCGGCGCAGGTTCGTGGGCGGCCATTGCCCACATTCCTGCAGTACTGGCGAATACAAACGCGACTCTCGCCGGAATCGCCGACCCAGACGCTGATCGACTGCGAGACACGGGTGAGGTATTCAACGTCGCGGCGCGTTTCACCGACCACCGCGACCTGATCGCCAACGGACGTCTTGACGCGCTCGTGGTTGCGACTCCACACACCACTCATTTTCAGTTGGCAACGGACGCCCTAGACGCTGGCTTGCACGTGCTCGTTGAGAAACCGTTCACAGTACATTCCGAGGACGCGCGGACATTGATCTCGAAGGCGCGTGATCGCGGACTTCACATCGTCGTGGGCTTTACCTCCCAGTTCTCACCCGCAGCGATCTTGACAAAGAAGATGCTTACTTCGGGCGCACTAGGCGATTTGAACCTGCTCTCCACTCTCTTCACATCGAATTTCGACGAGTTCGTACGGGGGGACCCGGGCGATGAAACAGAGGTGTCAGAGCTGAGCCCAGTCGGAGGTCCGAGTGTGTCCACCTACGCAGATCCCAGCATGTCAGGTGGTGGCCAAGGACAGTCCCAAGTGAGTCATGCCGTTGGCATGCAGTTGTGGGCGACAGGTCTTCGCGCAAAACGAGTTACAGCGTTCATGAGCTCTCAAGGGGCTCGCGTCGACCTAGTCGATGCAATCAGCTACCAACTGGACAATGGCGCCATCGGCTCGGTTGCGGCCACAGGGGCATTGGGACCACGTCAGGAGGTGCGTCAGGAGCTCCACTACTTCGGGACGCGGGGTTCGTTGCACCACAACTTCGTTACAGGCGAGTTGGTGTTCACGCCCTGGAATGGCGCAGCGTCTGAGGTCTTGTGCGAGCCACTGACGCCGGAACAAGGGCTCGCTCTTATCTCAGCGCCAGTTGATTGCCTCGTCGCCTTGATGAAGGGCGAAGGAATTAACTACGGTCCGGCTGAGGCGGCGACTACCGCCGTCGAACTTATTGAGGCTGCGTACATCTCCGCTGGCCAGAACGGCACCCCCGTCGAGATCGATGGACACGGCAAGTGAGTTGATCCCACCTGTGCAGCTCATCAGGGTTTGCTGGTCCGAGCCCTGGCCGCACGTCGGGCCCGATCAAGCGCCGCCATCAAGCGTGCCAGACCTCAAGAAGCTTCCCGCCGAAGGACTCAATGATGTCGGCCATGTGCTTATTCCAGCGCCTGACCAGCTGTTCGGACTCGAACTCGGCGAGTGAGATGACCGCCTGACTCGCGTCATGTTCGAAGTACCCGACCACGTCGGTCCCGCGTTGGAATAGCGTGAAGTTGCGAACACCCGCGCGCTGTTGGAGTGCGACCAGGTCGGGCCAAATCTCGTCGTGCCGCTGGCGGTACTCGGCCTCCTTACCTGCGGCAACCCTCAATGTGAAGGAATGCCGTGTGATCGCGCTCAAGAGGCCACATTCGCATCACCTTCGCGGACTTCCGCGAAGTCCGGCACAACTAGAGATACGGGCAACTCCAGAAATCCTGCAATCGTCTTCAGAAGTCGAGCTGCGTCCGCCCCGTACAGAATTCTGTGGTCGCAAGTCAGCGTCAACCGCATTTGCGATCCGATCGCGAGTATCCCGTCTTTCGCCACTGGCACGGTACGAATGGCTCCCACAGACAGGATCGCGGCTTGGCCCGCGTTGATGATCGCCGTGAAGTCACTCACCCCGAACACGCCCAGGTTCGAAACAGTGAACGTCCCGCCCGACATATCCGCTGGCGTGATTGATCCGTCACGCACGCGAGCCACGAGTTCCTTCGTCCGCATCGCAATTTGACTCGTGGTTAGGGCGTCGGCATTTTCGACAACCGGCACGAACAGTCCGTCCTCGGTGGCCACGGCTATACCTACGTTGATCTGAGCGGCCAGTTCCACCGCGTCGTCCACAAATCTCGAGTTGGCTTTCGGATGATGGCGGAGTGCCAGGCCGACAGCTTTCACGATCATGTCGTTGATTGAGGGTGCCCGACCGGAAAGCTCCGCCAGCGAGCGAAGTTGGGCCTGAAGGGACAACGCAGAATCCATTTCGATGTCACATGTAACAGAGAACTCTGGAACTGATGACTTCGTGGCCACCATCCGTTGCGCGATCGTTTTCTGTACCTGAGACAGTGCCACCAAACCGCCCACGCCCGAGCGCGTGTACGGGCTGATGCTTGACGGCGCAGCCGAAGGTTCCTCTTGCACGGGACCGACTTCGGTTACAGCCTTCGCCGCGGCCTCGATATCAGATTTCAGAACCCTGCCTCCAGACCCGGTGCCCTCCACGGTCGCGATATCGACGCCGAGACTTTTCGCGAGTTTCCGAGCCAATGGCGAGACTGACGGTCGGCTGACGTTTGCAGTTGGCGGAACTTCCGACGACTCGATATCCACCTGATCTCCGTCAGAGTGCTTTGCAATCTGGGGCTCTCTCGTCGTCGCTGGCGGATCGCCAATCGTCGCGATTATTGAGCCGACGGCCACCGTGGATCCAACTGGTTCCACTATGTGAAGTGGCCCAGATTCATCAGCCTCATAGGACATCGTCGCCTTGTCAGTTTCGATTTCGACGATCTCTTCACCTCGCGCAACCTGATCGCCATCTTCTTTGAGCCAGACCGCTATGACGCCCTCTTCCATCGAATCCGACAGTCGAGGCATATACACGTCACCCATTTGAGGTCCTTTCACAACGTTGGGTAGTGCTTCGCGCGATCAAGATCGAACCGCCGTCGCCCAGCTCTCGAAGGCGCAGTCAATTCTGAGGACGCGACACTCGTCGGAAGCCGTGGAGACCTTGTGTGGCGAGCCTTCGCGCACATGTTGAAACGCCCCTGGAGCTAAGGAACCACTCAGTCCGTTTGAGAACTCCAGGTCCAGTTTCCCTTCGCACACGAAGTAGACGCACTCTCGTCCTTGCAAAGTCTCGAGCCGGACCTCATCAGTTGGCTTGAGGGTTAGAGCTTCAGCGGAGAGCCCGCCTGATTTCGGGAGCTCTGCATCGACAAACGGTCGACCGACCGTCGCCTTTCCCAATTCACCCTCTTCGGTGAAGCCGTCGATCCGCCACTTGTGGTCAACGAAGTTTGGCGCGACGACACAAAACAAGTGAGCGTCAATTCTGGAGGTAGGGCCGAGAACGTTGTGGGGCACGTCTGCTGGAATGCAACACAAGTCGCCTTCCTGTACGACAAACTCATCTCCGCCTACTTCCACCCGTACGGCACCTTCCGCCATGAAGAAGTACTCGGCCGCACCGTCATGGGCGTGACGTGTCGGGCCGAGGACGTCGCCGTCAAACCCCGCGTCTCCGATTGCCCACGTCAGCGGTCCGCCTCTTGCGGCCTCGGTGAAGAAGAACTTGTCCGTTCCCCATCCGGGGATACTTGTCTGGTGCGCCACTGGATTCCTTCGGTCTAGTTTCAGTGATCTCGGGCCGGGTGAACCCACGAATAGGCTTGGCTGCCACCATCGATGTGCAGCAAAACGCCTGAGAGATAGCTGGTTGCAGGTGATCCGACGTATGCCAATGCATCAACGAGGTCGTCGATCGACACCGAGTCCTTCATCGGCGAGCGGTCGCGGATGGTGCCCGAATCGCGCTTCCCTGGAGTTCCATCGTCGATCCCGAACCCAGCGTGGACCAACCCAACGATCCGACACCCACCGCTAGTCCATTGGCGAATCTGAGTGCGCATCAGCGAGGTCATCGTTGACAGTGCGAGGTCATAGACCAGTCCTTCAGGACCGACATAGATGCCCGGCATTGGCAGGATCGCCACAAAGACCACAGGGACCTGGTGACGCACCGCCTCACTATGTGCGGCCGCGGCCGAGGCGAGCAGCAATTTTGCCTCTGAATACGGCTCCGGATCTGAGGAGGTTGTTGAAACCGCGTGCACCCAGACGATTCCAAATTCGGAGGCGTGATCGACCGTGCTTCTGCCCTGCGCGATCGAATCCGGGTCGATCCGCAGCAAAGCCAGACCCAGCGCGGTCTCGATCGCGTCACCAATGCGGTCATCGCGGCAAACTATGACTGCTCGAGTGGCCCCCCTCTTCACAACGCACCCGCCGTGGGAAAACCGTCGCTTGCGAGCCAGCCGCCGTCCACAGGCACGATCTGCCCGGTTATTAAAGCTGCGCGGTCAGACGCGAGGAAGAGCGCCGCGTCAGCCATCTCCGCGGTCTCGCCCAAGCGGGCCATAGGGGTTCGACCTTCAAAATCTCTAAGCGAAATGGAACCGCTCGATCCCGCCACGACATCATCGGTCATCTCGGTCCGTGTGACGGCCGGTGCCAACCCGTTTACACGCACACCTGTAATTGCCCACTCGACTGCTAGCACTTCGGTTAGAGACTTCAATCCAGCTTTAGCCGCGCTGTAGGCGGCCCGCTGCGGCCATCCGCCAAACGCGCTGATTGAGCAGATATTCACGATGGATCCACGTCCCAATTGCTGCATCCCGGGAGCAACGCGTCGCGCCAACTTGAACGGACCGGTCAACATCACCTTTTGATGCAGGTCCCATTCGGCGTCCGAAACCTCAACGGAGGGACGGACGACACACAAACCCGCATTGTTGATGAGAATTCCCACGGTTCCGATGTCGCGTTCGATCGAAGCGACAACATCGTCGATGGCCGCCGTATCGCTGACATCTAGTTCTAGAGCTGTGGCCTCAATCCCAGAGGCGACCAGTGTCGACGCGCAGTCCTTGGCGCCAGGCAGGTCTATGTCAGTGACGACGACTGTCGCTCCGTGACGCCCGAGTGTCTCGGCGAAAGAAGCACCCAATCCACGCGCCGCTCCAGTCACCAGACAAATTCGGCCTGCCAGCTCATCGGGAGCGAACGGCGCGGGCCAGGGGTCACCTGTCTCATTCGAACGTTCTGGTGATTCGTTCATCGACCTACCTCGTCCATGGATTTGCGCATTTGACCAGCGTAGAAACGCCAATCACGCGGATACGACCTTTCGAATCGCTTCGACGACCTTGGCAGTCGACGGGATCCAAAGTTCCTCCAGAGACTTCGCGAAGGGAATCGGCGTGTCCTCAGCAGCAACAATCACCGGCGCGCTGTCGAACAACTCGAACTGCCCCTGCACGAGCGATGACACCAGCGTTGCGCCCCAGCTTCCCGCATGAGACGCCTCTTGGACTACAACAAGCCGATTGGTGCGCTGCAAACTCGTCACAACGGTTTCCAAGTCGAACGGGACCAAGGTACGCGGATCAATGACCTCGACCTCCACCCCATCAACTGCAAGTGCGGTCGCTGCGTCCAAGCAAGGTTGAAGCATGGCTTGAGTTGCAATGACCGTGACGTCATTTCCCCGCCTGGCGACCCGAGCGGTGCCAAGACTGACAGTAGGCATTTCGTCCGGCATATCTGCCTTGATGTTGTACAGACCCTTGTGTTCGAAGAACAACACCGGATCAGGATCCCGGATTGCGGCTCGAAGCAGGCAATATGCATCGACCGGAGTCGCTGGAACCACCAGCTTGAGACCAGCCACGTTGAGGAACCAATTCTCCACTGCCTGAGAATGCTGCGCCCCGAATCCTCCGCCTGCGCCTCCGGCGCCCATTCGCAGGGTTACCGGGAGGGTCACTTGGCCGCCTGTCATGTACCTGTACTTGGCCAACTCGTTGACGATCCCGTCGAAACATACGGCGGCGAAATCGGCGAACATGATCTCGGCGACGGGTCGCAGTCCCTGGATCGCTGCGCCGATCGCCGTGCCCACAATCGCTTGTTCTGAGATCGGCGTGTCAAGCACACGTCCGGGGCCAAACTCTTCGAAGAGTCCTTCCGTCGCCTTGAAGACACCGCCAGCGGCTCCGACGTCTTCTCCAAACACGAACACCGAGTCATCGGAAGCGAGTTCGTCTGACATCGCGCGTGTAATGGCTTGCTTGTAAGTCAGAGTCTCAGTCATGCGTACACGTGCTCCAATCGAGAAGCGGGCAGGGGCTCCGGCCAATTCATCGCTCTTTCCAGCGCTCCTGCCACCGAGGTGGCTGCATCCGCACGAACCTGCTCGATACGTTCGCTTTTCACGCCGGCCTCAAGGAGCGTCTGAACGCACTGCTCGATTGGGTCCTTCTCGAGCCACACCTCAAGTTCTCCCTCTGGGCGGTACTTCGCTGGATCTGATCGGGAGTGACCCTTGTGGCGATAGGTCAGGGCTTCAATGAATGTGGGGCCCTCTCCCGACCGGGCGCAACTGACCGCTTCACTTGCCGCCGCATGCATCTTCATCAGATCGTTGCCGTCAACTTGCACGCCCGGCATCGCGTAGGACGAAGCGCGCTCGACAAGGTGGTCGAGAGGGGTCGTCGATCGCAGAGGCGAGTACTCGCCGTAAAGGTTGTTTTCACAGATAAACACAACCGGCAGCTTCCAGACCGAGGCGAGGTTCATCGATTCGTGGAACGCGCCAATGTTGGTCGCGCCATCCCCAAAGAAGCAGACGCTCACTTCGCCAGTACCGCGAAAGCGGGAAGCGAACGCAAATCCGCATGCGATGGGTAGATGCCCTCCGACTATCGCGAACGAACCCATCGCACCACTTTCGACGTGGGTCAGGTGCATCGATCCACCCTTGCCGCCGCACAGGCCCTCTGCCTTTCCCAATATCTCTCCGAATGAACGATCAAGGGGGGCGCCCATCGCCAACGTCGCTGCGTGGCCCCGATAGGTGCATGTCATTGTGTCGCCGTCCCGCAAGGCCAGGGCCGTTCCCACCGAAACGGCTTCCTGCCCTTGTCCAAGGTGGGTCGATCCACGCACGAGTCCGGCAGCGAACAACCGGTGGCATTCGTCTTCAAATCCGCGGATTTCGAGCATCGTCCGCAGCCCGTCGACTTGTTGATCGAGCGTGAGAGCAGTGCTCGCATCCTTGGTCCGACCCATATCGATCCTCATCTCAGTCAAGCGTTTGTCTAAACGTACACGACTGGATGCCTACGTGTCATGGTGATCGCACCGCTGAGGTTACCGAGCGCCGCCTGGGTGCGTAGATGGGTCGCACCGGCTTGTCGTTGACCAAAGCCAAACGGTTGTCTAGCGTGGTCACCGACTTCCACGGCAACCTCAACGATCCTTCGACGGAGCACGTATGCCTACAGCCATTCGCACCCTGATCGACGGTCTTGACCATCCTGAAGGCATAGCGTGGGATCCCAACGGCTTCCTCTTCGCCGGAGGCGAGGCGGGGCAAATCTACAGAGTCGACATTCGCGGGAAGCGCCCGGAGTCACAAGAGATTGCCAACACCGGCGGCTTCGCTCTGGGGATTGCCCTCGACGATTTGCGACGCGTATACGTGTGCGACATGGGGCTACGCAAAGTGGTCCGGGTGGATCCATCGAGCGGTGCGATTGAGCACTATGCCGATGGAGACGACGACGAACCAATGATGGCGCCCAACCACCTTGTGTTCGATCGAACTGGCCGACTCTACGTATCGGACTCGGGCGAATGGGGTGCCGAGAATGGCAAGATCTGGGTGGTTGAGTCGGACAGAACTTGCCGCGTTGTGGATCGCGAGAGCTCACGATTTCCTAACGGCTTGGCAATCGATCCCGACGGCGAGTTTCTGTATGTCGTCGAGTCGACGCTTCCAGGCGTCGTACGTCACAAGTTGTTCTCGGAATCCGGTGAACTAGGTCCCCGCGAGGTCCACCTGGAGCTTCCGCAAACCGTGCCCGATGGTCTGGCGTTCGCAGCCGACGGTCGACTGGTAATTACCTGTTACCGCCCCGACCGCGTGTACCTGTGGTCACGCGATTCCATGGAAATCTTGGTCGACGATTGGCAAGCAATCGGTGTCTCCGCACCTACCAACGCCGCGTTCTTTGGCCCCAATCTTGACCGATTGGGCATAGCAAATTTAGGCGACCTCTTCCTGTCCGAAATCCTGACCGATATTGAGGGCGCCGATCTCAACAGACCCAAGGGCCTTATATGACATTCGAATCGAATGAGTCGCTTGAGATGCACCTCGGACTCGGGCAGGGCTTGGTTCCTGAGGACCCTGACGAGTTGACGCCACAGAGAGCCAGTCAGATCTCGCAGCTCGGCGTTACTCGCATCATGACGCATTTCGCAGTCGCCCCCGGTGGACTCGGCGGAGACCGAGGAAAGACACTCGCTGAAACGCTAGATAACGCGGGGCTCGGAATAGTCCAATACGGCGGTTTTGGCCCGCGCCTGGTCAGCCCCGACGCGAGGATTGCGGCTCATGACATTGGGATAATCGCCGAAGCCATGTCGTCGGCTCAAACGGTTGGGGCAGAGGCAATGCTCTTCGGGTGTGGTTCACACCATCCAACATTCAGCTATGGCCCAGATCCACGGAATCACACACAGGAAACGCGAGACCGGCTGGTTCGCAATCTCGCGATACTCGCCCGGCACGCCGAAGACGCTGAGATGCCCGTGAGTCTGGAGGCTCACTTGTTGACAACATTGGATACGCCCGAGCACGTGCGCGAAATTCTGGATGCGGTCGACTCTCCGTGGATTCGCGCGAACTACGATCCGGTCAATTTCCTCGGCTCGCTCGAAGCCGTGTTCTCCTCTGGAGAGGTTGCAGAGAGCGCGGCAGCGACTCTGGGCCCTCGACTGGCTCCCTCAGCACACATCAAGGACGTTGTGGTTGAGCCCGACCTTGTCCTAAAGATTTCCGAGGCTGCTCCTGGTACCGGGGTCATGGACCTGCCGGCCGTACTACGGGCGTGTCGCCACCTACCCTCAGACGCGACACTGCTTGTAGAGCACCTAGGAGTTCGTGAATCAGCCGCAGCACTTCGGTGTGTACAAGAGCTAGGAGCCGAACATGGAGTCCGCTTCATCTCCTGACAGCCAAAGCGGAACAGACCGAAATGCTCAACCGACTGACTCAGAGGTCAAGGACCTCGGCACGAGCGGTAGCATGAGCCGTGTGCAAGACAATCCTTTGAGCGCCCCGTCGGGTCGCCGACGACAAAAATCTGCAGTGCGTATGTCAGACGTGGCAGCGCTTGCCGGAGTAGACACGTCCGTAGTCTCGCGGGTGATCAATGGAGACGAGCGGCTATTGGTGAGGCCCGAAACGCGTCAGCGAGTGCTGGACGCGATCGATCGCCTTGGCTATCGCCCGAACATCGCTGCCCGCATGCTCAAGACTTCCCGCACGATGGCTATTGGTCTCGTCATCCCAGATTTCGCGAACGCCAGCCACGCCCAGATCGCGATCGGCGCGGAGCAGCGCGCGAACGACGCGGGTTACATTCTGCTCGTTGCCAGCGGCGCAGCTGAACATAGGTTGGCCCAGCTCCATGGAAGAGTCGACGGCCTGCTTTACGCCATTGCTACGGGCGATCCGGCTGCCCCCGTGCAATTGCCTGAAGGCATCCCATGCCTGCTGGTCAATCGGCGTGAGCCACACCTTGGACCCAGCGTCATCGGCAACGACGAGGCGAGCGCGGAGGTGGCCACACAACATCTCATCGATCTCGGGCACCGTCGGATCGCTCACCTGGTCGTCAACGTTCCGCTCGACACGGGTAACAGACGAACGGCCGGATACTTGCGCGCGATGAGCAACGCCGGTTTGCCGGTTCCCCCCGAGCTGGGCATCACCACCGACGTAGACGAGATCGGCGGGTACAAGGCGACACTCGAACTCCTCCATCGCGAACCCAGGCCCACCGCGCTTCTGATCGCGACGTCGAGGTGGGCCATGGGTGCCCTCGCGGCTTGTGACGAGTTAGGGGTACGAGTGCCCGAGGATCTCTCGATCGTCGCCTTCTCCGACACCCCGATTGGTGAGTTCATGCATCCCGCGTTGACGACCGTCGAACTACCTCTACGCGCCATGGGTGTGACGGCTGTTGAAATGCTCCTCCGCCTCATCGACGATGAGGATGTGGCGGATGTCGAATTGGACGAGTTGCCTCGCCTAACTCAGCGAGCGTCTACGGCGCCTCCGCCTCCGGACTAACGGCAAGACCAGGGGTGGGCGAGCCCGCTCGGACACGTTTTCAGGGACCTGACTATTTGGTGACCAAGGCGTAAAAGCGAGCAGCGTTGCCACCCCAGAAGCCATCGCGTTCTTCATCTGAACGACTCGATAGTGCGGCGCGCGCGCCCTCAATGAGTGTCGCTAGTGAGCCTCCCAATTCTTCGATCGGAAGGTTGCTGCCAAACATGATTCGTTCGCATCCAAAGCGTTCGATCAGGGTAGTGGTGTACTCGCAGATGTCTGAGGGTGACCGGGCTGAGTGAGAGATGCCTGACACTTTCACGTACACGTTCGCACAGTTCGCGAGGCGCGCGATCCCCTCTTTCCAAACATCTCTGTCGTTGGCAAGTTCATCGGGCGACCCGCAGTGATCAAGAACAATCGCGGTATCTGGGAAATCCGACGCGAGATCCGCCGCTTCAGTCAACTGCCACGGAAAGACCTGCATATCGAAACGAAGGCCTAGGGGTTGCAGAAGCGCAAACCCCTTCCTCCATGCCGGGTCTGCCATCTGGCTGGGGGCACGAGCGAGTCGAAATTCGGGACGGCGCGACCAACCAAGAGGGTCTCGAACACCACGAAACGCTGGGTGCCGGGCGTGCGCGGTGAGAACCTTTCGAGCGTCAGGTGCCTCCAGTTGAACAGCTCCAACAATTGCGGTCGGCCATCCCCCGCTGTCATGCATATGTTGCAGCCAGCGCGTCTCACCCACCGGGTCGTCCACGTTCCAGCTGGCTTCCACGTGCACTGAAGCAGCCACCCGCAGAGGCTTGACCTCCTCCAGATACTCCTTCGGCTGGTACTTGAAATAGCGCCGACGAATCACGTCTTCCTCGCTGCCCGGCGCGGGCCGGCGCAACCAGGGATGATCGTCGCGACTCAGGTCCCAAAAGTGCTGGTGAGCATCCACCACCCGCGTCTCGCCGAAAGGTCCGCTCATTGAGAGTCCATCGAATCATGCGAGCTGCGGGGATTGAGCGGCTTGTGAGTTGGATCCCGTTGTGAGTGTGTGGCAGAAACGATCTCTAGCGAAATCGCGCGAGTCACCGGCTCACCCGCAGAGATCCATGTCGCTTGCCCGTGTCGAATTGCGTGGTCAAGCCCATTCTCGTGCGGGACGGAGGCAGGTTCCAGGCCCAGAACTCGTCCCTCAGCTCCCCAGACACCCTCCGGTGCTCGGTTTTCGTGCCAGAGCCACAGGTACGGCAGTTCGTCGATTCGCCACCTAAGAGTCGCGCGCAGTTCACGTCGCTGGGACGAGATTTCGACGACGCCTTCCGACAGCGGTCCGAGTACCTCAAACCCCATATGCGGCGCGTCGTCCTCGAAGCTCAGCGCGGGACTCGCTGAATCCAACGACCTCCCGGCGACTTCAATCACCAGATTCTGCTCAAGGAAAGCGGACCCAATGGCGAAGTGTTCAACATGGAGCATCGGAATTGGTCTGTCCGACGCGGTTGACCAAGTAGTCGTTACCTCGAGTCGTGGGCCGACTACCTCGTACAGGCGGGTGACATGCAACCCATGCCCCTCCCAAACGAGCTGAGCCGTCGAGTGCTCTGCACCAGTTATCCGCCACCGGTCGCTTGACGCGCGCCCGTGAAACCCGTGATGAACGCCGTCAACGTTGCTTTGACGACCCGCGTTGGGCGTCAGGACTTGCCAGCCCCCGCGATACCCAGCTTCCCAGACTGCAGCACTGAGGTCTCCATGTGACGTCCGTGTGCGAACACTCGGTGCTGTTGCCAGCAGCGAGATTCCGCTCGCAACATCAACGACCGACACGATCTCGGCCCCATTCAGTGGATCCACCGTCACGTTGAGGGCAGCCGAACTCAGACTGATCACTCGGTCTCCACGACGTGAGGTGCTCGCAGTGGATGAACCGCCAAGCAGGTGACGCGCACATCGAACCAAGGAAACAGCGGCAAAGTCGCGATCGCCGAATGCAACTCGGTCGCGTCGACGGCCTTCCAGATGGCCACATTTGCAAGACGGCCAGGAATTCGCCAGATGTCGACGAGCACCCCTTCGTCGAGTAGTTGGGTTCCTCGAGCTCGCTCATCAGCAAGGAGTTCTGACCGTCGCTCTTCCGACATGTCTGCAGGAAGTCTGATATCAATCTCAACGAGAAACTCCACATAGTCTGTCTATCGGATAGAATTCGACCAAGTCAAGCGTTTGACTACCGTTGATGGAGGCCGCGTGGACGACATCCCGCAGACACAGGAACGAGTCGCCGTCGTCACAGGCGCAGCAATGGGAATCGGACTCGCGATTTCCAAGCGCTTGGTGAAGGAAGGGATCGTAGTAGTCGGCGTTGATGTGAATCACGCACGACTCGTCGAGGCATCCAGCGAGCTGAACGGCCGACTGGTTCCGCTCGAAGGCGATATCTCAGACTGGTCCACACATTTGCACGCCGCTGACGCTGCTCAAGCAGAAGGACGACTCGCCTACTGGGTGAACAACGCAGGGATCGATGCAGTTGGGGGTGCGCACGAAGTTACAGAAGCATCTCTCGTCGACGCGCTAAAGGTGCTGCAGCTGGGACCCATGTTTGGCTGCGCCATCGCCGTGCGGCAAATGCTCGCGAATGGTGGCGGATCAATCGTGAACGTCTCATCTATTCAAGGAGTCGCAGCCTTTCCTCGCTATTTCGCCTACCAAGCAGCGAAAGCAGCTCTGACTATGGTCTCGAAGGGAATCGCCGCCGACTACGGTCACTTGGGCATTCGATGCAATGCGCTACTGCCTGGCCTGGTTGACACCCCGATGACCCGCGCTACGTTGGTCGGAACCGACGATCTCGAAGCCGCTTTGCGTGAAGAAAGTCGCCTCAGTCCGATGGAGCGACCCGGCACCCCAGAAGAGATCGCGAACGCAGCTTGGTTTCTTCTCTCATCGGAGTCGAGTTACGTCACGGGCGCCTCACTCGTAGTAGATGGCGGAGCAACTACGCGGTGCTTGCCGCATGAGCGGATTGAGATCCAGCGATGAGCGACGAGAACACCCGAGACGACGCCAACGGTGCACCTTCGACCGGCCCAAATGCCGATCCGGAAGGCATCTCTCCCAGATTGGCCAGTTGGCTGAGGAGCCTTGAGTTGCGAATATTCCAAACGGGAGAACGCCTTCACAAGGATCGATTCATGATTGTTCTGGGAGGTTCAGGGTTTGACCCAGCCGATGCGATCATCGATGGCCGCGGAGCTACCGACGCAGAGGAACGTCGTCGCCAAAGCCAGCTCCCGGATGATCGAGCTTGACTAATGGCTCGCGCCCACAGATTTGGCATTGACGCCGTTCCCCCTTGCTCACGTCGCGAGAGCCTGCCGGGCTGAGATCATTTGTTGCCAGGGATTGGTCCGCGAAAAAGCCGGGACAGAAATCGTAAGGATCTATTGCACTAGTCAAACGATTGTGCAATCGTCTCGGAGTTAGGTACGGAGGGCTGGCATTTGGCTAGCCGAGCAACGCGGCTACGCCTGGTCGCGTGAATGGACGCAGAGGAGTCGCACGTTGCAGCCAAGCAGGCTTCGCTGCGAGCACCGTGAGGACGTGCCCTGCGTCGACACGCCGGCACCGCGATTCGCCTGGACGCTGAACGCGGACGGGCGGAACAGACGGCAAACCGCTTACCAGATTCGGGTTTGGCCCGACGGCGCCGCCCACGACGATCCGACTCGCCTGTTTTGGGACAGCGGCATGGTGGAGTCGTCGGAAACTCTCGAGATTCCATACTCGGGGCTACCTCTCCCACCTGCCTCGACTTTTGTGTGGACAGTACGGGTCCGCGATGAATCTGACATAGTGCACGGCTGGGCAGAACCTGCGCTCTTCCGCACGGCCCTTGACTCGTGGGGCGCCGTCTGGATACGACATAACCCGCTTGTGGCGCCAAGCACCCGTCCGTCGGACGACGCGAGTTACCCCGCCGAATTGCTCGATCGCGAGGAGCCGTCCCCATACATGCGGAGAGAGTTTCAGGTCGACAGTGAAATCTCCCGCGCGACCCTCTACGTTACGGCCCGTGGTCTTGTCGAGGTCCAAGTCAATGGTCAACGAGTCGGTGACAACCTCCTCGACCCAGGCTGGACCGACTATCACAAGCGCATTGAGTACCAGGCGCACGATGTCACTGCGTATGTCCGCAACGGGCCTAACGCGATTGGCGCAATATTGGGTACAGGATGGTATGCGGGCCACGTGGGCTTCGATCACGAACACCCCAGCGCTTGGTACGGCCACTCACCGGAACTGTTGTGCGAGGTGCGCATTGAACATGCCGACGGAAGGACGACCATCGTCACCAGCGATGGCTCATGGCGTGCGACCCGAAACGGACCTATCCGCTATTCGGATCTCCTGCATGGGGAACGTATCGACGCGCGCTACGGCCTCGGCGGCTGGAGCAAGCCGAATTTCGATGACACGGATTGGAGTCCAGTCCTGGTCTCCGAGACTCCTGAGGTCCCCATCATCGTTCCTGCGCGAGCTCAGCCCATCCGAGTCACAGCGCAGCTCAAGCCGATTTCGGTGACCCAGCAGGCGTCGGACACTTTCACGTTTGACCTCGGACAGAACATGGTCGGATGGGTCCGTCTTGCGGTCCAAGGTCCGCGTGGCACTCGACTTGAGCTGCGCTTTGCCGAGATGCTGGACCGTGACGGCTCCATTTACACGGCGAACCTGCGAAGCGCACGCGCACAAGACACCTTCGTCCTAGCGGGCACGAACGAGATAGAAGTTTTCGAGCCTCACTTCACCTTTCACGGATTTCGCTACGTCGAAGTGCGCGGCGAAATTGATCCGCTGCTACCCGAGAACCTCACAGGTCTCGTGGTCTCATCCGACACGCCACAGACCGGGTCATTCACTTGTTCAGACGAGATGGTGAATCAACTCCAACGAAATATTGAATGGGGACAACGAGGAAACTTCATTTCGGTTCCCACCGATTGTCCCCAACGAGACGAGCGACTGGGGTGGCTCGGCGATGCCCAGATTTTCCTCCCGACTGCGTCGCTGAATATGGATATCGACGCGTTCGTGTCGAAGTGGGGCGACGACGTGCTTGATGCGCAGTCTCCGAGTGGAGCCTATTCCGACGTCGCCCCGCGCATAGTCGCCTCGACCGACGGCGCGCCCGCGTGGGCGGACGCGGGCGTGATTGTTCCGTGGACTCACTATCGCCGCTATGGCGACCTCCGAATGCTCCGACGCCACTGGCCGCACATGGAGCGCTACCTCGCCTACATTGAGCGCGAGAACCCGAAACTGCTCTGGTCTCGTGAGGGAATGGATGACTACGGCGATTGGCTCTCCGTCGATGAGCACACTCCCCCCGAAGTCATCGCAACGGCGTACTGGGCGCACGATGCCAGCATCATGGCGCAAGCCGCCGACGTGCTAGGCAACACCGAGCGCAAGATCGCATACCAAGACCTTTACGGGAGAATCTCCAAAGCCTTCAATGACGCATACGTCGACGACGATGGCAGGATCCGTGGGAACACCCAGACTGGCTATGTACTCGCATTGGCGTTCGGAGTCTTGCCCGCTGAGAAGCGCGCGAAGGCTGCCGCCCACCTCGTCGAAAATATTGAAGACCGCGGATGGCACCTCGCTACCGGATTTCTCGGTGCAGGTCACCTCTGTCCCGTGTTGACGGAGTCGGGCTATCCGGACGTGGCTCACAGACTCCTGCTACAGGACACCTATCCATCCTGGGGATACTCCATCCGGCATGGTGCGACAACCATCTGGGAACGCTGGGATGGCTGGACGAAGCATGCAGGATTCCAGACACCCGAGATGAATTCCTTCAACCACTACTCATTGGGCGCGATCGGAGCCTGGCTCTTTGAATATGTTGGCGGCATCCGACAGGGCCAAGATGAATTCACGTACGAGAATGTCCTGATCGCTCCGGTCCCGGGAGACCTCGCCTACGCTCGCACGACCTACCGCTCGGTTCGCGGAACCTTCGTGAGCGATTGGGTTCAGGCAGACTCCAGATTCACGCTGAAGGTTGACGTTCCGCCAAATACCCGGGCGACACTAACTATCCCAGCTGGTAGCGGGCCGCTCCTCGAGGGTGGCAGTTCGGCTCAGGATGCTGCAGGCGTGACTAGCGTTCAGCGGGACGAGCAATTCTGGACCACCAAGATCACTTCAGGTCACTACGAATTCCAAGCTCTGGGAGTTCAGCCGGCTCGAGGGCCCAAGTTCTAAGGGATCCTCCGCGCACTAGTCAGTTTGCGGTGCTGAATGGTCTGTCGGTCCCCCTGCTCGTGCCTGCCCAAGATTAACCGCCAATGCATCGTCACGTGCTTCGACCGCTCGCACTACTTCCCGATTCCCGCGAGAATCCCCCGTGCCAACGATCGCTGTCCCACAAGGAAGACGACAAACATCGGCGCCATGGCAATCACGACCGCCGCAGCCGTCCTTGGAACGTTGCTGACATGTAGATCGTTCAGAAGTGCGGTGGCCGGGATCAGCAGCCGCTTCTCGGGATCTTGGATCAGCACAACTCCGGCAAGAAGGTCGCTCCAAGTTGCGACAAAGGCCAGGACGGCCAAAGTCGCAACGATCGGCTTGCACAGCGGAAGAACAATGTACGCGAGCTGTTGCCATGGGTTCGCGCCGTCGAGCTGCGCAGCCTCAAGTAACTCGTCCGGGATGGCCTTGAGGAACGTGTAGACCAGATACAGACCCAAACTTGAGGTCCACCCAGCGTAAATGGCGCCCATCACATACAGGTTGTCGGTCAGACCCGCGTCACTGAGTTGCAGGAACAGCGGAATGATGTAGACGGGCAACGGAATTGCGGTCGTGGCAATGAGCAGTACACGCCAAGAGGTCGACCACCGACCTGGGCGGCGAACGAACCAAAAAGCCCCGGTAACCGAGATTGCGACCGCCACGAGTACGCCGATCGAAACCGAAATTACTGAATGGAGCATCGCTGCGCCGAGATCGGCGTCCGTCCACGCCGAGGCGAAGTTTTCGAACGTCAATTTCGTTGAAAGCGATACGGAATCACGTTCAAACTCGCTCCGCGGTTTCAGAGCGGTGTTGATCAAGAAAACGAACGGGTACAAAAATGGGAGGGTGAGAAGCAGGAGCAAGAACGTTCTCCGCTTAGAGCTCCTGCTTCGCAAGCTCCTTTTGCGCGCTCTCACGCGCGGCTCTCTCTGTATTTCGCCGACATCCAACCCACACCCATGATGAATGCGGCAATGGCCAGCAAGAGGACAGATTCAGCGGCAGCAAAATCGAAGTTCCCATACGTCAGCGCATTGACGTACAAGTCCCAGTCGAGCGTTGTGCTCGCGTAACCTGGCCCCCCTCCAGTCAGCGTGAAGATCCAGGGGAAGATGCCCGTAAAGACCATAATCACGAGGAGCACCGTCCAAAGCTCGACCGTGGGACGGATGCTTGGGAGAATTATGTGTCGCATTCGCTGCCACCATCCCGCGCCGTCCAGTTCCGCGCTCTCCAGAAGCTCTCCATCGACTGCAGTTAGTGCTGCGGAGAACAGGACCACACCCATGCCCATGGTCGCCCACGCGAGTACAAGGATGATCACGGGCTTGACCAGGTTCTCATTTGTGAGCCACCCATTTGCCAAGGCGCCAAGACCGAGACGACGCAGTGTCTCATTGAGTGTTCCATTGGTGGCAAGCATGAATGAAAAGAGCAAGCCGATGAGAGCTGGAGGCGATGTGCCAGCGAAGAAGAAGATCGCCCTGAATGCCCCTGGGAGCGGCACGCCTTCGTAGAGGAGGAACGACACTGCGAGGGGAAAACCAACCCATAGCGGCACGCCCAGCAACAGGATGAATTGATTCGAGAGCAGTTGTTGAAACTGGTCAGAAGCGAAGATCTCGCGATAGTTGTCCAGTCCTATCCAGGTCGATCCGTAGCCCGGAGTCCATTCCGTGAACGAGTGCCAGATCGCGCTGCCAACCGGGATGAGCACCACAAACGCGATCAACACGGTGACCGGTAGCACCATGAACAGTTCTGACGCTGCGCTCGTGACGCGGCGGAGCCCCGAGAAGGCGGTCCGCCGCGCCACGCGCGTATTTTCAGTGAGTTGGTGCATCAACATTTGTGTTAGTTGGATTTTTCTTGCTCGGACTGAACTTGGTCAGACACGTCGTCCCACTTCTTGTCACCCGATACAACTTGCGGGACGACCTTCAACAGGGCGATCTCAACGTTCGCGCCAATGGCACCGATCTGGCCGCCCAGGTGTGTTTGCTTGGTGCGCATCCACTCGATGATTTGTTTGGCAGCCTCGTCTGTGACATTTGGTTTGGCATTGACATTCGCCGGCATCGCGCCGTTCTTCTCGAAACGCAGTTCCGAGTTCTCCTTATTCGCGACGAACATCATGTACTCGTACACGACCTCGGGATGCTTGGTCCACTTGGTCATGGCCGAGCCTCCCGCCATTCCTATCTGAATGCGCTGCTCGTCCCAAAGGCCGTCAGCCACCAACGGGAAAAGCGCAACGCCAAGATCCTTCTTGCCCCAAGCCGTCTCGCGGAAGAGCTTCCAGTGGACGTCGCCTCCGGTGAACCCGATGCTCATGGCAGCCTTGCCCGACTTGAACTGGTTGACCACATCCGGGAACAGGTTGATGGTCTCTGAATCGGGGGTGAAGCATCCGCGGTCATGCAGCTCTCGCAGCCGGTCAAAGCCCTTCGACACCGAAGGATCCTGCCAATCTGGATTGGCGACCTGCTCGTCCATCTTGGTATCCGGTATGTACTGCGGCGCGAAGTTTTGGAACATTATCTCACCCAAGCCGCCGTCCTTGAAACCTCCAGCGAACGGCACGATGCCAGCCGACTTCAGCCTGTCGCATGTCGCCAGGAAGGCGTCCCAGGTCGTTGGTGGGGCTTCGGGATCTAGTCCAGCCTCCCGGAACAGCGCCTTGTTGTAGTAGATCACCGTTCCTGCCGTCTCGGTCGGAACTGTGAAGTGCTTGCCCCCCGCTAGCTTGGCATTCTCTGCCCAAGCTGTGAGGGTTGCCTCGTCGCCCGGGGCCATGAGGTCGTCCAGCTCCCGTACGGCGGGGAAGTCGAGCACCCATTTGCCCCCGTATGCTGCAAACACATCAGGGCCCTTTTGCGCCGCCATGGCTGTACGAAGCAACGTTGGGTAAGTCTCTGGCGGTTGATGAACCCTCTTGATCGTGACGTTAGGGTACTTGGCTTCGAAAGCGTCATCGATCTGCTCATCCACTTCCGGATTGAGTGAGTTGCCAAGGTCCCAGACCGTCAGCGTGAACTTCTCGTCGGTCAAGTTCTTGTCACTTCCGCCACTACACGCGGCGAGCAGCGCTATTAGAAGCGCGCAGATGCTCGCCGTAAGTCTGTTCCGTTTCATGTGGAGCTCCTTTGGACTATCAATGGTGTGCTGGCAACGATCGGGACGGCGCCCACCCGCCGGCCCGAGCAACGCTGCAATTCTCGACATTCACGGCAGCGTAGTAGCGTCCGAACGAAAAGGCAATCGTTTGACTCGATTGATACGGCCGTCGGGTGCCGCGCAGGCTGGTCCTACTTGGGGCGCCATGCCAACCGCGCGCCCTCACGGCTTGATACGAGCAGTCAATCGCTTGAAGCGGAGGGTTCTGAGAAAATGTCATTGCTCCCGCGGCAACTCCGTCTATGTCCAGGAAAGTCGATAGCCTCTCCGGAACAGACGTACCTGCACTAAGGGTTCAAGATTGACAAATCTTCATTGGGAGACCGCGGGAGCAACTTGGACGTGGTGAGGACGCCGTTCACACGCCGAGATATCTGGCATGGGTTTCCGTCACGCAGCTGAGGCGGGAGCACATGCTGCGGTGCCGACTGCCACGTCACTGGGCGTTGGAATCGCCGAGTTGCCGTCATTCCCACGGACGTATGCGCCGGATCAGTGGTGGCTGGATAGGGACCGCCATGATGCATGGCCCAAGTTACGGCAACTCCGGTCGGGAACCCATCGAATAGGACTCTGCCGGCGATTCGCTGCAGCACAGCGGCAAGGCGTTCGCAGATCAGCTCGTCATTGGACCCGACGCGAAGTGTCGCCGTGAGTTGGCCTGGTAGCGCTTCAAGGGCTGATTCCAATTCGTCCAGGTCGGCGTAACTCACAATCAAGACAAATGGTCCGAACAGCTCTTCCAGCAAACTGGGATCGAGAGCCAAGTCGCCAACACTGACGCGGGCCGCAACTGGACGCTGACGGTAACCTGCCAACCGTTCAAGCTCATCGCGCTCCGTCACTCGATCGGCTGAGAGCCTCGCCAGCCCCGTTCGAAAACGACCATGAACCGAAGAATTCAGAAGTAGGGAAGGCTCCATCGCGTCAAGCCGGCTGCGGAACGCGTCGATCAGGTTCTCGCCAGCTTCGCCTTCGGGGACGAACGCTACTCCCGGTTTCGTGCACAGCTGTCCCCCGGATCCAGTCACGGAATTCGCCAGCCCATTTGCAAACCCCTCCATGTCGTCGGTGATTGCACCTGCTGTGATGATGAAGGGATTGTTGGAGCCCATTTCAGCGAAGACTGGGATTGGGACTTGCCGCGATTCGGCGATGGCCTTCAACGCGAGTCCCCCTTGTGCCGAGCCTGTGAACGCGATCGCGGCAATTCCTGGATGCGCAACAAGGCTCTGGCCGATCGCGAATCTTCCCCTGAGCGAGCTAAAGGTTCCGGGGGGGCAGTCCGACTGCTGCTACGGCACGCTTCGCGGCTCCCGCAACAATGTCGGCCGTGCCAGGATGTGACGGATGCTCCTTTACCACCACGGGGCACCCGCTAGCCAAAGCGGCAGCCGTGTCACCGCCAGCCGTGCTGAATGCCAACGGGAAGTTGCTCGCGCCGAAGACGGCCACGGGGCCGAGAGGTACCAGCATTCGCCTTAGATCTGGTCGCGCGACTGGAAGCCACGTCTGATCGGCGGTGTCGATAATCGCCTCGGCATCCACGCCTGATTCGACCAAATCGGCGAACATCTCCAACTGGACGCATGCGCGCTCGAACTCTCCCCCAAGCCTGGCAACTGGCAAGCCAGTCTCAATGTGGGCTATCGCGTCGATCGCGTCGCCAACTCCGCGCAGTTCTTTGGCAAGACGACCCAAGAGCCGAGAACGTACTCCTGGGTCTGAGAGAGTTCCCGAGCGATGGACCTCCGCCGCCTGTTCGACTGCATCATTTATCTCCTCGGTTGTAGCTTCTCCGTACTCCGCAACGGTTTCCCCCGTGGTTGGGGAGAATGAGAAGAAGCTCATCTATTCAGTCCTTCAATCGGAGATCTCACGGCTTGGAAACTTGCTCGCGCCTACAGCGAGTGCGGCCATCGAGAGACAACCCACCGTAGTAGATCAAACGTTTGACCAGCCTACCGCTTTGCGACCACCCCATTCAAGCTCGGACCCTTTTCATTGACTCGCTCTACCAAGCAACAAGGAGCCGGTGGACTCCCTGAATAATCAGCTCCTCTTCGTAGAGGGGTACGTCTTCTGGGGCGACAGCCAAGTGGAGACTAGGAAACCGGTCAAGCATTGCTCTGAAACCAACTTGGAGTTCGAGCCGAGCGAGGTACTGGCCTAGGCAGACGTGTCGGCCGTGTCCAAATGCCATATGGCCGTGCGCATCGCGCTGCAGATCGAATTGGTCTGGGTTTGCGTATCGTCCGGGGTCTCGATTGGCTGCTGGAAGAGAAACCACGACGCTCTCCCCAGCTGCGATGAGGATTCCGTCGAGTTCGACGGCCTCGATCGCGGTCCGCGTGAAAGCCCCCAGGTGGAAAATAGTCAGATACCTCAGCAGCTCTTCGACGGCGTTGTCGACCAAGGAAGGGTCGGACCGGAGTGCTTGCCAGCGCTCTTGATCGACCAGAAGCGCAAACGTCCCGAGGGCAAACATGCTTGCCGTCGTGCCATGTCCGGCTTCGAAAAGAAGAGCCGCCGCTCCGGCCAGTTCCTCATCCGACAACTGACCGCCAACCACAAGATCGCTCAAAAGGTCGCCAACCGGATTGGCACGCTTGCTGGCGATCACTTGCCGTGCGTAGGTGAACAGCTCATCATTGGCGGCGATTCGCTCTTCCGATGTGGCGTCAAGATCCAGCGTCGCAGCACTTGGACGCTCGAACTTTTCTCGATCTTCCGCCGGCACCCCCATGATCTCGCAAATTGTCATCGACGAGACTGGGAGAGCGAACTCATGGACTAGGTCGACAGGCGAACCTGCAGCCTGCATAGCATCCAGGCGTGCTTCCACGATCTTTTCGATGATCGACTGGTACACCTTCGTATGGTTCGCGGTGAAATGGCTAGCTTGGGCCCGGCGAAGGCGTGCATGCAGCGGCCGGTCCCATTCCAGTATGGCGCCCCTGGATTCGGGTCGGGCATGAAATGCTCGCTTGACTGATTCGTTCTCGACCGGGTCACCAACCGGGCTGCGGCCATCTTGAACACTGAATCGCCCATCGACCAACACCCTCCGCCCCAGAGCATCGCTTGTGACTAGCCAGCCGAGATGTCCATCGGGGAAACGAAGCCGGGAGATCGGCCGACCTTGGCTCTGGAGAGCCTGCAGCTCCGCAGGCAGTTCAAACGGCGTACGGCGACTTGTGGGCAAGATGATCGCTTCCGGCGCGCCGTCATTTCCTTCGGGATGAGCCATTATGAGTATCTCCGTGGGTCGGGCAGTTCGAGCAGGCGGCAAGGCCGATGAACCTCATTTGTCATACAACACTCCTCTCGGCCCCGATGCGGATCTGTTCCTCGCGGTCGGTGATCTTGAGCCTGGGGCGTCCGACGGCCTTACCCTCGGCCTTCTCGTGGCTGTCGAGCCGCTTCCAGGCCGCGAGGTCTACGATGACCACCCCACGCTCGGTGAGCAGGGAGTCGAAGGACTTCTTGTCGCCACCAGGCTCGGGCAGCAAGCCCTCGTAGTAGTCGTCAATCAGCGCGGTTACGGTCTCGGCAGCGCACGTACGGTTGGTGCCGATCACGCCGGATGGACCTCGCTTGGCCCATCCAGTCGTGTAGACCCGGGCCACGAGCTCGCCCGATGCCGGATCGATCACGCGTCCGCCGTCGTTGGCGAACCGGCCAGACTTCTCGTCGAACGGCACGCCTTCAACGGCGGTCGAGCGGTAGCCAGTGGCTCGCAGCACCAGTCCTGCCTCGATCGTCTCGAGGTCGGCGGGATCGCCCGTACGCGCGAGGACGATGCCGGTGGCCCGCTCCTCCCCCACGACTTCTTGGGGAGTCAGGCCGAAACGCAGCACCAGGCGCTTGATGGCACCCGTTGGGGCCATCGCAGCGGCCCGCTTCAGCAGCGCAACCTTCTGACTTGCGGCATACGTGCCGGCAGTGCGTTCGCCGTCGGCGATCTCGGCCAGACTCGTTAGCTCCGCAGGATCCACGATGACGTCGATGTCGGGGTTGTTGACCAACGCCAGCAGCTCAGGCGTCGTGAACGCTGCGTGCTCCGGTCCGCGACGTCCGACCAGAACGACTTCCTGGATCGCTGACTCGCGGAGCCCTTCGATCGCGTACGGGGCCATGTCCGACGAGGCGTGCAGGTGGTCGGGGGTGAGAAGGAGCAGGCGTGCCATGTCGAGAGCCACGTTGCCGTTGCCGATGATGACCGCACGCTCGTGATCGAGCGCCGGTGCGAGATCGACGTGGTCGGGCTCGCCGTTGTACCAGGTGACGAACTCCGCAGAGGAGTAGCTGCCGGGCACGTCTTCGCCCGGGATACCGAGCGTACGACCGACCGGTGCGCCGGTCGCGTAGACGACCGCGTGATGGTGGTCGAGGAGATCATCGTGGGTGACGTCGCGGCCGACGTCGACGTTGAGACGGAGCGTGGTGCTCTTGTGCCGCGCGATGGTGTCGAACATGAGCGACGCGTCCTTGGTGCCGAGGTGGTCAGGCGCGACGCCATGGCGTACGAGACCGTGAGGCGTCGCCAGCCGGTCGATGACCGTGATCTCCACGTCGGCGCGACGGGTGGCGGCCAGCTCCTCGGTGACGAACCAACCCGACGGACCGGATCCCACGACGGCAACCCGCAGCGGAGCGGCCTGATCCTGCACCTTGGGGCCGGCCGGCGGAGGAACGGCCGGGAACGGGATGTCGCCGACCCAGGTGAAGTAGTCAGCGTTGATCTGAACGTAGTCGCTGAGGTGCCCCGGCAGCTCGGAGTCAGCGTGAATGGCGCTGACCGGACAGGCGGGTACACAGGCACCGCAGTCGATGCACTCATCAGGATTGATGTAGAGCATCTCCGCTGTCGCGAAGTCCGGATCGTCCGGCGCCGGGTGGATGCAGTCAACCGGGCAGACAGCTACACATGATGCGTCGTTGCAACATGACTGGGTGATGATGAACGTCACGGACCCGAAATCCTTTGCTTCTGAATCGGGCGGTGGCAGCGCCTCACGCTCAGGCACGACGTCACCGTCTCAATGCGACTGTACGGGCTTGATCAAACGTTTGTCTAGCCGATTCTGTCTCGACGTTGGAGACATCGCCAGTTCGCCAAATCAAGCGCTTGTCACGCGTCGATCGGCAACATCTGATCCACCGTCGCTGAAGCGCCAAGACAGTTAGCCCATCCGCGGACCAGTAGTGCAAACGTAATGAAGGCCCGGACCAACAGGTCCGGGCCTTCATTGGTAGAAGGGACAGGATTTGAACCTGCGACCTCTGGGTTGAGTGCCTAGTCGACTGCCCCGAATTCGGCCGCTTCAGAGCGAGGTCGATCACCACTGAGAATCGACGAAAGCAAGTCGGAGGCTAGCGCGAGCAGCGATCCGAGTACGACTGCACCCACGGCCACCAGCACTGGATTGTGGCGTGACCCATCTGTGATTGCGACCGGGGCGACCTGGGCCGCGGCTGCAGCCATGGCGAGTCCGACGAAGCCGGCAGGAGTTTGGGACAGAGGCCCGAATCGGGCAGATTGCGCGATCACAAACGCCGCCACACCCAGCGCGACCGCAGTCAGCCAAAGCCCGGTTGCCGCTTCTGCAAGTACCCATAGTGCTGCAGCTCCAACGAGCACTCCCCACAGGTTGTTGGTGACCTGGAGACGTACACCTTCGCGTCCCCCACCACAGAAGTACACGGTCAACCATGCAAGGAACGTGAGCCACGGCGGGATGTCCACAAGGTCCGCGAGGTAGATCGAGAGTCCTGCGAGCACTCCGACACTCAGGGCAGTGGCATTGGTCGAACTCATTGTTTCTCCTTAGTTTGGTTCTACTGGGACACGTTGATCTGGACACACAACAGCTACGGACTCGCGGGCTACTATTGGCCAAGCGAGGAGGGAAATTCGTACTCGCGCGGAACCTTGTACGGCGCCAGGGTCGCTCGCAGGTGCAGATCAAGCTCACGCTGCAGTCGTTCGTGGTCGTCGCGACTCGCCACGACGAGCGCGACGACCTTCTCGCCCCGCCGGGGGTCTGGGCGTCCCTCAACACGAGCGCTCTGTACACCTGCGACCTCTCGAATTCGATCCTCGATCTCAGCCGGATACACGTGGTAGCCGGTGTTGATCATCCGATCCAGGCGACCGTCGAGGAATAGATATCCGTCGGCGTCGAGATGGCCGATGTCACCGAGTCCGCAGGAGCCGTCGACATCGGCAAACGAGTCGACGACCATGTCAGAGCGAACGACAACCTCTCCTGACGCGCGAATTTGCAAACCCGCTTCTGGGAGTGCGCGTCCACAACTCGCGATGAGGAGCCCACCGTCCGCCGCAAGGATTGACCGATGATCCGCCTGATCCAGGACGGTCAGCGGCCAACCTCCCTCGAGCCGACCATAGATCTGGACCAGCACGTCCGGCATCGCCGTGGTCGCTCTGAGGAGCCGGTCAGGGCTCATCGGAGCGCCGCCATACAAAAGGGTGCTCAGCTTCCCGAGTGAGCGTGGGGTTGCTTCGAGGGCGTCAGTTAGCCGATCCACCATCGCCGTCACCATCATCGTGGCGGTCACGCGCCCGGACCCCAACACCTCAAGCACCAGGTCGGCATCGAACCGGTCGAGAATGATTTGGGGTAGTCCCATGCGCAGAAACGGGAACGACCCCACCAACCCAGTTCCGTGCATGAGCTGCTGCACCGTCAGGAAGCATGCGTCAGGACCAAACCCCGACCCGTACCAGCCCTCACGGTATAGAGCCTGGTTCAGCCGCATCGTCGCATCCCAGTTGCCGTACGAGATCGGCACCGCCAGCAGCTCACCATCTTGCACAGCACGCGGGTACAGAAGGTAGGTCTTGTTCGGATCGACCTCCTCAGTGGGAGGTATAAGACTGCCGCCTGTCTCGGGAGAGCGCGTGTATACCAGCGAGTCGGGGGTCGGCGCGTGTCCGTGCTCAGGGTCGACAAGTCGGCCATCAACGTTGGCTGCGTTCCACATCGAGTTCGCTTCTTGGCTGTTGGTCGTCGGATCGATTGACACCCGCGTCGCGCCAATCCACTCGATCGCCAGAGCTGCTTCGATCGACGCGATGCTGTTGGTGAACCAATGCCCGACAACGCCCCCTGCCCACCCCGCTGCCGTCATCTCGCCTGCCAGCAACGACACGGCGTGATACAGCTCTGCGCCTGTTCGCGTCTCGCCCTGCCCGTCAGTGACGAGCACCAAATCTGCGGCTTCCACCAGGGCCGAGGAGGTCGCAGTCATCGACGTTGCTCCTCCAACGCCTCGCGAAGCACTCCGCGTTGAACTTTGGCGCCACCAAGAACGGTGGGTAGCTCCTCGACAATGAGCACCGTCGGCAGCTCGTGCGGCTTGAGTCCTGCAGAGCCCGCGGATTCGATTTCGCGGCGGAGCTCGACTGAATCAATGAAGCCTGGCTTCAGCTGGACTGCGGCGACGATCTCGCCGTTGCTCAGACCGACGACACCGACATTCGCCACAGCGTCATGGCGCAGGACGGCGCCCTCAACGGCGTGGGGGTAGACGGTCCCGTGGGGAGTGGAGATGGAGTCGCCCGCCCGGTCGACGTAGTACAGGAAACCATCGGCGTCGAGATAGCCGACATCCTCGGGCCTGAACCAGTTGTGGGCGAAGTAGGCGTTCTCGGTGCGCTCCGGAAGATCCCAGTAGGAACTGGTGGACATCGCGCTCCGGACCACGATTTCGCCCACCTCGCCAGCTGGCAGTCGCGAACCTGTGTGGTCAACGATCGCCACCTCGAAGAACGGCGACGCCGCCCTGCCGACGCTTGCCAGGCGATCAGCGTTGACGGCCACTTCGCTACTCAGGAGTCGTGTGGTGGCCGCGCCCTGCTCGGTTGAGCCGAAGCCATGGCACCAAACGTCGCCAAGCACCTCAGAAGTGCGCACCAGCAACTCCGGGGTTGCGAAGAAGATGACAAGCCTGTTCAGCTTGTGATCGATTCCGCCTTTCGCCTCAATGAGGTCAAGCAGTGGGGTGAGCATCGGAGCCGGCAGCAGCAGCGCCGTCACCCCCTCATCCACAAGAGTCTGCGCCAGGGCTTCTGGATCGAACTCCGAGTCGTCCATCAAGACGGTGCGCGCACCGCGCACGATGAATGGGTAGAGGAGCTGAAATCCGGTCGCCCATTGAAGTGCGTGAACGTGCAACATCACGTCATTTGGGCCAACGGAGGGCAGGTCCGTCGAGAACGTGTCAAGGTGGTGCAGGTTCTGATTGACGATCGCTGCCCACGACCGGTGCGTCACGATCCAGGGCTTGGGCTTACCTGTTGTACCTGTGGTCGGCTGAAGGAATACGGGATCGGCCTCATTGGCGTCGAGGAAGAGTTCACCGTCCGAACCCTTGGCCGTTACTTCCGACCACGAGGTGGCCCAGTCGGGAGGGTTGTCGCCGATCGCGATCAGAGCCATGCCGGCAAGATTTTCGCGATGCGCATCGACCGCGTCGCTGAAGCGGGAGTCAAACACCAGCGCCGTTGCGCCAACCTCCTGGAGCAACGTCACGTGGGTCTCCATCTCGAAGTGGCTGTGCAGCGTGACTCTGACGAGTCCGGCGCGCTCGCATCCGAGCCAGACATGGACAACCTCTGCACTGTTGTATGCGAGTACGCCCACCACGGACCCTGCTGAGACGCCGATGGCGGTCAGGCCCGAACCAGCACGGTTCGCCGCGAGGTCGAGGGTTCGGAAGGTCTCCGTTTCACCCTCGAACGTGAGGGCTGGGCTCTCTCCGTATCGCGAGCCGATCTCGCTGGTCAGAATCCCTGCGCGTACGTACATGACGAGCTCCATTCCATTCGAAATTGCTTGAGTGGAACGTACGGACGCGATGCCCGTGGGCCGCCACCTTGGCACAGATGGCAAATCACCTTGGCGCTAAAGATCAAGTGCGCTATTGCCGAGCACGGGCACCGCGTCCTACATTTCGCGGATGGACGAGACGGTGTCGACGAGCCGCGTCGCAGCCCGCGATCGCAACGAATTCTGGCGCGCAGCCATGTGTCGGACATTCGTCGAGCTGGACATCACACCCAACATCGACGGACCCATTCGCGGAGCAATCCGAACCCGCCAGTTCGGTCCGCTCCGCGCTACTCGCATCGTCACTGACCCCATGACAGCCGCTCGCACGCGAAACAACCTGGCGACCTCCCGCGAGGACCGATTCCTGGTTGCCCTCCAGCTACGTGGCCACACGTTCGGATCCCAAGATGGCCGCGAAGTGAGCCTCGGAGCGGGAGAATTCGCCCTCTTCGACAGCGCTCGACCGTACACAGTTGACTTTCAAGGGGACGGGTTCGACCATCTCGTGTTCCACATTCCACGCGATGCTCTCACTCGCACCGGCGTCGACGGGCGACGAGACACAGCCCGCGTGTTCGGCTCCGGCTCACGTTCAGACCAACTCGTAGCCAACTACCTTCTCAACCTGAGCCGTCTCGATGAGACTGTCTCGGACGCTGACCGAATCGCCTATGGGGCGATGGCTGTCGAACTTCTCGGAGCAAGCCTGCGTCCGGCAGCCGAGTTTGCCGACACGATCGATCCTCTGGAGCTAGCTGCACGAATGAAAACCTTCGCGAGGAGCCAGATCAGCTCCCCATCCCTCAGTCCAACCATCGTGTCGGAAATTCACGGAATCTCAGTGCGCCAGCTCCACCGCATCTTCGCACTGACTGACTCCTCGTTTGGGGCCTGGCTACGCGAGCAAAGACTCACCCGTTGCTTCGCGGATCTGCAGAACCCAGACCTTGCTCACCTGACCATTGCCCAAGTCAGCGCCAGATACGGAATCGTCGATCCAGCCGTATTCAGTCGCACATTCCGTCGCCGATTCGGCCTATCGCCTAGCGAAGTCCGAAGCGCGAGCCATTGACACAACGAAGACCCAGACCTGTTGGTTCGGCCCTGTTGGTAGCGGGTTCGAGACGCCAGACTTGGCACGATCACTCACTGCGACAAGAAACGGACCAGGCGGCTCCCAATGCGCCTCCGTTCCAAGTCCGACGAGCTCCCCTATCCAAGAGCAGCGACAAAGTCACGTTCAAGCTCGTCGAGAAACCGGATGTGATCGAGGCCGTCGGTCGGCACAACTCCAGGAGGGAGCTCAGACATGAAGTCAAGATGCCCGACGCCCTCGTACCTTCGCTCGTCGACGAGACCCGGTCCAGCTCTCAGGAGATCTAGTTCGGCCGGGGGTGTCACCCTGTCCAACTCGCCGACCATCGCAACGAGAGGGACATCGACGCGCTCCAACGCGCTGGGCTCCCGAAACCAGCCGAGGGTTGGAGCGAGCATCACCACTCGGGCGACGCGCGTCTCGAATGGGACCTCAATTTGGCGACGGTCTTGCCCCCAAGGCTGGGCGCCTGCCAAACAGAGCGCAGCCCACCCACCAGCAGAATGCCCTGCTGCAATGACGGGCAGGTCCGAACGCCCGACCTCGCCAAGCGCAGCCTGAAGACCGAAGGCACGGTCGCGCATCTGTTCGTCAGTGACGGATCGACCATCGAATCGGTCATGCACGGGCGCAGCAACAACGAACCCCGCCTCACACGCGGCATCCAAGAGCCGCTGATAACGATGCGGCGAACCGCCCGCCCCGGGTCCGAAGAGGAGGACGCCACGAGCCTGTTGGGGATGAAGAACGTTCACAGTCACAGGACGACCCTAGGTCAGGCTCGAGTGGCGAGTACGACGACGTCCCAATCCCAGGTCGCATGACTCGCTCCTCGAAGACCCAACGCGCCCGCCGCGTCGACATTGACGACACGCTGACTGGCGCGCATTCGCCTTCCAACATTGCAGAAGGCCCGGACCTATTGGTCCGGGCCTTCTTTGGTAGCGGGGACAGGATTTGAACCTGTGACCTCTGGGTTATGAGCCCGGCGAGCATGTATTTGGGACCCGCCCACTTCAGCTTTCGGGTGTTGATGGGTTGATCCCAGGACACGCCTCCACCGGCACCACCGCCGCGCATCGCTCGAGAACGGTGTTCACGAGTTCCGCTACTCGACCAGCAAGGAGCCGACCCTCGAACGTGTTGACCACACCGTAGTCGCGCACCATGTCGGTCACCCGCTCGACGACCATCGTCATCGAAATCAGATCCTCGCCGACGGCAAAAAGGCAATCGTTTGGCGTGTGGGCTCCGCGACGATCGGACGTCGACCGTCGGCGTGCGGCATCTCGACGTGCGCCACGTTCCGACATCACCTCGACAACGTCCGACAGATTGCTCACCTTTGGCTGCTTGTCCTTCCAGCTCTCCAGACCGTGACGTTCCTCGTATGCCGACTGCCTGCACTGCTGGGAGCACCAACGCCGCGGCCGCCCCCTCTTCTGCGGCGGCATCCGCGAACCACACCGCTCACACAACCGAGGCTTGCTCGGCTCACTCGATCCCTTGTCATCGCTCATCAGAAGACCTCCTGACAACTAAGGTCGAGTTCTCCTGCCCGAGACGACACCTCGTCCAAAGAATTTCGTCACACACCTCATGCATTCCCGGATTGCTGACGAAATGGCGCGAGGGGAACGTGGCGGATCCGGCGTGAGAAGACGCACCCTTGCCTATCCGTCGTGCACGCTTGAGCCTCCAAGAGCTTCGACTCGTCGGTGAGCCTCGATGGACGCGTCTCCGACTCGATCCACGAGTTGCGTGAGGACTCGCATTACAATCAGTGATTCCGTGTCTGGACCTTCGTCCGTGCACATGATCAGGCTCAGCGTTACGTTATTGAGCGCGATAGCGGCCATGTGCGCAGGATCGGCCAGGCCGCTCAGCGTTCCGCCGGTCGACCTGTAGAGAACCCCGTCCCACTCGCCGATGTTCTGCTGCCAGCCCTTTGAGTCGGCGTGAACCTCATGGCTCGCCCACGCGTAGTGCGACCTCAAGTGCGACATGCTCGCGAGTTCTTCGAGCCGACGAAACGTCGGCGCTGAGCCACCGTTCAGAACTGCCGCCCAGCCGTTGTCTTTGCAAAACTCAGATCCGTATTTGGTTTTGACACGTTCGAAGCTGTCCTCGAACTCTTTCATCTCATCGTCAGTGAACTTCTCGTAGCCGATCGCATCGGCGTTGTCTTGGTACTGCCGCGCGTCCTTGCGCGTGCTCACGATCTGATGGTCGAGGAATCGTTCTGCCAAGTCGGGATTCGTTCCTGGGCTTCGCTGCTCGGACAGCACGCAGGCTGCGACAGCAATTTCATGGAGTGTCCGAGCGCGCCCGAGCGCGCCCTGACCCAAACCATTCTCGAGCAGGGTCAGGACGTCCAAAGCAACCTGAACGGCTCGCGCCTGCAGACCCAACATCGCGTTCGCGAGCGGTGGGAATGGTTCCGTGTCAGGAGGTCGATGGTCGAAATCGAAGGCCTCGCCCACCTCATGGCACGCAACCAAAAGCATCCGGTAAATGTTGAATGCCTCGCCCCAGTACTTGCGAATCTGTCGGCGCCATTTCCTTTCGTCACGCCGTCGGCGGCGCAACATGCGCGGAGCAGCCTTGAACAAGCTTCGGACCACGACGTCGGACGCGTTCTTGGAACCCCTGTCGATTGCTTTGCCAACAACCTGCTCGACAAGTTCGGGCTGGGTATCGATGTCGAGTCCTGATCGTTCAATCGCTTCGGAGATGACAACTGAGATCTTCGTGTCGAACTCGTGGCGTTTCGGACGCTGTCTCACGTCTACCTTTCCCATCAACTCTTCGAAGCGAGGCGATCCACAGCTTCTCGAATCTCGTGCAGAGTTCCGAAATGTCGGGCCGCGGCCTCTCGTATGTCATCAAGATTGATGACGAACTCTGCCGTGGTGACGGGCCCGAAAGGGCCCTCGTAGTCGATTCGAACGGAGTGGGACCGGGGGCCGTCTGCGTTAACGATGTCGGGTGAGCCTCCGAGGGGCCAGGCTATTTGGTGGTTGGGAGCTAGAGAGGAGTGTCCGCGCTCCAATTTGGGACGAAGGCGTTCTATGAATTCAGCGTCGCGCTCCTCGTACGGCAGGTAGGGGTCGATCATGACTCGGACGTTCTGGGCGATCGTTTGCCCGGAGTTGCCGAGGACAAACATCAAGCTCCATCCGCCGTCCTCAGAAACTCTGATGTCAGCCCATACATAAGGCTGCGCCGCAGCTTCGTAGATTTCCTGCTGCAAACGGGTCTGGCGGCGCATCTCTTGCACCTGCAGCCAGACAAAGATTCCGGAAACGAGGGAAGCGACCGCCGCGGCAATCGCGATGACTGTGTTCATGCGTCGAAGTTACTCGGAGCTACCGACGGACCCATACGAGGAATTCGTGGTCAGCGGGTATCGCTCGCCGATCGTCCAAAGTGCAGGTAGTTCCCCGACGTCGAAGTTCCCTAAACGTTCCCCCGATTCTTGAACGTTCCCCCGCCACTCACGGCATTCCAATTGCCCTTGTTGGGTGTGATGCCTACGAATGCGGAGGATGAAGATGACTGATCAGGTGATGGAGCGGCTCGTCCCCCCGGAAGACCTCGCCGAGTTGCTCTCGGTGAGCATCGGACAGCTGGCGCAGATGCGCTACCTCGGGACTGGGCCGGAGTACGTGAAGGTCGGCACGCGGGTGCGGTACTCGCTGACCGACGTTGGGTCGTGGCTCGACGCTCAGCGACGAGTCCGAACGTGAATCCAGGTCAACGATCCACAGGGTGCGTGCCGCCTACCTTCTCCACAACTTGCCCACCTCCTATGGCGCGACATGCGCTCGAAGCGGTAGTCCCGGAGGTGCAGAAGGGAGGTGATCTGCTGTGGCGACGATCGAGTCGTACGAAACGTCGAGCGGCAAGCGGTACCAAGTTCGCTATCGCACGCCGGAGCGCACCCAGACCAAGAAGCGTGGGTTCAGGACCAAGCGCGATGCCGAACAGTTCGCGGCCTCAGTCGAGGTGCAGAAGAATCGCGGCGAGTTCATCTCGCACCAAGCCGGCCAAGCGACGGTAGGCGAGCTCGGGCCGGGTTGGCTGGTCCGACAGAGTGCGCACCTCAAGCCGTCGTCGTTGAAGGCGGTCGAAATCGGATGGCGCGTTCACGTCGCGCCTCGCTGGCATGACGTGCGAGTCAGCGACATCAGCCGTACGACGATCCAAGACTGGGTCGCTGCGCTCGGCGCCGATCGTTCGGCGACCACGGTCAAGCGTGCATACGGGGTGCTGTCGTCCATCCTCGATGACGCCGTCGATGACCGGCGCATCATCGCCAACCCGGCCAAGGGTGTGAAGACAAAGCGCAAGGTTATGCGGGGCCGCATCTACCTCAACCACCGACAGGTCGACCGCCTTGCCCAGGAGGCCGGCGACTCGTGCGGCGTCGTCCTGGTCCTCGCCTATACCGGCATCCGGTGGGGCGAGATGATCGCGCTTCGCGTACGCGACGTCGACACCTCGCGACGTCGCCTCTCGATCGAGCGCAACGCCGTCGAGGTCGGCACCGAGATCCACATCGGCACACCCAAGAACCACGAGCGCCGATCGGTGCCGTACATCCAGATGCTCGACCCCCTCTTCGAGAAGGCCTGCGTCGGAAAGTCACCCGAGGCGCTCCTCTTCCCGGGACCTGACGGTGAGCTCCGGCGACGAACACGGACCGATGGCTCATCCGGCGGCTGGTTCGCCGGCGCCGTCCGCCGCGCCAGCATCCCGCGCGTCACCCCACACGACCTCCGCCACACCGCCGCATCACTCGCGATCTCATCGGGCGCGAACGCGAAGGCTGTCCAGCGCATGCTGGGCCACAAATCCGCCGCCATGACCCTCGACGTCTACGCCGACCTCTTCGAAGACGACCTCGACGCAGTGGCGGAAGCGATGAACGAAGCGGCCCTCCGTGCTCTTTCCTGAGCTCACGTCCTCCCATGAACCCAGCGGGTTGACACATCAGCGGCGGCGGGCCCCAAAATCGTGACGTCGTTGGTGAAGCGCGAAGGCTATGGCGACCGCTGACGGCCACACGAGAAGTTGAGAGACGACGATATTTAGATAGACATCTTGGGGACGTGCCCCCTTGATCCCGCATACGCTCGACAGCGTGTCAGGCCAAAGTAGCGAGCCTCCTCCTCCCCAGTGGTACGTCGATCCGAACAACGCTGGCCGCTGGCGCTGGTGGGACGGCATCCAGTGGACAGAGCAATTCGCCCCGCGCGATCCGAGCACCGAGCCGGAAGGAGAGGAAGCGACGCCTGGGCGGAAGCAGCGCAGCAGGTTCATACGGGAACTAGTCGGCGACAAGCAGGAGCGCGCTGAAGCGAAGGCCGAGCGCCTTGCCCTTCGTGCCGACACGAACGCGATTCTCAAGGCCAAGCTCAATGAGTCCGCCTCATTCAGTCGGAGCCGCGGTAGCCACCAGGGCACCACTCCTTCTATAGCTCAGATGCTGGCAGAGCTGAGACTCGAGCCGCTCCGAGATCCACTCGACGAGCAAGTCGAGGTTGTCGGCGAGACGTATCACGTCGCAGGTATCAAGAAAGTGTTTCGGGGACGCGGCCTCCCGATTCCTACTGCAGGAATTGAGGTCAACGACAGCGAGTGCGTGCTAATCCCCGAGCCATGGAACCCACACGACGCTAACGCAGTCGCGGTCGTCATCGATGGACACCAAGTCGGCCACCTTCCAGCAGAGCTAGCTGAGCAGTATGCGGTGGCGCTTGCACGGATCGCCGGCAGTGGACATCTCGTAACCGGTGTCGCCCGGATTTGGGCCAAGGATGACGGCGCCGGGATGGTGCGTGCCCGCGTGACGATCCTGATACCCGAGGTGAGTGAGCTCTGAGCCGCCCCTGAAACTGGCTGCGACGGGCGGGCGGACATTGGCCACCTCGCGCTAGCCGTGTGGGGGCAACCCTCGAGACCTTGAGACCTCTTGCGGGATCAGACACTCGCTCCGCGCACGCGACCACCGCCAATTGGCCGTTTCACCGCCTCTGGAGGTTCCTCGGTGGCAGGCTGGCGCGATGGGATTCTTTCGCCGCAAGCGCCCTGACGTCGGCAACGTCGATTCCCACGCCGCGCCGGCTAAGAGCGCCTCTTTCAGCATCGAGACAGGTCCATCTTGGATGCCCGTTGACGACTGGCACGGGCGTCTCAGTGCCTACCAGAGGCAAGGCCGATCCAACGCCGAGATCCGCGGAATTGTGATCCACCTGGAGAAGCGCGGTCCTCAGAAAACACGCACTCGTGCTGAAAGCGCCGCCCGTGCGCGCAGCGTCGGGATTGTCGCCAGGGCGGAGTACATGGACCCCGAGACCGAGGCACGTGCCCTGGCACCTGGAGCCTCCGGATTGCCTAAGGCTCGCCTGGAGCGCGAGCGCGACAGGTTGCTCGTCGTCACCTCGTTGGGCTGGGTTAATCCCAGGTCACGGACGGCCTACCGAGCGGGACTTCATTCGTTCGCTGTAGCTGGCACGTCATACCACCAAGCGGCCGTCAAGGCGGGCCAGTTCACCCCCGGCACTCCGGTTCGCCTGGTCCGCGAGCCGAGCAACGTCCACGATGCAAACGCCATTGCCGTCTACCCCGAGACCGGCCGACGGCCCGCGGGGTATGTGCCGAAGGGACAGGCTCGCCGCCTCGCAGCGTTGCTCGATGCCGGTAACGACCTCATCGCCGTCACCGTCCGTGGCTCGGGCCCGGGCTCCGACGGCACTAGGCCACACGTGCTCGTATGCGAAAGGGCGCTCTACGACCACCTGACCCGCTGACAGGTCCCGCGACAGGCGCTCGGGTGAACCGCACGATCGACTTCGCGGCAGCGGTCAGCACATCGGAGTCCTTGTCCTCGAGTCTTGAACGATTCGGTCTTGGGGATGAGAGGGCGGTGTGGTGTCTCAGCCCTTACTCGAGCGGGGGTCGTTCCCGGGCTTGATGGTGTCCTGCTGGCGAATCTGGCCGTCGAGCGCACGGACAGCGAGCTCGCCTCCACCATCGCCTCGGAGGATCTCGCGGGCGCGGTCGATCCCCTCGGCCTGTGTCCGGGTGACGGCGCTGGCTCGGGCGCCCCCAGGCTTGCGGACTTCGAAATTGCCGTCGTCGCGACGCTGCACAGTGCGCTTGTTGGGCTGGGTCATGGGTGAAGCCTTTCGTTTGATCGAGCGGTGATGGATCACGGCGCGCCGCGGAAGCGCCGCGGCGAGATCGATTGCCGGCTCTTGGGCTACCGAAGGTTGAACGGCTTGCCGCAGGAGCCGCATCGGATGAGGCCGGGGCTGTAGCCGCCGATCAGGAACTGGGCGCGGCAGTGCGGGCAGGTGACGGTGTATCCGTTCGAGTTGCGCTTCATGCGGACTCCTTGACGTAGGCCACGCTCGTCGTTGGTGGCTATCACTAGGTAGTCGACGCAGCACGGCGTGGAGTTAGCACGCCAGTGGTGTGATCATCGGCATTCTTCGCAGAGACCATTCTCAAGGAGGTTCGGGCGGAACTTCATAAAGCACGTGCCGGCGCAGAGCTGCTCGGCTGCGGCGGATCGCTGGCACGGGCACAGCTTGCAGATTCGACAGTAGGGTCCGCCGCAGTCGCCGCATGGGTAGCCCCGGGCGGTCTGTCGCTCGCCGCAACAGAAATGCTCGGTTTCGGGGCGGTCGTCCACGCTGCTACCTGTATCGAGGTGTAGCCGCTCAGCACCCCACAAGTCGTGCTCGGCAAGAACTGCAGCAACGCGATGACCAAAGCGGACCGCATCGATGTAGTAGTCCTGTTGGTCGCCCCACGGCGTTCGCCAGAAGGAGCGACGCGTCACCTCCGTACCAGGCACAATGGTCAGCGTTGGATGCCCGGCAGGTACGTCATGCCCAGGCCATGGGAAGATGCTCGGCCATCCGCCGGCACTGTCTGTGGCGACACTGGCGTACTGCACTCGACGCCCACCAGGGTCGATGATCGCGACCGATCCCAAGCACGGCAGACGTCGCGCCAGGCCGATCGCGCACACCGGGTGGCTAGCGAGGCTTGCATCGAAGAGCTCAACTACATGCCTAGCTCTCACTGGTCCATTGCCGACGACCGAGTCGATAAGTTCCTCAGGTAGCAACAATCTTTGAGCTATCCGGTCGCATACGGATTCGACTACTGCACTGGGGTCTCGCTGGTCCGCGATCCAGTCGAGGACATCGTCGAGCTGCTCGACCAGCCAGTGGCCCAGTTCGTGACCTAGCGTGAAGTTCTGCCGCCTGCTGTTGAGGCTCGGGGCGTACAGGATCACGCCGTCGTCGAGAAACGAAGTTCCGTCGCACGCCCCCCCGCCTGACCTCAGCGCCACAAGGTGCTCCGCAGGCTTGGCAACAATGTGCAGCTCGTCGCGAAGGGCGGTCAGCGGATCCAAAGCGAAATGTTCCCGAGTCCCCGGGTCGACGATCGCGAGCGCAAGTTCTGCGCATTCATCAAGTGTCGTCATTCCAGCCACGTGACTCTTCAACCGAGTCGACCAAAACCTCCAGCGACTGCAAAAGTTGGTCGTCGTCGGGCCACTCTCCTCGGTGAACGGTGGCGACGACGCGCGATTCAAGCGCGGACCTGGCCATCGGGATCGAGATGCCCTGAATCGCTGCCCAGCGAGCGGCCAAGCGTGCGAATTTCGGAGACGCAGTCAGCCCGGTGAGTGAAACTCCAATCGTCGCGCCTGAAGCACTGGATGTGAGCTCGTCCGGTTCAGCGCCAAGAGCAGCCGCGATTGCCCTGATCAAAGCTGGTGACACGTCCGCAGATGGTCTACTTTCCCAACGCACCACGTCGCGGGTCTCAAGCCGCCACCCGCGTTCCCTGAGTTGACTAGCCAGCTGGCTCGGTTTCATCTGGGCATTGGACCTCAACCTCTTGAGTGCCCTGGAGTAGAGCGCATACTTCGGATCTGGCACGAGGCCAAGCATCGCCGCAGTCGGATCGGACGCGATTGGAGGCGCACCGTGGGCCGTCTCCCACAACAGATCCGCGACGTTAAGCAGGGAGTCGAGTTCAGACGGGGCGGGCTCTGAAGGCCCAGATCGAACATGCATTTCTGTCCCGCGCAGTCGCGCTTCCAAAGCCTCACCAAATGTGTCGTCCGCTTCACCATTCATAGATTCTCCCCCTCTCGCCTGAATGCTTCTCTTAAATCTTCCGCCGCTTTCTTGGCCATCTGACTCACGCGAGCTGGCGAGACGCCGAGCTCAGCCGCGACCTCCGTCCGGTCACGACCCAGCGCGATGTACTCCCACGCAACCTTCCGGTGGCGATCGTCCAAAATTCCCAAGTGATCCCAAGCCTTGGCGGCGAGGCGTTGCCGGTCAAGACTCTCGGCAACGTCGTCCGCGATGTCCGGGGCCTCGCCGCCAAGGCGGTGGGGGTCGAGCTCAGGGCCGGCGTGGCGAACAGCAGCGGATCCGACCCGGTCGAGTGCGCGATTCTTGGCGGCAGATACCATCATCGCCTCCCAGTTATTCACCTCGCTCGGCGGAGATCCCATGAGAGACACCATGGCATCCTGAACTACATCGTCTGCTTGGTCAGCGATTCCGAACCCCCTCAAGACACTGGCCGCAACTCGATACATCGCGTCACGGTGGGACAAGTAGAGCGCAGCCCAGTCAGGCGGATCGGCACTCATACGTACCGACCGCTCTGGTTGAGCGATCCAGCGCTTCTCACGCCGCGCAACCTCTCGTCAGGGGGCCCAAGCCGCGAAGACCTGCGCTATTAAGCAGTCGAGGCAGGACTAGTGGGAGTTAGGACGGTACTCCCGATCGGAACCCCTTTGTCGTACCCGCGAAAACGTTTCGCCACATTCTGGGCGATAGGGCGAGACCCAAATGGTCGCCTCGACGAGTCGGTTGAGGGCTGCGACGAGCTTAGATCGAGACTCTCCAGATCACGTTTAGGCCGCCGGAATTTGTTGGATCGTGAGAAAAGTGTGCCCAAAATGTGCCCAAAACGGACATTGTGCAAAAGTGAAGACCCCCGCTTTCGCTGGAATACCAGTGAAAATCGGGGGTCTTCATGCTGCGGTGGCGGTGGGATTTGAACCCACGGTGGGCGTGAACCCACACAACATTTCGAGTGTTGCACCTTCGGCCGCTCGGACACGCCACCGCGGACGAGGTTACCGGACGGGGTGGGTGGCCTCCCAATCGCGTCCGCACCGGCCAATTTCCAAGGGCGACAGACGAAAGTCGACCATGCCCCTGGCAGATCCGGGGCATGGTCGACTTCGCTGGGTTCAGCCGTTGTACTTGAAGATCCAGAGACCGTTGTCACGATCGCTGGCCGCCACGTACTCCTGGCCGCCCCGCTCGAACACCTGCACACCCCAGAAGTTGTTGCCGTCTTCTGCGATGTAGTGACCCTTCTCAACGATCTTGTCGTCCTCAATCTCGGCTACGCGGAAGCCACCCGAGTAGTACGAGAAGTACAACCGGTTGTCCACCTGCTTCGAGGTCGCGACCTCGTGCACCGACAGATCGCCAAAGCCCTCCGCGAAGGCCGGGTCGTGCGCCTCCGGGATCGCGTAGGTGTCGAGCTCCGTCATCTTGCCGTCGGAGTTGTCAAACAGATGGACATAGCCCCAGCCGTCGAAGTAGGACGAGAAGGTGACTTCGTCGCCCACCTCGCCCACCGTCATCGGGGACAGCTGACTGCCGTCACCGGCCAGGCAATCGGCCTCGCTATACGGCTGATCGAAGATGGCGTAGCCCTGCGACCGAGGCGCCACCCCGAAGGTCGGAATGTCACCCTCCACGCTCATGCCAAGCGGGATCTCGCAGGCGTCGGATGCTGTCCGGTTGAATACGAGGATGGCCTCGTACCCGCCCGCCGCGATCACGTTGGTCACCTTTTCGGTGAAGGCACAAACACCGCGTTCCACCACCGCGACCTGCGTGCCGTCGCCAGCTGGCACAGCTGTATCGGCATTGCAGGCCCGGCCCACAAACTTCGACTCGCCAGTGATGGTGTCACCGGGCTCAAGCTTGGTCGTGCCGTCACCCTGACTGGCATCGATGTCGGTGTCGTCGGTCACGTTCTTCGCGTTGAGTGCAAACGGAGCGAAGTCCTCGTCGGCGCCCACCACATACTTGTTGTCGTTGGTGAACTCAGCCTGGTGACCGTTGCCCTCTGCCGGCACGGTGAACCCGCTCTCCGCAGCCTCGGGATCTGGGTCGGTGAAGTCGGTGTCACCGAGGTAGACCGGGTTCTTCACGTCGGTCATGTCGACCTTGACGTAGCCGGCATCCCAGTAGGAGAGCAGCATGACCTGCTTGCCATCAATTTCCTTGACGATCATGTCGTGAAGGAAGATCTCGACCAGATTGTCAGGCGCGGCCTGCGTGATCTGCGGGAACAACTCGTCCAGATCGTACTCCGCGGTCAGGAACGGCTTCCTCGGGTTGGTGATGTCCATGATGTCGACATCGGTGCCCTCCTCGTTGTCCACGATGACGGCGTAGGCCTTGTTGCCCGCGTCCCATGCAAAGACACTGTGGATGTCGTTGGCTTGCTTCTTGCCCATCCCATTGACTGTGGAGTCGCCAATGCCTTCGGCTAGCGGCGTCGGGTGCTCAGGATTGGTGACGTCGTACAGGTTCAGACCGCCGAAGCCAACCTTGTCCTTGCACTTTTCGTTGTTGGACACCAAGATGTCGCCGTTGAACTTGGGGGTGCTGATCGAAACCGCCTGAATGCCTTCGCCGGGATAGCTACCTTCCTTGGACTGAATGAACGCGACCTCGTCGGGATTCTCCACGTCAGAGATGTCAACCACGTGTACGCCGTTGTACTTGCACGTGGTCACGCCCCATGCGGCCAGATAGGCATAGTCGCCGAGAACGCCGACATCGGCGATCTTCTCCGGCACGGCGTTCTTGAGCTTGAGCTTGCTGACCAGATCGATGTTGTCAGTCTGGCTCGCGGGTAGATGGCCCGCGGACTCGCCGTGCTGATGCGCGTCCCGATGATCATGTTTCTCGACGGCGCCGTCCGTCTGTGCCTCTGGGTGGGCCATCGCCGAACCACCAATTGCCGTGGACAGGGCCACAACGACCGCTAAGCAGGTCAAGCCACGCTTCGATTGCTGACGCATTTTCGATCCTCCCGATAGGTCCGCCTTGTGGGCGGAAATCGTTGAGATGCGTGCCCGATCCGGGCGCGCACGGTATTGGCGTCACCTTAGATCTCCCTGAGAGTTTTGACTAGAGTGCGGCGGGCCTCGACTCCCAGCGCATCCCCGCGGCTCGGGCTAGCAGGGCAGGATACGTCTGTGGACGCCACGCTGATGGATGAGCTCACGACCCGCGCGATGGCACTCGTACGTTCTGACGAACGGGCGATCCTCGGTATCACCGGGGCCCCAGGCGCCGGAAAGACGACACTTGCCGAATCGCTCGTACGCCGGCTCCGCGAAGGTGGGATTGGCGTGGCTCACGTTCCGATGGATGGCTTCCACCTCGCTGACGTCACCCTCGCCGACCACGGGACTCTCGCGGCGAAGGGCGCAATCGAGACGTTCGACCGCGGCGGCTACCTCGCGCTGCTCCGGCGACTCAAGACCGAGTTGACGTACGACGTCTATGCCCCCGACTTCGAGCGCACTCTCGAGCAGCCGATCGCCGGCGCGATCACCGTCCGACCCGATGACGTCCTCGTCGTGACTGAGGGCAACTACCTGCTCGACCAGTCGTGGACGCAGGTCCGTGAAGCGCTCGACGAAGTGTGGTTCGTCGACGTCGCCGACGACCTACGACATGAGCGCCTCGTGCGGCGACACATCGAGTTCGGCAAGTCCGAGGACGAAGCGCGGGCGTGGGTCGACCGGGTCGACGAGCCAAACGCGCGCCGGATCATCGCCCAGCAGGGCTCGGCGGACTTGGTGGTCGACGGCGCTTAGACGTCGGCTGGCGGTGGTGCCGTCTCAAAGGCGGCCGACGCGACGAGGCCGCCGGCCGGAGAACGCTCGAGCTTTACCCGTGCCCCACTCGCCTCGGCCAGCCGCGCCACAATGGCCAAGCCGAGTCCCGTACCCGTCGACTCCGACTCGGCGCGCCAAAATCGGACGAAGGCTCGCTCGCAATCCTCAGGAGACAAACCAGGTCCCTGGTCGACAACCCGCACGACAGACGTGGCGTTGTCGCGAATCACCGCGACATGGATCGTGTCACCGGCCTTGCTCGCCGACATCGCGTTGTCGATGTAGTTGTCGATGATCTGCTCAGCAGCGGTCGGCGCAGCCAGGACGGGTGTCGGAGACGGTGCGTCGATGGTGACGACCAGACCCAGCTCGGCTGCGAGTGGCTGCCAGGCGTCGACACGTCCCTGTGCCACATCGGCGAGGTCCACGGCTTTGCGTTCGGCCTCTCCCGCGTCCATGTGACTGAGCAGCAGCAAGCCGTCGACGAGAGTGGCGAGGCGCTGGGCCTCGAGGTCGGCCGCGTCGAGACGTTTCTCGGCGCCAGTCGGGTCGGTGTCAAGCAGCTCACGAGCCCGCTCCAGGCGCAGTCGGAGGGCGGTCAACGGAGTCCGCAGCTGGTGCGACGCATCCGCCGCGAACGTACGTTGCTGAGCCAGGAGAGTGTCGAGCTGCACAGCCATCTGGTTGAAGGAGGTCGACAACGAGCGGATCTCCGGCGCTCCGACTCCCTCGTCGGCTCGTACCGTCAGGTCACCGCCCGCCAGCGCGACGGTGGCCAGCCGCAAGGCGCCCAGAGGTCGGGTCACGCTCCGAGCCAGTACGTACGCCACGATGCCCGCGATCAGGACCGACGTGAGGGCGACAATCGCGAGACGTCTCAGTTGGGAATTCACGGCGGAGTCCACGACATCCTGCGGATAGGTCAGCCGCACGGCGCCGAGGATGTCCCCGCCGCTGATGACCGGCACCGTTACATAGAGCAAATCCATCTGCAGCGTCTTGGAATACCGACTCCCCGTCGCCACGGCACCCGTCAGCGCTCGTGCGATCTCCGGTCGCGAACCGTATGCCGTTCCGACCGACGATTGATCGTCGTCGCTGACGACGACCGCAGAACCTGTCGCGTCCACAATGACGACTCGTGCGCCTCCCTCGCTCCGGTACGCCTGTGCGAGCTCGATCATGGGGTCGTCATCGTCGGTACTCGCTGAGTGGAGAGCTTCCTCGCTGCGCCCAGCGAGCACGAACGCGTCGCGTTGGAGGCTCGTCATGATGCGGTCGGTCTCGACCTGCTTCAAGTATCTCGCCAGCGGAACATCCTGTACGAGCAGGACAAGCAGCCCAACCGCCATGAAGGCCGCCATGAAGCGCCGGGTCACGGGATCATCGCGGTTCGCTCAACCGAAAACCAACTCCGCGGACTGATTCGATCCAAGCGGGGTCGCCGAGCTTTTTGCGGATGGCAGCGACGTGGGCGTCCACGGTCTTCGTCGTCCCGTACCAACCGGTGCCCCACACGTCGCGGAAGATGTCGCCCCGTCGGTGTGCCGCCCCGGAGTCGGTGGCGAGGTAGCTGAGCAGGTCGAACTCCTTGGGAGTCAGATGGACCTCGCAGCCGTTCATGTCCACGCGATGGGCGCGCAGGTCGATGTGCAGTGCACCCACTCGGAGCTCCGTCGCTCCACGCCCATTCGCGGTCAAATCGCTGGCGCTGGCTCGCCGCGTGACCGCACGGATTCTGGCGACCAGCTCGCGCATGCCGAACGGCTTGACCAGATAGTCGTCCGCGCCCATCTCCAGCGCGATGACCCGATCGATCTCCTCACTTCGGGCACTCACCACGATGATCGGCACATTGGACATGGTCCGGATCAGACGGCACAGATCGGTGCCCTCCATGTCTGGGAGGCCGAGATCGAGCAACACAACGTCGGGCGCGAACTCGGTCACGGCGGCAAGGCCTGCAGCGCCTGTCTCCACGTGGAGCGTGTCGAACCGGCCGGCTGTGAGGCCGTCAACGATGCCTGATGCCACTGAGGCATCGTCCTCCACAACCAGTACTCGCACACCGTCAGTGTGACCCTCCACCGGGTCACGCCTGGCGCCCCGAAGATTCGGCGGTGGGGATCTTGGACAAACCTAGGAAATTCCTCGCCCCAGTCTTGACCGACCGCGGCCTAGCGTTATTCCCATGAGAAATCGCGGAGTTACCGTCCTCACCGTCATCGGTGTCCTCAGTGCTGGTACGGCTGCCATGGCCGTCAACGCCGATACGTTCGGGTCGCCAAGCTCGCCGAATGACGGTGCGTCATCCGTCCTGGCGCCGGGGGCGGATCTCACGCCAACCCTGCCCGAGCGAGCGTCGACGCCGTCAGACACAGCCACGGAAGACGTGACGCCTGAGACGACCGACCTGCCCCTGACCGTGGTGCCGCGGGCCGCCGCTCCCGCACCCGCCAACCCGAAGCCACATACGGCACCGAAGCCCCGGACCACCGAGGACGACGGCCACGACGAGGACGACGACGAACACGAAGACGAACATGAGGACGAAGAGGACGAAGAAGACGGCGAGGACGATGACTAGGCGCCCAGCCCGCACCGCCAAGGTCATCACCGGAACCGTGACAGCGCTCGCGTTCGCGAGCATGGTCTCGGGTCTCCACATCGCCGGCGCATCGGCGGAAGCCGCCCAGCAAGAGCTCACCCGGCAGGCAGTGGCACGCGAAGCGGCGGCACGAAGTGACGTTCGGCTCGCGGGCCAGATCGTCGCCATTACCGACGCAGCTGAGCGAAAGGCCGCCGCCAAGGCCAGAGCAGCCGCCAAGAAGGCGGCGGCCGCGCGGGCCCAACAACTAGCAGCCGCGGCACGGGTGTACGTTCCAGCACCTCGTGCGGCCGCACCGAGGTCTGCTCCCCGACCGGCCCCAAAGAGGGCGTCCACACCGGCGCCGGTCGACGCATCGTCCGGTGGTTCATGACCCAGCCCGTCGAGGTCGGGGCAGCTACGTCAGTTGTTCTCGAGCATCCCTCGACCTGGCCCGTGTTGACGAGGACCGAGGCTGTGATGGGCGGCCACACCTCCGTCACAGTCGTGGGTGGAACTCCTGCCCTGCTCGACGCGGCCTTCGATCTGGCACACCGCTGCGACTCACTGTGGAGCAGGTTCACTCCGACGAGTGACCTGATGCGTCTGAATCATGCCGAAGGGGCGCCGGTCGAGGTCGACGACCTCACGATCCAGCTCATCCGTTCGATGATCGACGGGTACACGCTCACCGGCGGCGCCTTCGACCCCACCCTTTTGCCAGCCGTGCTCGCTGCGGGCTACGTCTGCTCCATGCTGGACCCGACGCGCCGCACCGTCCTTCCTGACTCCGCGGCCGCACCAGGTGACGTCACCGGCATCCACATCGATGGGCAAACCGTTACCCTCCCTCGCGGCACCACGCTCGATGCAGGCGGTATCGGCAAGGGCCTGGCCGGAGATCTCCTGTGCCAGCTGGCGATCGCCGGTGGAGCCGAGGGAGCCATGGCGAGTGTCAGCGGCGATGTCGTTGTGGCGGGTCGCGCACCGGACGGTGATGCGTGGCGCCTCGGCATCGAGAACCCCTTTGTCACAAGGCAATCCAGCTCGGCCAATCCCCACTGCGACGTCGTACGACTCATCGAGGGTGCGCTGGTGACCTCCAGCGTTCGAAAGCGCACGTTCCAGGTCAATGGAGTCCCGACCCACCACCTCATCGATCCGGCAACCAACCACAGTGCTCGGACCGCGATCCAGACCGTCTCGGTCATTGCAGAAACCGGCGATTGGGCCGAGGTGCTCACCAAGCCAGGGTTCCTCCTCGATCCGAACGACTACATGACCTGGCTGCCGACGATGGGGGCCGCCGGTCTCTTGATCGACAGCGACGGCACGATCCATGAATCAACGAACTGGGAGCAATACCGGTGAACGATCCGCATATCTGGTGGTACATCACCCGCGCCTCCGCCATGGTGGCGTGGATCCTGATGACCGTGTCAGTGCTCTGGGGAGTGCTGCTCGCGACGCGCGCCCTGCGGCACATCGACAACCCGGGCTGGTTGCACGACCTGCACCGATACCTCAGCGGCCTGTCGATCCTGATGGTCGGGTTGCACGTGATTTCGCTGATGCTCGACGGGTGGCTGAAGTTCCGGATCGCCGAGGTCCTGGTGCCATTCGCCACCGACTTCAAGCCGGTCGCGACTGCCATCGGAGTGATCGGCCTGTACGTCTTCATTGCAATTCAGGCCACCTCGATGGTCATGCACAAGCTGCCCGCCAAGTTCTGGCGAGCAGTCCACCTCCTGAGCTACCTCCTGCTCGGAGTGGTGGCAATCCACGCAGGAATGATCGGCACTGACGTGGGCTCGATCTGGTACACCGTCCTTGCGATCACACTGATCGCGACCGCCGTCCTCGCCGTGGTTCTGCGGCTCGTCGTCAACGAGCGGGTCGAAACCCTGACCGCGAGCGCAAACGCCCACCGCGAGCGGCCGACGCGCACCATGGTCGTCACGGCCCTCACCCCTCTCGCCGAAGGAGCGCTGGGCGTGCGACTGTCCGCCCTCGACGGTGCTCCGCTCCCATCCTGGCAGCCCGGTGCGCATCTCACCCTTCACCTTCCGGTCGGACAAAAGCAGTACTCGCTGTGCGGCGACCCAGCCAACCGATCGGCATACGAGATCGCTGTACGCCGCACGCCGGATCCGACCGGAGGCGGCGGATGGCTGCACGCGAATCTGGCCATCGGTGAGACTGTGCAGGTCTCAGGTCCGCTGAACCATTTCGATCTCGTCCCTGCGGCGTCATACCTGTTCGTCGCCGGCGGCATCGGGATCAGTCCGATCAAGTCGATGATCGAGTCACTACCTGCCCATCGAGCCTGGATCCTGCACTACGCGGGCCACAGCCGCCGCAGCATGCCGTTTGTCGACGAACTCGAACGCGCGTACCCGGGTCGGGTCGTGGTGCACGCGAGCGACGAAGGATCCCGGTTGTCACCGAGTGCAGTGGTCACCGGCACCAGCTCGGAGGTCTACGCGTGCGGTCCGGAGTCGCTCATGCAGGCGGTGGCCGACCGCGCCCCCCAGACTCAGATGCACCTCGAGCGCTTTGTCGCGCTGGAACGCGTCGGTATGCCAGCCACACCGATCGCCATCACGTGCGCTCGCGCTGGTAGAGAGGTGACAGTCAGAGCCGACGAGAGCGTCCTCGATGCGCTTGAGGCCGACGGAATCGCCGTCCTCGGGTCGTGCCGCGAAGGGGTCTGCGGCGCGTGCGAGGTACGCGTGTTGGCCGGCAGCGCCGAGCACCTCGACTCCGTCAGCGACGACGCCGAAAAGGATGCAGCCCGAGTCATGTATCCCTGCGTGTCGCGAGCCCGCGAAGGATCACTCGTGCTCGACGTCTGAGAGCAGCGGCTAGTCGACCGTTGGCGGGTTCGAGATCGACAGGAACGTGTCGCTGAACAGGTCGATGTCATCCGACGGTCCGCGGCCCGTACCGGCACCCTTGAGCAAGCTCACCAGCTCGGCGGTCGCACGGTCGATGCGTTCGCCGAGGGCGTTCGTACCGTCCGAGCCCCAGTCGTACGGGGAGGCAAACACGCCAGTCGGTACGACGAGTGCCTGCATGTACGCAAAGAGCGGACGCATCGCGAAGTCGATCGCCAGCGAGTGCCGCGCGGTGCCTCCGGTCGCCGCGAGCACGACCGGCTTGCCGGTGAGCGCGTCGGCTTCGAGCACGTCGAAGAACGACTTGAAAAGGCCTGGGTAGGACGCCTTGAAGATCGGCGTGACGACGATCAGACCATCAGCCGCAACGACCTTGTCGATCACGGTCTGCAGACGCGGCGGGGCAAACCCGGTCAGCGTCGCGTCGGTGATCTCGTGTGCCAGCTCGCGCAGCGAGACGACCTCGACGGTCGCATCGCCGTACTTCCGCTTTACCGACTCGGCGAACCGGTCGGCGAGCAGCCGCGTCGTCGACGCATCGCTCAGACCGGCAGCGATTGCCACGATGTTTGTCATACCGTCGCCTCTTCGACCGACTCAGCAGCGAGCTTGGCTGCTACGCGAGCCCCGTGGGTCGGAGCATCCGGTACGTTCGCCGGCCGACGAGCATCGAACTCGGCACGCAGCTGAGGCAGCACCTCACCGAGCTCGTCGAGCTGCTCAAGCACGGTCTTGAGCGGCAGGCCTGCGTGGTCGACCAGGAAGAGCTGACGCTGGTAGTCACCGAAGTACTCGGCAAACGTCAGGGTCTTCTCGACGAACTCCTGCGGACTGCCGACGGTGAGCGGTGTCTGCGCGGTGAAGTCCTCGAGCGAGGGGCCGTGGCCATAGACCGGCGCGTTGTCGAAGTACGGACGGAACTCCTTGACCGCGTCCTGGCTGTTCTTGCGGATGAAGAACTGGCCGCCGAGTCCGACGATCGCCTGCTCCGGCTCACCGTGCCCGTAGTGGGCGTAGCGCTGACGGTAGAAGTTGATCAGCCGGATGTAGTGCTCCTTGGGCCAGAAGATGTTGTTGGCGAAGTAGCCGTCGCCGTAGAACGCAGCGAGCTCGGCAACCTCCGGCGTACGAATGTTGCCGTGCCATACGAACGGCGGCACACCGTCCAGCGGGCGCGGAGTCGCCGTGAATCCCTGCAGCGGCGTACGGAACTCCCCCTGCCAGGTGACGACGTCTTCGTCCCAGAGCCGGCGGAGCAGCTGGTAGTGCTCGACCGTCAGCTCGATCGCCTTGGAGCCGTCGAAGCCAAACCATGGGTAGACCGGAGCGGTGTTGCCGCGGCCGAGCATGAGATCCATACGGCCATCGGCCAGGTGCTGCAACGTCGCGTAGTCCTCGGCGATCTTGACCGGGTCGTTGGTCGTGATCAGCGTCGTGGAGGTCGAGAGGATGAGCTTCTCGGTCTGTGCGGCGATGTACGCGAGGGTCGTCGTGGGCGACGAGGGTACGAACGGCGGGTTGTGGTGCTCACCCGTCGCGAAGACGTCGAGCCCGATCTCCTCCGCCTTCTTGGCGATCGTGATCGTGTTCTTGATGCGCTCGTGCTCGGTCTGGACGGTCCCGTTCGTGGGATCGGGGGTCACGTCACCGACTGAGAACAGTCCGAACTGCATGCTGGTCATCCCGCATTCTCCTTCAAAGAACGTTGTGGAATGTTCAACTAGTTTCTCATGCCCGCTATTCCCTCGTCGAGGCCCTGCGTGCCAACAGGATGCGACGGGACACCACCACAGTGCCGTCAGGGCGCTTGTCATCCTCAGCGAGCAGCTCAAGTGCCGTGAGGTCGGCCGGGTCGAGAAGTCCGTCGAGCTGCTTGATCGCCCGCCACATCGACAACGTGACGTAGCGGCGTTGAGCCTCGTCGAGAGGAGGCTCGTGGGTGATCACGGACACATGATCATCCATCACCTCCAGTCCGGCACCTCGCACCATCTCCGACAGCTCCCCCGACGGAGTGTTGCCATGCCAGTGCTGCGACTGCTCCGCGAAGTATCGCTCGTACGCTGCCTCGACACGATCCCCGAGCGCGTCGTCGCCGGGGGGCAGAAGGCGGCGCTGATCGCCGAACTCCACGATCGCCAGCACGCCGTGCTCGCTCAAGGAGGCTGTGATCTCGTGGATCGCCGCGCGCTCGTCACTGACGTGGTGCAACGACATCGAAGCCCAGACGAGATCGATGTCATCCAGCTCACCGATGCCGCCCGGTAGCTCCGCCACCCGGGCACTGACCCGTGCACCCACCCCGGCGAGATTCGCCCGCTCGATCACGGCGTCGACCATCGACTCCGACGCGTCGATGGCGACCACTTCGGCCTCGGGCAGCAGCCTGGCCAGCTCGAGCGTGGCGACACCCGGGCCTGATCCGATGTCGAGCACCCGTCGTACGGGATGGTCGAGCAGACCGACCACCTCCGCGACGAAGTCCAACGCGATCTCTCCGTCCGCAACGACGCGGGCAACCTCCTCGGGCCCGACGAAAGCCTCGTCGGGTCCTGGATGGTGGTGATGTGGCATTTGCGCTCCTGACCTGGATGATCTCCCGATCGTGTCAGTTCATGTCGACCTGAAGTCAATCCGATCAGACCCGCTTCTGCCACTCGCCCTCAGCGCCGATCGGCGTGAAGCCCATCTCGATGTTGACGCGGAGCATCGGCTCGTTCTCTTCTGCGTTGAACGTCGTGATCAACGGTGTGTCAGGAGCGGCCTCAAGCATGAACTGGGCATTGGCGGCCTTCAGGAGCATCCCGAGCCTGTGGCCACGATGCGCACGCACGACGAGCGTGTCCTCCTGCACCGCAGGCTGGTTCGCACCCTCAAGGCGCCCCAGCTCGCTGTATGCCACCAGTGTGCCGGTCGGCACGTGCTCGGCGGCTGACACGAACAACGTCCGACCACTACCTTCCTGGCGATCGTCGTGTTGGCGTACGCGATCGGCGTCCCACTCGTCGACGATCGTCTCGAGACCGCCGCTCGGCTCGTCTGTGCTCATCGCCGTGGCCAGAGCCGCTCGCTGCTCGAGCCACTTCTCGGGCGTACGTCCGATCCAGCTGACGACGCGGTAGTCATCGCCAGCCTTGTGCTGGGCTGCCCGGCGATGCCGTTCCAGTGACTTGCCCGCATCGGTCAGGTCAAAACTGCTGATGCGTACGACCTGCTCGAGCTGGTAGCCGCGGCTAAGGAGGAATTTCACTCCAGGGTCGGCGGCTGGGAGGTCGCCGAACCCGGTCGAGGAAGCGATCCGCTCACCGCCCTGGTTCGTCGTATGGATCACTGATGCGTGAAGCACCCGGCGACCCAGCTCGGCAGCCAGCTTCTCCTGCATGTCGAAGAGCGCTGTGCCGATTCCGCGGCCGCGGTACGCCGGAAGCACGTCAGCCATCAGCGATGCAGCCGGTGCGTTCTCCGCCGTCATCCACGCGAACAGGGCGCGCGCAATGACTCGCCCTTCGTCTCTCACGACGAAATGGCGCCGAGTCTTCTGCGGGGTGCTGATGAAGTGAGGGAAGATCGCCTCCGGCGTGACCGCGATGGCGTCGGTCCCCAAGGTGTCGAACTCGACCTCGTTGCGCATCTCGATCAGTTCGCGGAACTCGTCCCCCCCGGGACCGTCCAAGCTGTCCGGGAGGATCAGCTCGTCGATGACGACATCAGTCATTACGTACGGTGCCTCTCGAAGAATTGCTTGAGCAGAGTCGAGGACTCATCGGCGAGCACGCCGCTGACCACCTCAGGTCGGTGGTTGAGGCGACGATCGCGTACGACGTCCCACAACGACCCTACGGCTCCCGCCTTCTCGTCAAAAGCGCCGAACACCAATCGTTCGACCCTCGACGCGACTATCGCGCCGGCGCACATCGTGCACGGTTCGAGCGTGACAATCAGGGTGCAGCCCTCGAGCCGCCACTCACCCAGCGCCTCGGTGGCTTCGCGGATCGCGACGATCTCGGCGTGGCCGGTGGGATCGGCGTCGCGCTCGCGAGTGTTGCGACCCCGACCGATGACAAGCCCATCGGCATCGATGACGATCGCGCCCACAGGCACGTCGTCGGAGTCAGCAGCGGTCAGTGCCAGGTCGAGCGCCTGCCGCATCAATGCGTCGTACATCAACCGATGATGGCGTCGAGCTTGTCGCCAAAGCCGAGACGGTCGGCGACATCGCGAAGGATGTCCTCAGGAAAGAGGTCGTCGTCGTCGCACAGCACGCTGAGCTCGAGGCCGGGCATGCCGAGATCGCTGATGATGTCGAGGTCGCCGACCGGCTGCGGATCGTCCGGATCCTCGGGATCGGGCAGGTCCAGCAGGTCCGCAACTCCGCCGGCCAGCGGCCAGTCGGTCACAGCCGTCACATCGGACAGCAGCGCACGTACCTGCACACCCGAGCGACGCAGGATCACGAAGAAGTCGTCGTTCATCGAGACCAGCCCAAGCACGCCAACCTCTGACGGGAAGCGGGTGAGCGCTTCGCTCAGTTCGTCAACATCCTCGCCGATGGTCGCGTGGAGCTCGACGACCTGCCACTCACCTTCGTCGCGGTAGGCGGCCACCGCGAAGTCGACATCGTCCTCAGCCATGGCACACCTCCTTGAACGACTCAGTCTCGGCACGTCACGGGACCGCCTAACGGCGGCCTCTCTGTGATGGTGACAGACCCAAGCCTGATGTCGCTACTCTCGTCGCATGCAGGTACACGTCGCCGACCACCCGCTCATCTCGCACAAACTCACCAAGCTGCGCGACGAGCGTACGGACTCGCCGACGTTCAGACGCCTCGCTGATGAGCTCGTCACGCTGCTCGCGTACGAAGCGACACGCGACGTACGGGTGTCGCCGGTCGACGTCAAGACGCCCGTCGCGATCGCCAAGGGCGTACGACTGACGGACCCGCGACCGCTCGTCGTACCGATCCTCCGCGCCGGCCTCGGCATGCTCGAAGGCATGCAGCGGCTGCTGCCCACCGCCGAGGTCGGCTTCCTCGGCATGGTGCGCAACGAGGAGACCCTCGAGGCCGTCACGTACGCCGAGCGCCTGCCCGACGACCTGACGGGTCGCCAGTGCTACGTGCTCGACCCGATGCTCGCGACCGGTGGCTCATTGGCCACGGCGATTGACTTCCTGGTCAAGCGCGGGGCCAACCACATCACCGCGATCACCCTGCTCGCCGCTCCCGAGGGCATCGCCCGCATGGAGAAGGAGCTCGAGAACATCAACGTGCCGGTCAACCTGGTGACGGCAGGGCTCGACGAAAAGCTCAACGAGCTCGGCTACATCGTCCCCGGCCTGGGAGACGCCGGCGACCGCCTGTACGGCGTAGTCGACTAACCGAGAACGTCGGTGTTGAAGATTCCGTACATGATGCCGACCACGACGAGGGCAAGCACCAAGAAGATCAACGCCTTGTTGCCGGTGTCGTCATCGTCATTTGGGCGGTCGTACTCGGGCTTGTCCACAACACTTCTCCAATGGATCGGGTCGGTACGAACTTGTTAACGATTCCACGTGCCTTCACGTCACGACTCACACACGATTGACTCACAGCGCGCGGATGATCTCCTCGACCTTGTCCTTCGCGTCGCCGAACAGCATCTGACTGTTGTCGCGGAAGAACAGCGGGTTCTGTACGCCGGCGTAACCGGTCGCCATCGATCGCTTGAACACGACGACGTCGGTCGCCTCCCACACGTGCAGGACGGGCATGCCCGCGATCGGGCTGCTCGGATCCTCCGCAGCGGCGGGGTTGACGGTGTCATTGGCGCCGATGACCAGCACAACGGAGGTGCTGGCGAAGTCGTCGTTGATCTCGTCCATCTCGAGGACGATGTCGTACGGCACCTTCGCCTCGGCGAGCAGCACGTTCATGTGGCCTGGAAGACGACCCGCGACAGGGTGGATGCCGAAGCGCACCTCGATGCCCCGCTCGCGGAGCTTGCGGACCAGATCGGCGACCGGGTACTGCGCCTGGGCAACCGCCATGCCGTATCCGGGCGTGATGATCACCGAGCTGGCGTTCTTGAGCAGCTCAGCGGTGTCCTCGGCGCTGATCTCGCGATGCTCGCCGTAGTCGGTGTCGTCGTCCGAGGCCGCTTCGATGCCGAAGCCGCCCGCGATGACGGAGATGAACGAGCGGTTCATCGCCTTGCACATGATGTAAGAGAGGTAGGCACCCGACGAGCCCACGAGCGCTCCGGTGACGATCAGTGCGTCGTTGTTGAGCAGGAAGCCTGATGCCGCCGCGGCCCAACCCGAGTAGGAGTTGAGCATCGACACGACAACCGGCATGTCGCCGCCGCCGATCGAGGCGACGAGGTGCCAGCCGAGCAGCAGCGCCACCACGGTGACGGCGATGAGCAGCCCGAGGTTGGGCGAGATGACGAACCAGACCGTGAGCGCCACGAATGCGGCGAGTGCGCCGAGGTTGATGATGTTCTTGCCCGGCAGCACCAGCGGTGCCGACGAGATGCGGGCCGACAGCTTGAGGAACGCGACGATCGATCCCGTGAAGGTGACCGCGCCGATGAAGACACCGATGAAGACCTCGGCGTTGTGGATGTCCTCGAGTGACTGCAGGGAGAAGTGCCCGTGCTCGAGGTAGCCGTTCCAGCCGACCAGCACGGCAGCGAGGCCGACGAATGAGTGGAGCAGCGCGATGAGCTCGGGCATTCCGGTCATCTCGACCACGCGTGCACGCCACAGGCCGATGGCCGCGCCGACCACGACGGCGACGAGCAGCAAGGCGATCGTGGTGCCATCACCGATGTCAGCGACGACTAGGAAGGTCGCAGCAAGCGCGATCGCCATACCGGCGATGCCGTAGACGACGCCCTGGCGTGACGACTCGTGCTTCGACAGCCCGGCGAGGCTGAAGATGAAGAGAAGTGCAGCGACGATGTACGCAGCTGTGGCGATGCTCTGGGAATCCATACCCGTCACCCCTTTGAAAACATGCTGAGCATGCGTCGGGTCACGGCGAATCCACCGAAGACATTGATGCTGGCGAGCAGGATCGCCACGAACGAGAGGGTGCGGATCGCGGTGTCGTCATCGGCGATCTGGAGCATGGCTCCGACCACGATGATGCCGGAAATTGCGTTGGTCACCGACATCAGCGGCGTGTGCAGCGCGTGGTGCACGTTGCCGATGACATAGAAGCCCACGACGATCGCGAGAGTGAGCACGGTGAAGTGCTGGGGCAGCGGCGCGGGTGCGAAGGCGTTGACCAGAAAGAGCGCGAGGATGCCGATGCCGACCAGCGTGAGCTTGCGGGCAGCGGTCATCGGCTGCTTGGCGGGAGCAGGCTCTGCCTTCTCCTTGACCGCGGCGACAGGCGCAGCGGAGACCTGGATCTCCGGCGGCGGCCACGTCTTCTCGCCATCGCGTACGACGGTGATGCCGCGCTGGACCACGTCATCGAAGTCGAGGACGAGCTGGCCGTCCTTCTCCGGAGTCAGCAGCTTCATCAGGTTGACCAGGTTGGTGCCATAGAGCTGCGACGCCTGCGTGGGAAGACGACCCGGCAGATCGGTGTAGCCGATGATGGTGACGCCGTTGTCGGTGACGACAGCCTCGCCGGGCTTGGTGCCCTCGACGTTGCCACCCTGGGCTGCGGCCATGTCGACGATGACGCTGCCGGGCTTCATGCTCGCCACATCGGCAGCGGTCAGGAGGATCGGGGCAGCGCGTCCCGGGATCAGCGCGGTCGTGACGATGATGTCGACCTCGGCCGCCTGCTCCGAGTAGATCTCGGCAGCGCGCTTGTCGTATGCCTCGGACGTCGCCTTGGCGTATCCGTCGGTGCTCTGCTCGGTCTCGACGTCGACAGCGATGTACTCGCCACCGATCGATGCGACCTGGTCAGCGACCTCAGCACGCGGGTCTGTTGCTCGTACGATCGCGCCCAGGCTGCTGGCCGTACCGATCGCGGCGAGGCCGGCGACGCCAACTCCCGCGACGAGAACCTTGGCCGGCGGCACCTTGCCGGCAGCCGTGATCTGGCCGGTGAAGAAGCGGCCGAAGACATTGGCGGCCTCGATGACCGCGCGGTAGCCCGCGATATTGGCCATGGAGCTCAGCACGTCGAGCGACTGGGCACGCGAGATGCGAGGCACGGCATCCATCGCCAGCACCGTGATCGGCTTCGTGGCGAGCTCGTCGACCAGCTCGGGCTTCAGCGCCGGACTGATCAGACTGACCAGGGTGGCACCGTCGGCGAGCTTGTTGATCTCGTCGCTGCTCGGCGCGTTGACCTTGAACACGATCTCGCTGCCCCACGCGTCACCGATCGTCGCGCCAGCCTCGGTGTACGCGTCATCGGTGAAGCTGGCCGACTCGCCGGCGCCGGACTCGACGACGACGTCGTATCCAAGGCCGATCAGCTTGCCAACGGTTTCAGGGGTCGCAGCGACCCGGGTCTCACCTGCGGCCGACTCAGCGACCACTCCCACGACACTCATTCGGCAGAACCTATCGGTCGCCGGTCACGGCGACCACCCCATGAGACAGGCGTCTCATTTCTGAGCATTCGGTTTCCTTCCGCATTTCAGATACCGGCGGTATGTTAATCGGATGACCCAGACATTCAACGGCAAGGTCGCACTCATCACCGGCGCAGCGCGCGGGATCGGTGCCGGCGTCGCCCGCGGCTTCGTTGCCAAGGGCGGCAAAGTCGCCCTCCTCGGACTCGAGCCCGAGCTCCTCACCGAGCTTTCCGACGAGCTGGGTGAGTCAGCGGCCTGGTGGGAGGCAGACGTACGCGACAGCGAAGCCATGAAGAGGGCAATCGATGCCGCCGGCAAGCACTTCGGGCAGATCGACTTCGTCCTCGCCAACGCCGGCATCGCTTCGTACGGCACGGTCCGCCAGATCTCCGACGACGCCTTTGAGCGTGTGGTCGACATCAACATCAACGGCGTCTTCCGCACCCTCAAGTACGCCACGCCCTATCTCGAGAAGACCAACGGGTACGCACTCGTCGTGGCCTCGCAGGCATCGTTCGCCGCACTCGCCGGGCTCGCGTCCTACAACGCGAGCAAGGCCGGCGCTGAAATGCTGGCGATCGCCTACAAGCAGGAAGTCGCGCACCTCGGCATCGGCGTGGGCGTCTGCCACCCGTCGTGGATCGACACCGACATCGTGCGCGTCGCCGAAGCCGATCTGCCGACGTTCAAGGCCGTGCGCAAGAAGCTGCCCTGGCCTGCGAACGCCACGACCAACATCGAGGTCTGCATCGACCTGATCCTCAAGGGCTTCGAGAAGCGCAAGGCGCGCGTCTACGTCAAGAAGTCGGTGCTGGTTTCCAACTGGACCAAGCCACTGATGAACTCTCCCTTGGCTTGGCCGCTCGTACGTCGGATCGCCGCTGGAGCCGTGCCGCAGATGGAGAAAGAGGTCGACGCGCTCGGCCGCTTCCACCACTCGCACACGCCAGTGACAAAGCCCGCCGAGTAACTACACCGTTTGTACGGAGGCCGCCAGGGAGACCATGTGGCCGAGGCGGGCGACTTCGGACGCCAGGAACTCCGGACCGCCATGGCGACCGACGACCAGCACGAAGCGCTGACCCTTGCGGTCTTTGGCGGGCGACGCTGCGAGGACAGTTGAGTCCCAGGCCGTGATCTCGGGCAGGATCTTGGCACTCCGGATCGACAGCCAGGACTCGGCCTCGGGCACGAGCTTGGGGGCCGTCGACGACTTCGACATCACTGCGACCTTCCCATCGACTTTGTGCAGAGCCATCGCCCAGTCCGTACGGAACGTCGCCGGTATGACGTTGACGAGCTCGGCGATCGCATTCTCAGGATCGGCCGTGAACCGCTCGACCGCTTCGAGGTCCATGCTCAGGTTCGCACCAGCGTTGTAGCGGGAGATCCAGTGCACCCGTACGCCGTCGAGCTTGTGGCACGCCGTGATCAGCGCATCTGGCATCAACCGAGGCGGCAGCTCCAGCAGCACGTCATCGACAACACGACCACTGGATTGACGCTCGACGATCTCGATCGCCTCGATGTCGGCACCCGCACCACCGAGCGCAGTTGCGAGCGCGCCGAGCGATCCGGGCACGTCCGGAAGCTCTACGCGGAGCAGGAATGCCATGTTCACATTGTCCCCGGCTCATATTGCGGTCTGGTTACGCGGGTACCGTGGCCGCCGTGAACACCAGAACCGCATTCCGTACCGTCGCCATCGCCGAAGCCATCTCGTGGGCGCTCCTGCTCTCAGCCATGTTCTGCAAGTACGTGCTGGAGTCAGAGCCGTTCGGCCTGCACGAAGGTGGTGTTCCCGTCGCCGGCATGACCCACGGCGTCATCTTCATCGCGTACGTGATCACCACGATCGTCACTGCAGTCATCTTCAAGTGGCGGCCCAAGACGACGCTTCTCGCGTTGGCGGCGAGCATCCCGCCGTTCTTCACGTACGTCTTCGAGGTCGTCGCCGACCGCAAGGGACTGCTGGGTCAGACCGTGGCCGTCTCCGCGTCGCGCTGACTCAGCCAGATGTAGAACGCGGAGATCGCCAGCGCCAGCACCAAGACACCCGCGCACGCAACCGCCACAGCAGTCGTGCCGTGTTGGTCGGAGTCGAGGAAGTCATAGGGGACCGTTGCGAACCGGTCGTTGGTGACCGCGAACCGAGGCTCCGAAACCTCAGCCCGGATCAACGTGTACGCGAGCCAGGCGAGAGCCCAGGCGAGGAACCACACCGAGCTCCGGTCCAGCCTGGTGCGCGGCTTCATGAAGATGAAGCCAGTGACGGCCATGGCCGGCACGAGGTAGTGGAAGGCCTTGTCGGTCCACCAGGCGATGCCCTCGAACTCAACGGTCCCGGCAAGCACGGTCGAGAAGATGATGCCGGTGATCGTGATGCCGACGAGCCCAGCCATCCGCAGGATGCGAAACGCCGTGCCGCCACGATCGGGTCTCACGGCGATCAACGCCGCCGCAATCATCACCAGGATGTTGGACTGGATCGTGAAGTAGCTGAAGAAGTTGGTCACGCTGGCGTCCTTGTCGATCACCAGGACGAGCTGCGTGACGAGGGCGACGGCCGCGACCAAGGAAATCGCGGCATGCCAGAGGCGAGTCATGCTGCTGACCCTAGCGCCGCTCAACGCTCCTGCAACGCATCCAGAGCGACCGCCATTGCACCGGCGACCCGCCAGTCGAGCTGGCGGCCGTCGGCGAGCTTCGGCACGGTGAGCTCGTAGCGGTCGCGCAGCGAGCGACGACGCTCAGAGCTCAACACGATCTGTCCGTCAGGTGTCGTGAAGTCGAAATGGAATCGCAGCGGGATCGGGATCTCGCCGACCATGCCAATCACCCGTCGGGCGATGGCAACACCCTGGCTGCGCTCCTGACCCACGGAGGTGAGTCCATCCGGAGTCGACAGATGCCAGGTCGACCGCAGCAGCGACTTGCCGAAGTCCTTGCGGAACTCACCGATCGGGTTCCCGTCCTTGTCAGTCACGTCGTATGTCGCAGCGAGGTCCATCCGCTGGCGCGCCTTGAACCCGAAGATCGGCTCGGTCTTGGCGGCGTCCGTGAAGAACGTGACCTGCTCCTTGAACGCCATCCGCTTCTGCTCGGCGAAGGCGAGCAGCGGACCTTCCGTGCCATCGTCGGCGAGCGTACGAAGCTCGTAGCGGTTGACCATGACGGTGATCTTCTGGCGAAGGGAGAAGCGCTCGTTGTCCATGTGAACGAGTCTCTCAGCGCAGGGGGTCGAACGACGAAAGCAGCCCCGCGTCCTCGCCACGGGCGATCTGCGCGGCGAGGAGCTTGCCGCTCAATGGTCCGAGCGCGATCCCCCACATCCCATGGCCACCGGACACGAACACGCGCGGCGATCTCGTACGTCCCACGAGTGGCAAACCGTCTGCGGTGCAGGGGCGAGAGCCCACCCACTCATCCGTACGCGCGTCCCAGTCGACTCCGGTCAACATCGGCGTGGCCGCGTCGACGATCGCCTTGATCCTGCGGGGATCGAGCGGTGCGTCGGGCTTGCGGAACTCCATCATTCCGGCGACCCGGAGACCGTCGCCGAGCGGAGTGGCCGCCACTCGCTGCGCCGGGAAATAGATCGGCGCGAGTGGCATGTGCTCGGGTTGCACCGTGAAGCTGTAGCCGCGACCTGCCTGGACGATCGTCGAGACACCGAAGTCGCGGGCCAGCGATCCGAGCCAGGTTCCGGTGGCGATCACCACGGCGTCTGCCCGCAGTGGCACCCCGCTCCTGACCTCGAGCTCGACGCCGGTGGCGGTGTCGCGGATGTCGCGTACGTCAGCGTCGACGATCTCCGAGCCACGGGCGCGTACGGCGTCTGCGAGGGCATGGACGAAACGTCCCGGGTTGATGAACCGCTGCTCGGACAGCCGGACACCGCAGGTCACAGCCTCGCCGAGCGACGGCACCAGCGCGTGGACCTCGGCGCCGTCGAGCAATTCGTACGCAGTCTGGCGACCGAGCTCGGCCACATGATCGAACTCGTCGATCAGCTTCTGCCGGTCCGACCCCGAGGCGAAAGCCGCGATGAACGGCTCGGCCGGCTTCGTCGGTTCGCTCAAGCCTTCGAGCTCATCAAAGGCGTCGAGCGCCAGAGCATTCGCCTCATTGAAGACCGTCATCGCCGCTCGCCATTTCGACGGGGTGCAGTGCCGGGTGAAGTCCGCGAGGAACTTGAGCAGTCGTGGGTTGGTGGTCAGCGGAACGTACACCGGCGACGACGGGCTCAGCGTGGCCTTGATGCCACCAGCCAGGATGGCCGGATCGGGCAGCGGGAGCGTCAGCGACGGCGCAAGCCACCCGGCATTGCCCCACGACGAGCCGGCGGCAACACCGCCTCGATCGACCACAGTGACGCGAATGCCCTCGCGCTGCAGGAACCACGCGGTCGACAGACCGACCATGCCCGCGCCGACGACGATGACGTGCTCGGGTCGGGAGCTCATGCCCCCATTGTGCGGCCTAATGGTTGCGCAGGACCTCCTCTCCTTCAGGCATCGAGATTCGTGACAGTCATGCCACAGTCGTGCCCTCAACGTCGTGAAGCCAAACCGCGACTACGTTGTGGGCATGGACGAGCACGTACGCAAGGCGCGCAATATCGAGCGGGTCGGATCGTCAAAGCTCTTCGCCGAACCACCGGTCCGCTTCAACGGCCGTACGACTCTGCGTTCAGACACGTACGTCGGCGCCTTCACCAGCTTCGCCCGCGATTGTGAAGTGCAGGACGCACGCGTCGGTCGCTACTGCGAGATCGCACCCGGCGTGCTGCTGGGAGCCACCGGCCACCCTCTCGACTGGTTGAGCGTCAACTCGTTCCAGTACAAGAAGGCTTCGTGGGGCTGGCATCCCTCGGCCGCCGAAAGCGAGGTCATCGACCCCGAGGCTGGCGGCCGAGCATCGTTTCGCGGCACGACAGCGGTGATCGGCAACGACGTCTGGATCGGTGCCAATGTCGTCGTGCTCAGCGGTGTAACCGTCGGGGACGGCGCCGTCATCGCCGCGGGATCAGTCGTGACCAAGGACGTCCCGCCGTACGCGATCGTCGGAGGTGCGCCGGCGAAGTCCATCAAGTCGCGGGTCTCCGACAGCCTGCGCGATGAGCTCCTGGAGTTGCGCTGGTGGCGGTTCTCGCCCAACCAGCTCCGAGGCATCCGGTACGACGATCCGGTCGCTGCGGTCGCGGCCCTCCGACCGCTCGTCGACGAGTTGGAACCGTACGAGCCCGGCTTCATCGAGATCGTCAAGCAGAAGCCCACGGCCCCTCGACGGCAGCGTCGGTTCGGCCGCGACTAGCGCTCGAACCCGGCTCGGGGTTCACTTGTACCTATGCGATCGATCTGGAAGGGCGCCATCAGCTTCGGGCTGGTCAACGTGCCCATCAAGCTCTACAGCGCGACTGAGAGCCATGACGTGTCCTTGCACCAGGTCCACAACAAGGACGGCGGGCGCATTCGCTACCAACGTCGGTGCGAGGTGTGCGAGAAAGTCGTCGCCTACGAAGACATTGACAAGGCCTACGACGACGGCTCCCACACCGTGGTGCTGACCGACGAAGACTTCAAGTCGCTGCCGGCCGAGTACACCCGTGAGATCGAGGTCCTCGAGTTCGTCCCCGACGACCAGATCGACCCGATCCGCTTCGACAAGAGCTACTTCCTTGAGCCCGAGGACCAGTCGCTCAAGCCGTACGTCCTGCTACGCAAGGCGCTCGAGGACTCAGACCGTACGGCGATCGTCACGTTCGCGATGCGGCAGAAGACCCGACTGGCAGCCCTGCGCGTACGCGACGGCGTGCTGATCCTGCAGACGATGCTGTGGGACGACGAAGTTCGCGAGGTCGACTTCCCGATCCTCGATGAGACCGTGCGCATCAGCGCAAAGGAACGCGACATGGCTGCTCAACTCGTTGACTCCCTGGCGGCCGACTTCCAGAGCTCAGACTTCAAGGACGACTACCAGGAGCAGCTCCGCACGCTGGTCGAGGCCAAGCTCGAGAGCGGCGACTCGATCGACACCGAGGCAACCTTCGGCGAGAAGCCCGAGGAAGAGGCGGACGGTGGAGAGGTCGTCGACCTGATGGAAGCCCTCAAGCGCAGCGTCGAGCGCAAGAAGGCTGTATCCGCAAGTACGGCAAAGAAGGCCGCGTCCAAGCCGGCAAAAAAGACCGCCGCCCGCAAGAAGACAGCCAAAGGCGCCTAGACGGTTGCCGCTTCACCCTCGGGTGGCGTGACCGCGAGGTCGACGTGGTCAGAGGTGCGGTGCTCGACGACCCACGCAGCCACCTCGCGCAGCTTGATCTGGTGGTGCTGCGACAGGCGGCGCAGGAAATCAAACGCTCTGACAGCGTCAAGGTCGTAGCGCTCCATGAGGATGCCTTGCGCCTGTCCGATCAGCTTGCGAGCGTCAATCGCGACCTGCAGCCCCTCCTCGTTGTGCGCGGCAGCGAGGGCCACGGATGCATGGGTCACGAAGATCGAAGCAACCGCGACATCGTCGTCGTCAAAGGCGTCGGTGCGTTCGGCGTAGAGATTGAGTGACCCATAACGGCGAGCTCGGGTCTCGAGCCTGAGGCTCAGCACGCTTCGGAGCCCGAGCTCGGCCACCGATGGACCCCACGCCGGCCACCGAAGGTCGCGGGCGACATCGTTGGACAGGTAAAGCGGACCGCCCTCAATCGCATCCAGGCACGGGCCCTCGTCGAAGATGATCTGCAGGTTGTGGGACTCACCCACACGGCTGGACGTGGCGGCTGCCGTCTCGATCTGGTTGCGGCCCTGCACCAGCATGATCCCGGCGTCATCACAGCTTGTCGCGATCATCGCAAACTCGGCAATGCGCTCGATCGTGCGCTCAGCCGTGGGCTCGTTGTGCAGCTCGAGCGCCATCTCTGAAAAAAACGAAGTGTCCATTGCTCACCCCTCGCTAGATTCTTTGCGGCTATAGGAAACCACAAGTCGCGCCCGAAACCTACAGCGCCCTGTTTGGCGTCCAAACCCGTGGGTACGTCATGCCTGACCGACTGATCGCCACAACCGGTGTGAACCGGAAAGGACGTCGGATGACCGATCGCCCAGACCCGCTCAACACTCCCGTCAGAAGCGGTTCGACTCTCACCGTCACGCTCTTCGGTGACAATGGCCGGATCGACCAAGCGCTGAGCGCAGAGCTCGAGCGGCGCGGTTGCCGGACACATGCGGTCAGTGTGAAGACTGGCTGGCTGACGTCGGCCCAAAACGTCATCTGCCGGCTCGACACTGAGGCGGGACAACGCGCTCTCGAAGGCCTGGCAGGGCAACACCGTCCCCACGCGACGGTCATCGCGATGTGCGAGAAGCCCGCCGACGAGCTCGATGTGCGACGTCTCCAAGACTTGTGCAAAGAGTGCGGCCGTCACCACGACGTGTCGTTGATCTGGCACTCATCGGTTGGTGACGCCGCTGCCTCCGCGCTTCCACCGATCGAGCACCTCGCCGTCTCAATCGTCGACGAGGTGTCGGCCAAGGTTGGTCACGCCGATGGCAGTTCGTTCACCTCTAGGTTTGTCGACCTCAGCTGAACTCAGGCCGCCGATGACTCAAGAACCTCAGACCTCAACGAATCGAGCAGCTTCGAGAGTCGGCGCGACACCTGCATCTGGCTGATACCGATGATGTCCGCGATCTCCTGCTGCGACTTGTCCTCGACGAAACGGAGGCGCAGGAGTTCTCGCTCTGCATCGGTGAGTCGCTGACACAGAGGGGCCACGCTCACCCACTCCTCGATGAAGTCGTACGCAGCCTCGTCCATCGACAGCCCTTCACCGAGCGGTCGTCCGCCGATGCGTGTCGGCTGATCCAGCGAGGTGGGTGAGAAGCAGCTTCGAGCTGCCTGCGCCTCGCGGATGTCCGCTACCTCCTCGTCCAGCTCCTCAGCGAGATCTTCATCGCCCGGGGTCTGCGCATACGAGTGCATGCCTCGTTCCGTCGCAGCCGCAATGTCTGCCTGGAGCTGCTGGATTCTGCGGGGAGGTCGTACTCCCCAGCAGTAGTCGCGGAAGTACTTCTTGATCTCGCCAAGGATCGTCACCGTCGCAAACGGTACGAACTCGCCCCGATCGTGATGGAATCCGCGGATCGCCTTGACCAACGCGAAGTTGGCGACCTGGATGAGGTCTTCACGGTCCGCGCCACGTCCGGCGTAGCGACCGGCGAGGTGCGTTGCGAGGCTGAGATAGCGACGGACAAGCTCGTCCTCGAGGAGGATTCGTTCCTGACCGTCTGCGTCAGCAGCCATCTCTAGAAGATCAGTAGTGTTGTCGATGAAAGTTGCGGGAGCAGTGTTCACGGGAACTCCAAAAGAGTTTTCGAACCGTGCACGGCTTTTGCTCAACCGGCTCTTCCACCATCGCACGTGCCACGATGAAACACAAGGATTTCGTAACTACTAGTTACTACGCAGCATAGTTCTTTAGAACTATGCCGGGCTGATATGAGGCGGGAGGACCTTCCATGGCCGAAGCGCCACAGACCGTGTCCATCGCCGGCCATCGCCTCCGTCTGACCAATCCCGACAAGGTCATCTATCCCCTCACCGGGACCACCAAGGCCGAGGTCATCCACTATTACGTCGAGATCGCGCCGATCCTCCTCCCGCATCTCGCCGACAGGCTCACGACCCGCAAGCGCTGGGTCAACGGCGTCGGCACAGCCGACAACCCGGGCGAGGTGTTCTTCGAGAAGAACCTCCCGGACTCCGCGCCGAGGTGGATCCGACGAGTCGCCGTCGAGCACAGCAAGGACACCAAGGAATACCCCGTGTTCGCCAATGCGGCGGCCCTCGCCTGGGCCGGACAGGTTGCAGCCCTGGAGCTTCACGTTCCACAGTGGAAGGTCAACCGCCGCGGCACACCCCAGAACCCTGATCGCCTCGTGCTCGACCTCGACCCGGGACCGGGTGCCGGCTTGGCCGAATGCGCGGAGGTCGCCAGAGCCGCCCGACAGATGCTGCAGGACATTGGCCTCGACGCCGTTCCCGTGACCAGTGGCAGCAAAGGCATCCACCTGTACGCCGGCCTCGACGGCTCTCAGGACTCCAACTACGTCAACGCGTTCGCGAAGGAGCTGGCCAAGGCGCTGGAGTCGGAGCTGCCAGATCTTGTTGTCAGCGACATGAAGAAGAGTCTCCGCAAGGACAAGGTGCTGGTCGACTGGAGCCAGAACAACGCGTCCAAGACAACGATCGCTCCCTACTCGCTGCGCGGAACGTTCGAGCCCAACGTGGCAACTCCTCGTACGTGGAAGGAGCTCGACGACCCTGACCTCGGCCAGCTCTCCTTCGAGGACGTCCTGGCACGGATGAAGAAGCGCAAGGACCCGATGGCCCACCTCGTCGGGCCGACGCCTTCCACCGACCGGCTGGTCGACTACCGGGCGAAGCGTGATGGCTCCAAGACCCCCGAGCCCGTGCCGATCGGCAGCCCGGTCGCCGGCGACGGCAACACCTTCGTGATCCAGGAGCACCACGCGAGCGCGCTGCACTGGGACTTCCGGCTCGAACACGAGGGCGTTCTCGTGTCCTGGGCTCTGCCCAAGGGGGTGCCGACCGACCCGTCCAAGAACCACTTGGCCGTTCAGACCGAGGACCACCCACTCGAGTACGCGACGTTCGAGGGCACGATCCCAAAGGGCGAGTACGGCGCCGGCAAGTCATGGATCTGGGACTCCGGCACATACGACCTCGAGAAGTGGCGAGACGACGAGGTCATCGTCACGCTGACGGGAACCAAGGAGGGCGGACTCCACGGCACCCGCAAGTTCGCGCTGATCAAGACCGGCAAGAACTGGCTGATCCACCTCATGCAGGACAAGGCCAAGCCGTCCACGAAGAGTTCCTCCGCCCAAAAACCCATAGCCTCCCGAAAGTCGACAAATAGCCTTTCCAGGACGTTCGTCCCGCCGATGCTCGCAACCCTCGGTACACCAGGTGACCTTGAGGATGAGTCCGACTGGGCGTTCGAGATGAAGTGGGACGGCATTCGTGCCATCGCAGTCGTCGATGGACACGACATCGGCTTGTTCACCCGCAAGGGCAATGACGTGACCGCGGCGTACCCCGAGGTGGTTGAAGCCCTCGCAGACCTAGAGCTCAACGACACGATCCTCGACGGAGAGATCGTCGCCCTCAACGACGCCGGAGCTCCTGACTTCGGGCTGCTGCAGCAGCGCATGGGGCTCACCAAACCTGCAGAGATCCAGGCGGCAGCCGAGCGCGTCGAGGCCACGTACATGGTGTTCGACCTGCTCGCAGTTGAAGCTCAGGGCATGCGAAACGACCAGTACGTCGACCGACGAGCCGCGCTCGCCAAGCTCGACGTCGACGACGGGCACACGATCCTGGTGCCGCCGGCGTACGAGGGCACGCTCGCCAAAGCCATTGCCTCGAGCAAGAAGCTTGGGCTCGAGGGTGTGATCGCGAAGAGACGCGAGAGCCGCTACGTCGGCGAGAAGCGTTCGTCGTCATGGATCAAGATCAAGCACCAGCGGATGCAAGAGGTCGTCATCGGTGGATGGAAGCCGGGTACCGGATCGCGTGGCGGAACGATCGGGTCGCTGCTGCTCGGCATTCCCGGGGACGACGGACTCCAGTACGTCGGGAAGGTCGGCACCGGATTCACCCAACGCACGCTGGCCGACCTGCTCAAGGCGCTGACGCCGCTGGAGCGGAAGACCAGCCCATTCGTCGAGGTGCCCCGCGATGTCGAGCGCGATGCACGCTGGGTGACACCGAAGATCGTCGGCGAAGTGCAGTTCGGCGAGTGGACGCACAGCGGAAATCTGCGTCATCCGAGCTGGCGCGGGGTACGTACTGACAAAGACCAGGCTGACGTACGGCTGGAATGACGACCTCCGGCCTGCGACGATGGGGCCACGGGCCATCGATCACGAGGAGAGCACATGAAGTTCAAGAGGAGCATCCGCGACAAGATCGAAGCACAGATCGACGAGATCGCCGATCAGGCGAAGGACCTCGTCGAACGCGCTCCAGGCTTCCGTGACGAGGTGAAGAACCGCCTGCCAGATCGCGAAGAGCTCAAGGACATGATTCCCGACAAGAAGCAGCTGCTTGACCTGCGCGACGAGCTCTTCGAGAAGATCCCCGACAGCGTCGCCGACCGCATCCCCGAGGCGGCCAAGCCCAAGAAGAAGCGCGGCAAGGTCAAGAAGGTCGCGCTGCTCGGTCTCGTGACCGGTGCTGGCGCGGCAGCGTTTGCCGCCGCCCGCCGAGTCGCTGGCAACACCCCGACCCCGTCATACACGCAGCCGCGTCCGGCACCCACCGCACCGCCGAAGCCGGCACCCGCGCCTTCGACGACGGCAGAGACTGCTCCCGCCGCCAAGAAGGCACCGGCGAAGAAGGCTGCCCCCGCCAAGAAGGCCGCCGCGAAGAAGGCGCCGCCTGCCAAGAAGGCGCCCTAAGGCGACGCAGCAGGTTCGATGGTGGCCGCAAGGCGCTCGAGGTTGACGATCGCGTCACCGACGTGTCCCGCGTAGACCCCGACGGCTGACAACGCGCGCGGCTCCTCCAGGTGTCGTGGCAACGCCCTCATCAGGTTGAGCCGCGAGCTCGCGACCCACGCCTGCAGGTCTGGTTCGCCGCGCCAGCCTCCTTCGGTCCGCCACGTCCTGGCGACTGTGCGCGCCCATTCCTTGATGTCCGAAGTGAACGGATTGGGAGGACAGAGCCGGTTCTTGACCTCGTCGTCATCCCGACGCGCTTCGACGAACCCGAGCAGCGCGGCGTTGAACGGCGGAGTCTTGTGTCGGACCTGCTGCAACGTGATTCGTCGAGGAGAGAAGATCGGCTCTGGAGGAACGAGGCGCAGGCCCGCCGCGGTCGCATCGATGTGCAGCGATCCACCTGTCGGCAGTTCCCCCTCCTCCAGAACCAGGCGTTCACGCTCGATCCGCCGCACTCGACCGAGGCGTACGACGTCCTCGACCTGCCTCACTCGGTCGATCTCGTAGGCGCTCAGCATGCCACCGCGGTACATCGACGCGGGTGCGGCGGGGTCGATCCTGACGATGCGTCCTGCATCATCCAAACCTTCCACCATTTGCGCGAGGTCTGGCGCGGTGGCTCCCACGCGCGCGTCTGTCGCGAAGCCCTCGAGCGTGTCCACCACGAGGTCGTCGGGCTGGAACCTTTCCCGGTCGTGGAACCACGCGTCGCGAGGGCGAACCCACCTGATTCTGTCGGCGTCAACGTCGTTCTCCAGCAACCACAAACATGCATCGACAGCGGTCTTGCCCGCGCCGAGCACGGTGAATGCCGTCGATGACGGCGCAGCATCAGGAAGCCGATGCACGGGCACGAATGAGGCGTCATCAGCGACGACGAAGGAGGGGGTGTGGGTCGCGGGGATAGAGGCCTCGAGGTAGCGCGCATCGACGATGCGGCGGCGTACGGGGATTTCGTGCGTCCGCCCGGTGGCCAACTCGCGCACGACCTCGGTCTCACCCTCCGTTCCGACGTGCTCATGCCCGAGCAGCACACGAACTCGCCCGGTGGCCTCGAGCCGATCGACAACGGTGTTGAAGTACTCCTGGATTTCCGCCGCTGTCGCGCGTTCGTACAACCCGGCGTTTGGCCCGTCGGCGTCTATCTGGTCATTGCCCAGGCGCAAGGAGTTGACGCCGTAAAAGGCCGACGGCGAATGCAGGCGCACGAACGGGTAGACGTCAGCCCAGTGACCGCCGGGTGAAGGTCGGCGGTCCACGATCGCGATGTCGACATCAGACTCCGCGACCAACGTGTCCGCGAACGCGAGGCCGCTCGTTCCGGCTCCCACCACGAGGTAGTCGGTGCTCTTCATGTGTCAAACGATCGCGCAACCGCGACAATCGCGCCAGAGAGTCACTCGATCCTCCACCCAGCGTGGCGCCGATCCAGGCAAGACGTAGTTCATTGGCACCACCTGGTGGGGGTGCTGAATGATCAAATGTTCGTTCTGCCGCCATTTCTGGGTTTCTCCACCCGTTTCGCCGTGACACCGAGCGCAACTTGACGGTTGTGAGTGCAGGCAGCGACGCGTACCCATACATGCCGTTGCCGAACCGCACTCGACATCCGTTGCGTGCGACTCGGAGCGCTCCTCTCAGGGGCGAAACGGATGGAGCAAACCTCAATGAAGAAGGCAGCGATTGTTCTGGCGATGGTGATGGGCAGCGTGCTGATGGCACAGCCCGCCGTCGCTGACGACGCTGCGACGGCCGAACCGGCCGTCGTGGTAGCTGAAGCGCCAGCGGAGGCGAAAGCCCCTGATCCTCCCCCAGAGCCACCGACTCCCGAGCCGCTGGCTCCAGAGCCACCGACATCCGAAGACGTCACGTCTGACGACAGCCAGGCGCCAGACAACAACGCGAAGAAGGCCGAAGAGCCTGAAGGCGCCGAAGCTGCCGCGAAGCCTGAGGCAGCGGCTGCCGCTGGCCAGGTCGTGGTCTGCAAGTTCACCGGCACGCCACCCGGCACTCTGACCGAGATCATCATCGTGAACGCCAACGCGCTCGGAAAGGACTGGGACGGACTGTTCCCGGCCGACTTCAACGATGCTCAAGCGTCGTTCGCCCTGCGATATGCAGAAGATGGCGAAGAGGCCGACGACATCTCACTGGCTGAGTGCGGCGGTACTCCGCCGTTCGACCAGTGCCCGTTGATACCGGACAACCAGCCCGAGGGCACCATCTGCGACGTCATCGTCGACGACGAGGACCAGGTCGTGGTGTGCAAGTTCACCGGCACACCGCCCGGCACCTTCCACGAGGTCATCATCGTCAACGAGAGCGCGCTCGGACAGGACTGGGACGGCCTGTTCCCGGCCGACTTCAATGACGCACATGGTTCGTTTGCCATCCGCTACGCAGCGGAGGGCGAACAAGCCGGAGACGTCGACGAAGCCGCTTGCTTGCCGGACCCGTTCGACCAGTGCCCGCTGATACCGGGCGACCAGGCCGAGGGCACCGACTGCGACGTCATCATCACCGACGACGAGGACCAGGTCGTGGTGTGCAAGTTCACCGGTGCCCCTCCCGGCACCTTCCACCACATCATCATCGTCAACGAAAGTGCCCTCGGACAGGACTGGGACGGCCTGTTCCCGGCCGACTTCAACGACGCGCACGGCTCATACGCCATCCGCTACGCAAAGGATGGCGAACAAGCCGGAGACGTCAACGAGGCCGAGTGCGATGAGCCCGGTGGGCTCGATCCCGAGGACCAAGGACTCGATCCCGAGGAGGACAGGCTTCTGCCCGACACGGGAGGTTCGTCACTGGACCTGTTGCTGATGGCGGTCGCGATGACGGCGGCAGGATCCCTGCTCCTGATGCGCCGTTCGCCTGCAGCTGCCGAGGCGGCGCCCGTACGGATGTCGGCTCACTCGCTGACACTCCCACCGATGGCCGAGATGGTCAGGACCAGGGAAGCCTGGGGCGCAGTGCAACCGGTCCGGCTGATGACAGTCAGGGAGCGGGTCGTCACGACGCTCCGCCCGATGTTCAGTCGACGACGCAACTGAACAGCCGCGTGTGAAAGAGGGGAGTCGCTTCGGCGGCTCCCCTTTTTCTTTGTCTCCGACGCGACATGAAACGGCCTGGAACTCGCCACACCATTCCCATCGTCAGCGTCTGGCGTCGATGACGACAAGAGGGCTTCGGTGAGCCTGAAGACCCGCTGAATCTGGCAACGCAGAACGCCCCAGACCTTCAGTCTGGGGCGTTCTGTCACGTCATCGGCTCAGGGGCCGAAGCAGGCTCAGCCGAAGGCGACCGCGTAGGAGTGGCCCAGCTCAATTTCGGCTCCAACAGGCAGTCCAGCTCGGGCCGTGTCGAGCGTGATGTGGAGTGCGATGACGCGGAACGCGTGTCCGAAGCCTGGCGCCCGTATCTCCTTCTGCTCGTTGATGACGACCTTCCCGAGTCCGGCAACGTGGAGGGTGGTGTTCGGGGCGACATCGACCGGGATGGCCTTGCCGGCGATCTTCAGGTTGATGAATTGCAGGCTGCCCTCGGTGACTGGGGTCCCGTCATCGACGCGAACGTGCGACTTGGAACCAATGGCGGTGGCCGTGATCACCCCGCTCGACAACAGGCTGGGGAACAGACGTAGCTCGGTTATCGTGCTGGTGGCTGTCGCCTCCGAGAGCGCAGGAACGCTCGTACCGTTCACGGTCGATTCGATCGCCTTGGCAGTCAGCAACCCTTGCACGTTGACCTTGGCCGTCGTGTTCGACAAGGTCTGTCCGTTGGTGCCCCGCGGCGGCATGGTCTTGCGGCCGATCTGACCGGTCTCGGCCTCGACCTCGTCGCCGACGTGTGCGTACGCATAGGCACCTTGCCCACCGCCGCCCAACTGGAGGCCGCCGTCCTGATCAGTCGTCGGGACGACCACGGCGTAGGTGGGGTTCAGGACGATCACGGCGCCGGCTGCAACGCCATTGAACGCCTTCAACAATGTGACGTACAGACCTGCGCCCTGCCCGACCACCGTCTCGCCATCGATCTCGATCGAGGATGCGTTGAGGGTGACCTGAGCAAGGCCCGGAATGGTGACGCCGGTGTTGGCTGGAACGTTGACCGGGTACTTCTTGCCTGCGATGGTGAGTCCCACGAACTCAGTGTGATTGCTCGCGGTCGGCGTCACGTCGCTCTTCGACTCAGCCTTGCTTGTCGTGTCGACCGCAGAAGCCTTGATCGCACCGTTGAGCAGGCTGATGTTGGCCGTGCGGGCGTGAGCGGTCGTCGCGAACCCATTGCCGGAACTCACAGCGGCGGCGTCGGTGTTGACAGCGCCAACCTGCGCGAGTGTACCGACTCGGACGCTCGCGACCTGGTTGCTCGTCGAGGCTGGCGACCTTCCGATCAGCGAAGACTCTGCGGTCAGATCAGAGGTGACAGTCGTGCCGACCGCAGAAATGCGTGTGCCACCGGCGGACACGCCAAAGGCAAAGGTGTCGGTCGCCGCGCTCGCCTGCGGCAGCCCCTGTAGCGAAACGGTCGATAAGGCGACCACAGCCGCAACCGTCAGAGTCCTGAGTCGTGTCTTCATGGGGTTTCCTAGATGTGGGAGTATCGCTGCCAATCGGGCAAAAAATCAGTGACAGCGTTGAAAAAGGCAGTACCGCGGCCCGCTCGATTTCGTGTGCAAATTGAGCGAGAAAGCGTGGCGCCGCCCCCGAGACGGCGAGACGCCCCTAAACGGCTCATACCCGTTAAGACAGTTGAGCGCCCGATGCATAACGCGGTCCCCCGAACTTTTTTGCAGGACTCGAAATGGCGGGGCAGCGTGCAGCGCTGACGCCGGGTGTCACCGCTTGACCAGTCGTGACGCCTCGTCCTGCGGCACCAAGGCAGCGCAGCGCCGGGATGCGAGCCGTGCCATGGCTGCGTATCGGCTTGGGCAAGCCAGCCAAACCCCGCGCGTCGCAGGACCGCCCGGACTCGTCGCAGTGCCATCCGACCGGGAATCAAAAAGCCCGTCGCACCAGCTCCTGACTGAAACGACGGACTTGCTCTGCGCGCCCGAAGGGATTCGAACCCCTAACCTTCTGATCCGTAGTCAGATGCTCTATCCGTTGAGCTACGGGCGCTTGCCCCGAAGGGCCTCGCTGATTCTAGCGTGGCCCAGAGCCCAGCGAAAATCAGGCCACCCGAGTGCTGCGACCTTGACATAGGTGTGACTATGTTCACCCGTCTCCGCCTTCGCGATGAATACGCCCAGACCGTAGAGTCAATTGATCGTCTTCGCCCGTCGGAGACGGAAAATCACACATCAGCTATCCCTGCCGACACGTCGATTGCCGGGAAGTGCGAATCAATGCGCTTGGTTCGCGATGCGCGAGAAGGAAAAGTTCAC
>NZ_JAKFEL010000024.1:0-4805 GCF_036675695.1 Aeromicrobium sp.
CCTGCCGAAGGACATCGACGGAACGCTCAAGACCGTCAACGGTGCTGAGCTCACGGTCACCGGTTCGGGCGACGACATCAAGGTCGGCGACCAGGCCAGCGTCATCTGCGGTGGCGTCCGTACGGCCAACGCGACGGTCTATCTGATCGACTCGGTGCTCATGCCGCCCGCGGCCTGATCCACGCCGCTTCACACCCGGGCGGGTCGGCTCCCAATGGAAGTCGGCCCGTCCGTCTATCTCGGCGCGGAGTCGTGTCGGAGTTGGGTGGCAGTATGGCGATATGACGTCCTTCGCCATCGAAACTCACGAGCTGGTCAAGGCATTCGGAGACAACCGCGCAGTCGACGGCATCGACCTCTCGGTCCCAACCGGCGGTGTCTACGGAGTTCTCGGCCCCAACGGCGCCGGCAAGACGACCGCGATCCGCATGCTTGCCACGCTTCTTCGCCCGACGTCGGGCAGCGCTTTGGTGCTGGGCCACGACATCATCGCTGAGGCCTCGACCGTCCGATCCAAGGTCGCCATGACTGGTCAGTTCGCCTCTCTCGACGAAGACCTGACCGGCACCGAAAATCTGGTGATGCTCGGTCGGCTCTACGGCTTCAGCTGGGCCGACGCGCGCAAGCGTTCCGCTGACCTGCTTGACGCCTTCGGGCTCGAAGAGGCCGGAGACCGCCAAGTCAAGAAGTACTCCGGCGGTATGCGCCGCCGCATCGACATCGCCGGCAGCATCGTGGTCCGTCCCGAGCTGATGTTCCTCGACGAACCGACCACGGGTCTTGATCCTCGAAGCCGCAACCAGGTGTGGGACATCGTTCGCGCGTTGGTCGCTGCGGGCACGACAGTCCTGCTGACGACTCAATACCTTGACGAAGCCGACCAGCTGGCCGACCGCATTGCCGTGATTGATCGCGGCAAGGTCATCGCAGAGGGCACCAGCGGCGAGCTCAAGGCGTCAGTTGGCAGCGGTGCGCTCCACGTACGAGTTGCGGACCCCGAGCAGAGAGCCGAGGCAGCCAGGCTGATGGAGTCGACGCTCGAAGGATCGGCAACGCTCGAGGGCGATCCTGCCGCGATCAGCATGCGCGTCAGCGATCCCGAGAACGTACCGGCCGCGCTCGCGCAGCTGCGCGACCACGGCATATCGACGACCGAGTTCTCGCTCGGACAACCCAGCCTCGATGAGGTGTTCCTCGCTCTCACCGGAGAGCACGTCCAAGCTGAAGACGAGGCCGAGGAGGCCACCGTATGACCACCGCCGCTCCTGCCCAGCTCGACTCCAAGGTCGCTGCCGCTCTCGGCTCGGGCACCCGCCCGAGTCCGGCGTCGCCGATCTCGTCGTCATTGACGTTCGGATGGCGAGCCCTGCTCAAGATCAAGCACGTCCCCGAGCAGCTCTTCGACGTGACGATGTTCCCCATCATGTTCACGCTGATGTTCACCTACATCTTCGGTGGGGCGTTGAGTGGATCGCCTTCCGAATACCTTCCCTACCTCGCGCCGGGCATCTTGGTGCAGACCGTCGTGATGATCACGATGTACACCGCGATGACGATCAACAACGACATCGAGAAGGGCGTCTTCGACCGGATCCGGTCACTCCCGGTCTGGCGACCGTCGCTGCTCGTGGGCTCCCTGCTGGGCGACAGCCTCCGCTACACGATGGCGTCGACCGTGATCATGGTCGTCACTTTCCTGCTCGGCTATCGCGCGCCGGGTGGCTTCATGGGTGTCGTCGCCGCGATTCTCCTGCTGCTCGTCTTCTGCTTCAGCCTGAGCTGGATCTGGACTCTTCTCGGCTTCAAGCTCCGCACACCCAATGCCGTGATGGGCGTCAGCATGATGGTGCTCTTCCCGCTGACGTTCGCCTCCAACGTCTTCGTCCCGATCGAGACGATGCCGGGATGGCTTGAGTCAGTGGTGAAGTACAACCCGGTCACGATCCTGGTGGACGCCGCCCGCAGCCTGATGGACGGCAACCCCGACAGCGGCGCGATTGTCACAGTTCTGATCATGTCGGGAGTCCTGGTGGCGGTCTTCGGCCCGCTCACCATGCGCGTGTTCGCAAACAAGAGCTGACGGGTATGGGCTCGATCCAACTGATCCGCCACGGCCAGGCGTCCTGGGGTGCTGAGGACTACGACCTGCTCTCTGAACTGGGACAGAAGCAGTCGACCGCACTCGGCATGTCCTGGGAAGCCTCGGACTGGTCGCCGACTGCCGCCGTTGCCGGATCCATGAAGCGCCACGCGCAGACCGCGATCTCAGCGATCGACGCATGTGGGCATGGCGAGGGCTATGACGTCGATGAGGGCTGGAACGAGTTCGACCACATCGCCATCGCGAGAGCGCACGATCCGACCTCTCTGACCCAGGATCCCAAGGCGTTCCAGGCGATGCTCAACGTTGCCCTCGACGGCTGGATCGCCGGAGGCGAGGGTGCTGGCGAGAGCTATCAGCAGTTCGTTGAGCGGGTCATGAAGGCGTTTGATCGCGTAGTTCTGGCAGCCGGCTCCGGCCGGTCTGTGGCGGTGTTCACCTCCGGTGGCCCGATCGCGTTGGTCACGTCTCATCTGCTCACTGGCGGCGCCACACTGTTCCAGCGCATCAACGACGTCGTCATCAACGCCAGCGTCACCACGGTGATCGTCGGACAGTCCGGACCGAGGTTGCTGACGTTCAACGAGCACGGTCACCTCCCCCGTGACCTGGTCACGTACAGGTGACCTCTCGCGCGCGTAACATCGAAGGATCGGGAGCAAGGATCCTTCGTGACAGTCGACATCGAACCTCAGCAGCGCACCTCGGAAGGTGCAGCTGACAGTGACCACCCGCTTCGCCCTCTCAAGGAGCTCGGCTCGTTGGGTTGGCTCGCGATCGTTGCTGCCGCGTCACTTGCCGCTGGTGCCATCCACGCGACCGCAATCGGAGCTCACAGCGAACACCGCCAGGCAGCCCTGATCTTCACGCTCACCGCGGTGGCTCAGCTAGGTGTCGGCGTCTCAGCGCTCATGCGCCCCGGCCCTGGCTTGCTCACGTTCGGCGCGATGGCGAACGTCGGCGCCGTCCTCGGCTGGGTTCTCGCCAAGACGGTCGGACTGCCCTTCGAAGGCCTCGACGCAGCCGAGCCGCTGCAACGAGCCGACACCTTGGCCGCGATCCTGGCATCGGTTGCAGCCCTCGCTGCGATGGCGCACCTGCGCACGTTCGGAACGTCGCGGCTGATCCGTCACCCGCTGCTGGTCGCTGCCGTCGCGTTGGCCGTGGCGGCACTGTCAGTTCCGGGCATGCTCGCCACGGGTGGTCACGCACACGCCGGCACCGATGACCAAGCCCACGCTGTGGCGAAGCCATACGACCCCGCGCTGCCGATCGATCTCAGCGGCACGCCCGGCGTGACGCTCAAGCAGCAGGCCGCGGCGGAGAATCTCATTGCCATCACCCTGCTTCGGCTCCCGCAGTTCTCCGATGCCAGCAAGCTCGAGGCCCAGGGTTTCAAGTCGATCGGCGATGGGTTCTCCGGCTTCGAGCACTACCTCAACGTCGACAACATGGCTGACGGCAACATCCTTGATCCCGACCGTCCGGAGTCACTCGTCTACGACACAACCCAGACGCCCAAGAAGCTCGTCTCGGCGATGTACATGCTGAATCCCGGAGACACGCTCGACGACGTGCCCGAGCTGGGCGGCCGACTCACGCAGTGGCACATCCACGACAACCTCTGCTTCGCCGACGGCAAGGTGGTCGGGCTGATCAATCCCGGCCAGCCGTGCCCACCCGGATCGAGTATCGGTGCCGCGGTGCCGATGATCCACGTATGGATTGAGCCGCACCGGTGTGGACCGTTCGCAGCGCTCGAGGGCGTTGCCGCAGGATCGGTCAAAAAGGGCGAGGTCACCCTCTGCGATCACAAGCACGGAGCGACTTGACCCAATCCGGATACCGCTAGTATCTGAACATGAAGATCGCCCCAGACTCGCGTGTCCTGATCACCGGAGGCGCCTCGGGCCTCGGCCTCGCACTGGTCCTCCAGCTCGTCGAGCGCGGAGCCCGTGTGCTTGCAACTGACGTTCACGAGGAGATCCCGGAGTCCCTGCGAGGACTCGAGGGTGTCTCCTACCTGACGCTCAACGTGACGCAGGACGTCGACTGGGCCAAGGCTCGCGACTGGGTGACGGAGACGTGGGACGGCCTCGACTACCTGTTCAACAACGCAGGTGTGGCTGCCGGAGGTCGGATCGAGCTGTCCGAGATGGACCAGTGGCAGTGGATCGTCGACATCAACCTGCTTGGTGTCGCACGCGGTTGCCGTACGTTCACTCCGCTCATGAAGGAACAAGGCAGCGGCCACATCATCAACACTGCATCCGCCGCCGGCCTGATTCATCCACCGCGGATGACGGAGTACGTCGCGGTCAAGGCGGGTGTCGTCGCGATCAGCGAGTCCCTGTTCCACGAGCTCAAGCCGTACGGCGTCAAGGTCTCGGTGATCTGCCCGACCTTCTTCAAGACCAACCTCACCGAGTCGCTCCGCGGCAAGGACGAGCAGGCCAACAAGTCAGCCGCCAAGCTGATCGACAAGGCCAAGCTGTCCGCCGACACGATCGCGGCAAGGGTCATCAGCGGCATCGAGAAGGACCGGCACATCATCCTCACCGACCGAGAAGGCAAGGTGGCCTACGCGGCCAAGCGATTTGCGCGCCCGCTGTACTACTCGATGATGAAGAAGGCTTCATTCCAGATGGCGAAGAAGGACTGACATGCGCAAGAACGTTCTGATCACCGGAGCAAGCTCCGGCCT
>NZ_JAKFEL010000253.1:0-27878 GCF_036675695.1 Aeromicrobium sp.
GTAGTCCTTCCACTCCGCCGGGGTGTCGTCCTCGTAGAAGATGGCCTCGACGGGGCACACCGGCTCACACGCACCGCAGTCGACGCATTCGTCGGGGTGGATGTAGAGCATGCGGTTGCCCTCGTAGATGCAGTCCACCGGACATTCGTCCACGCATGCGAGGTCCTTGAGGTCCACACATGGCTGGGCGATTACGTAGGTCACGAGGTGCTCTCCTTAGAAGGTTCCCGTTCATTATCCCGTGGCCGCCAAGATATCCGCGCAGCAGGTCCGTACGTGGACATGAAACGCTGAGGGCGTGACCCCAGACGCTCCGACAGTCGGCCAGCGCGTCGTCGTACGACACCTCGCTGGCGGCGTAGGACCGTCCGGCGGACCCGCTCTCAACGACGTCGTCGGACGGGTTCTCGAGGTCGATCAGGAGTCCGTGACGGTGCAACGGCGCGATGGCCGTACGTCGGTTGTCGCGCTGTCGGACATCGTCACGTGGAAGACGGTGCCGGACCGGCCTCTGCGACGGCGATCAGCCGCGGCGATCGATGCCGAGGAGCTGACGCGCATCACCTCACGCGGCTGGCCACCGATCGAGTCTGTGCACCTCGGCGAGTGGGAGCTCCGCGCCTCACGCCGGTTCACCGGCCGGGCCAACTCGGTCGCCGTGCATGGTTCGCCCGGGATCCCGTTCGCTGATGCCGTCGCTGAGGTCGAAGCGTTCTACGAAGAGCGTGACCAACCCGCGTTGGCCCAGGTCGTCATCGGATCGGTGCACGAGCAGTCATTCGCGTCGGCCGGTTGGGGACGAATGGAGGGCTATTTCGGGGGCGCGGTCGTGCAGGTCGCCGACCTCGACCTGGCCTACGCCGCCGATCCCGAAGCACGGGTGTCTGACACGGTCGACGATGAGTGGCTGAGTCACTACGGACGGGTCAATGATCCCGTCGCCGCTCGCGCCGTCCTCGAGGGTCCAGCCCAGGTTGGCTTCATCTCGATCGGTTCACCGACCGTCGCCATCGGCCGGGTCGCTGTCACCGGCGAGTGGGCGGGCGTCGCCTGCGTCGAGGTCGAGCCCGATGCGCGACGCCAGGGCCTGGCCACGCGCATCGTTGACACCGCGTTGGCATGGGCCGTCGAGCACGGCGCCGACAAGGCGTACCTGCAGACGATGCGTACGAACGAGGCGGCGTTGGCGCTATACAAGCCGTACGGATTCGTCGATCACCACGACTACGTCTACCTGCAGCCCTCCACAGCAACCTCACAGTGAGGGAACTGGCACCTCCCAGACTGCGTTCGTACGGTTATGGACATGAGCCACCACCACGCAGACACCCCCGAAGAGCACGACCTCGGCCTGAGTCACGACCTGCCGACCCTGCTCAACCGACGCCGGGCCCTTGGCCTGCTGAGCGGTGCCGGTCTTGCAGCGGCGCTCGCCGCCTGTGCTGGGAGCGACTCACCAACGAGCACCCCAACGACATCGTCAACTTCCTCGACACCGACGAGCTCCTCGGGCACGGTCTCGGCTGAGGTTCCCGAGGAGACGGGCGGCCCGTTCCCGGCCGACGGAACCAACGGCGTCAACGTGCTGACCGAGAGCGGGATCGTGCGCAGCGACATCAGCACGAGCTTCGGCTCGTCGAGCACTGCCGCCGAAGGTGTGCCGATGAACATCGAGATGACCATCTTCGACATGTCCGGGAGCAGCGTGACCCCGTACGCCGGCGCCGCCGTCTATGCGTGGCATTGCGACCGTGAGGGCCGCTACTCCATGTACGACTCCGAGATCGCCGACGAGAACTACCTGCGAGGTGTGCAGGCTGCCGACGACAGCGGCAAGATCGTGTTCAAGAGCATCTTCCCCGCGGCCTACCAGGGACGCTGGCCGCACATCCACTTCGAGGTCTACCCGAGTCTCGCAAAGGCCACCTCAGCCAGCGGCAAGCTGCGTACGTCACAGATCGCCATCCCCGATGACGTGTGCAAAACGGTCTACGCGACCAGCGGCTACGAGCAGAGTGCGTCGACCCACGCGCAGACGTCACTCGACAGCGACATGGTCTTCAGCGACGGCTACTCGCTGCAGATGGCGACCGCGACCGGCTCGGTCGACGAGGGCTATTCGATCGCGTTGAACGTCGCGGTCTAGTTCGTAGGCGGCTTCTTGCCGCAGATGACCGTGTCGGCCGCCTGGTAGCGGGCCGTGTCCGTCTCGGACTTGACCTTCTTGCCGCCCTTGTAGAACGTCCGATAGATGTCGATGTCGAATCCCTGGATCGGATCCTGCGGGACACATCGATCGGTGTCGTCGTACTGCTTGCCGGGAGCCCGGAAGTTGCGCCGAGCCGACTGACCGGCCTTCACGTCGTAGATCTTGGTGCTCCACAGCTGGACATGCATCTCGCCCTGCGAGCCCGGGGTGCTCTTGTTGACCCAGGCGCGGATCAGCACCCCGTACTTGGTGGAGTTCTTCCAGCGCAGGTCGAGGCTGCCGTAATAGACCGTCGCCTCGCGCCCCACGGGATAGCGATTGATGTAGAAGGCGTGCGGGTGGTGCTCGACGTCGTCCATGCCGCCGAAGAAGCCTGCGTTGTACATCGTCGTCGCGACCTGGGAAACACCTCCGCCGAGCTCTTCGCGGAAGACTCCGCCGTTGATCACGAACCCGGAGACGAACCCGTTCGCGACAGTCCGCTCACCGACGGTCTTGTTGAAGCTGAACGTCTCGCCCGGCTTGATGATCGTGCCGTTCAGCAAAGCGGCCGCACGGCCCTGGTTGATGTTTCGGTATTCGGCGTACGGGAAGCGCGTCGTGAAGCTGCCGATTCGTTCCTTGATCTTGAGCGCCTTGGCGTCCTTGGTCGTGAACAGCGGGTCGACGACCTTGGCTTTGATCGAGACTTTGCGCTCGTCGCCGGTCTTGTCGAGGACGGGCAGGAGCTTCTCGGCCATCTCCTGGGGCTGCAGGCCGACGCCTTCCTTGCCCGGAATCACGACTGGTTTGCCGTTCTCGATGCGAACCGTCGCATCGACAGCCTTCTTGCCGATACCTGTCACCGAGTTGGTCAGAGGCTTGGCCAGCTTCTTGGGGTCGATGTACGGCTTCAGCACGTTGTCCTCGATGTGCACGACGAGGGCAGGCGTATAGGCGCTGACCGGAAGGGAGACCTTCTTGCTGCCGACCGCAAGGGTGACGGGCCCGGCAACAGCCGGTTCGGCGATGGTCTCCATCGCGTCCGCCAGACCTTCGGCGTCCACGGCTGGTTCGACGACGACGGTCGGGACCTTCACGGGCTTGTCCGTCACGAGGTACGCGCCCTTGATCGCTTCGGCTGCGTCATCGCGGGCGACGACAAGTCCCGCCTTCGGCGAGCGGGGCGTGGGCTTGCCCTTGGGGAACGTGATCTGTGCTTCGACGACCTCGACATTGACCGACTCACCAATCGTGCCGATCACGCTCTGCAGCTTTGCGTCGTCGACATCGAGTGCCGGATCCGTCTCGTGATCACCGAAGAACAGTCCGACCACGTCGGACGGGTCCCAGCTGCGATTGCCGCCGGCTTCCTCGATCGAGCGGTCGAGGTTGAAGGCAAGTCCGGCATCAGCGGGCTTGATGCGGAACTCCTTCTTGTCGTGGCTGAGCACGATCTCGTTGGCGATGCGAGGCGTCAATTCCTGATCGACTGCGGCTCGGGCGGCTGACGGCGACTTGCCGCTGACGTCAACGCCTCCGATCGTCGCGTTGGCAGGCATACGGGAGCCAGTCAGGAAGTAGCCAGCCACGTACAGCGCAGCGACCAGACCCAGGACCCCAAGCAGAACCCGGCGACCGGTGTGGGATCCGCCGTCGTCATCGCCCTGTCCAACCTCGTGGACAGAGGCGGCTGCCGCGATCTCTACCCCGTCAGCATCGGGATCGAACGCACTTGCAGGTACGACATCGTCGTCTTCTGGCTCAAGGCCTTCCTCGGACTCGAGCTCTTCCGAATCGTCGTCCTCAGAGTCTTCGCCGGCTTCATCCTCGAGATCATCTTCAGGATCGGATTCGTTCGACTCTTCGACCTCAAGGTCTTCAGGAGATTCCTCGACGACGTCGACGGGCTCATCCGGCTCGACATCGGACTCGACCTCGACGTCGGCCTCGACCTCGGGTTCGGCGATGTCCTCTGCCTCCGAGTCCAGGGCGGCATCGATGTCGGCATCAACCTCGTCAGCCTCGACGACGGCGTTGTCGACGTTCTCGTCCTCGGGCTCAGTCGCGTCGGGCTCGTCCGGGCGGTCTGTCATTCGTCCCCCTTCAGAACCGTCGTCATCGCTCGTACCTTGGAGTGCGCAGCGCGCCCCACACTATGAGGGCGAGTGATCCAGCCGCAAACGTCAGGCCGACCCAATCGGTCGCCACCAAGTAGCTTCCGCCCGGCGAGAGCTGCAGCGCGGTGAGCATCGACGCCCACCCCAGACCCAGCCAGGCGCCTCCGACCCGCATCAACTCACTCGCCGCCAGTACGACTGCAGCCGTGACGACCAGCGCAAGGATCAGCCCCCACGGAACCTCTGTTCCAGCGATGGTTGAGGAGTGCCGATGCACGATGGCGGCGATGGCACACAGGTAGGCCCCGACCAGTACGAGGGCAGCGCGTTTCATGACTTAGAGTCCGGCAAAGAGGTCTTCCTCGAGCCCGTCTGCGCCGACTGGTCCGAGCGTGCCCTTGGCGAGGCGATAGAACTCCTTGCCCCACACCTGGTTGCCAAGATTGTTGGACAGCGCAAAGAACGGTCCGTCCAAGGCGATCTGGGTCGGGTGCGCCTTCATCGCCTCCATCTTGGCTTCGACAAACTCGGTTGCGTCCACGACCGCGTCAAGCTCTTCGTCAGTCGCACCGAAGGGCAAGTTGTCAGGGTCCCAGTCGGCGAATGACGTCTCGTCACCTGCCGCGCGTACCTGTTTGATGCCGTCGCTCATCTGCGACCTGGACATCGCAACCCAGTAGGCCTTTGGCACATCCCAAGCCTCGCCGAGCTCCGGCTTGTACGAACGTACGGCCGACAGCTCCATCGCGTAGGTCGCGACCCGGTGTGCCTGGACGTGATCGGGGTGGCCGTAGCCGCCGAACTGGTCGTACGTCACGAGGACCTGCGGCTTGAGCTCTCGGATGATCTCGACGAGGAGGTCCGAGGCCTCGAGCAGGTCGGCATGCCAGAACGCGCCGTCCGGAGTCTCCTCGGCAGCGGTGGCCGAGCCGTCCTCAGCCCAGGACATGCCCGAGTCGTGGAAGCGGCCGAATCCGCCGAGGAAGCGGTGATCCGTCACCCCGACGGCCTTCATGGCATCGGCCAGCTCGCCTTGGCGGTGCTCGCCGAGTCCACCGTTCTTGTCGAACGCCAGGTGCTCGAGATCGGGGACAAGCACCTCGCCCATCTCGCCGGCGGTACAGGTGACCAACGTGACCTGGACGCCCTCCGAGACGTACTTCGCCATCGTGGCACCGTTGTTGATGACCTCGTCATCGGGATGCGCGTGCACGAACAGGATGCGGCGGTCACTCAGAGGCATGCCCCAAGGCTACTGACCACCCCCGTGATTGGATCGGGGGATGACAACGTCGTACCCCCGCTTGGCTGCGCGCACGCAGCGTTTCACCCTTGGCATCCCGCGCAACCTGACCATCTCGCCCGATGGTGCGACGGTCCGGTTCATCCGCACACCAGATGGCGTGACCGCTCTGGGCCAGCTGTGGGAGTACGACGTCGCGAGCTCCACCGAAGCGCTCCTGGTCGACCCCATTGCCCTGCTCGGCGAGGACGGCGAGGAGCTGTCACCCGAGGAGCGGTCTCGGCGCGAACGCAGCCGGGAAGGTTCTGGCGGTCTGGTCGGCTACGACGTCGACAAGACAGGTCGCTGGGCTTGCTTCACTCTTTCGGGACAGCTGTGGGCCGTGCATCTCGGCGCCAAGGCTGTCCACTCGCTGCCGAGCGTCGGTGCCGTGATCGATCCTCGTCTCGACCCGACGGGCCGACTCATCGCATACGCGTCGGGCGGCGCCCTGAGAGTCATCGGCGTCAATGGCCAGGACGAACGTGCGCTGGTCACGCCGGAGTCGGACACCGAGGTCTGGGGCCAGGCCGAGTTCATCGCCGCTGAGGAGATGGATCGCTTCCGCGGCTTCTGGTGGGCCCCCGACGGACAGTCCTTGCTCGTCGAGCGCTTCGATGACGCCAACGTGCAGACCTGGCACATCGCCGACCCTGAGCACCCCGAACGTGAGCCTGTTGCTCGCCGATACCCCGCCGCCGGAACCCCCAACTCCGATGTCACGCTCTGGCACGTCGACCTCGAGGGCAACCGCACGCAGGTCGAGTGGGACCGCGCCGCGTACGAGTACCTCGGGCGGGTCAGCTGGACGGCCGACGGTGATCCGGTCATCCAGGTGCTCAGCCGCGACCAGAAGTCGTCCCAGATCTTGTCGGTCGACGTGGCCACGGGTCGCACGAGCGTGCTGCGTGAGCTGGCCGATCCGGCCTGGGTCGAGCTCTCGGCAGCGCCACGATTCGCTCCCGACGGCGCCCTCGTCAGCGTCGAGGACCTCGACGGCTGGCGACGCGTTCTCGTCGACGGCTCTCCCATCACGCCCGATGGGTGGCAAGTACGCGGCATCGTCGAGGTGTTCGAGGACTGCGTCGTGGCGTCGGCTTCGCAAGAGTCTGTCGAAGTTCACGTCGTACGGTTCGGCTTCGACGGAGCCGTCACCCCGATCACCGAAGGTGCCGCTGTCCACGGCGCGGTGATCGGCGGGCCGACGACCGTCATCACCCGCGCTGCGCTTGAGGCCGTCGGCACGACCGTCATGGTGCATCGCGAAGGCGCCGAACCCGCTCCGATCACGGTCGTCAGCGAGACTCCCCCGCACCATCCCGAGGTGCGCCTGCTGCTGGCAGGCAAGCACGAGCTGCGTACGGCGGTGCTGTTCCCCCGCGACCACAAAGCCGGGTCACACAAGCTGCCGGTGCTGATGGACCCGTACGGCGGCCCGCACGCTCAGCGCGTAGTCGCTTCAGCGCGCGCCTTCCTCGAGGCGCAGTGGCTCGCTGATCAGGGCTTCTGCGTCGTCGTCGCGGACGGCCGCGGAACGCCCGGTCGCGGTCACGACTTTGAACGAGCTGTGCAGGACGACTTCGCCGGGGTGACTCTCGACGACCAAGTCGATGCGCTCGCTGCTGTCGCCGAGGCCTACCCGGACGATGTCGACACCTCGCGCGTCGGGATCACCGGTTGGTCGTATGGCGGCTATCTCTCTGCACTTGCCGTGCTCCGCCGTCCCGACGTGTTCCACGCCGCTGTCGCTGGCGCGCCCGTGACCGAGTGGCGCCTCTACGACACGTGCTACACCGAGCGCTACCTCGGCGACCCCAACACGCAGCCCGACGTCTACGACCGCAACTCGCTGATCCCATTGGCACCCGCGCTCGAGCGTCCACTGATGATCATTCACGGGCTCGCGGATGACAACGTCGTTGCGGCACACACGCTGCAGCTGTCGTCGGCGCTGTTGGCGGCCGGTCGACCGCACACCGTGCTGCCACTCTCGGGTGTCACCCACATGACACCGCAGGAAGTCGTCGCCGAGAACCTCAAGCTCCTGCAGGTCGACTTCCTGAAGACCGCACTGGACGTCTAGCCTTTCCGGCGCTTGGGCTCCCCGGGGAGTTCGCTGGGCTCGTCGGGCAGTTGCTCGTCGCCCGGCATCCAGCCGCCGTAGACGTCAACCATCTCGACCACGCGGTCATCGAACGGTTCGACGAGCAGCACCCACGCGCGGTCATCCCAGTCCTCCTCGCCGGCGAATGCCTCACGAGTCAGCGTCGTCGTATAGCCCTCCGCCTGCAACGCACCGATCAGCTCGACGGCATCTTCGTCGGTGTCGAAGTAGATCGCGCTCATGAATGGATCGTATGACGTGGACACTGGTGACATGACTCGGAACTGGGCAGGGAACATCGCGTACGAAGCCGTCATGCTGCTCACGCCGAGCTCTGTGGAGGAGCTGCAGGAGATCGTCGCCACGACTCCCCGCATCCGACCGCTCGGCAGCCGGCACTCGTTCAACCGAATCGCAGACACCGACGCGGTCCAGGTCTCCGTCGAGAAGCTGCCCGACAGATTCCGTATCGACGGCTCGACCGTCACCGTCGGGGCCGGGGTGCGGTACGGAGAGATGGTTGGACGGCTGAACGATGCCGGGTGGGCATTGCACAACCTCGCTTCGCTCCCCCACATCTCGATCGCCGGCGCCGTCGCCACCGGCACGCACGGGTCAGGTGACGGCAACGGAAGTCTTGCCACCGCGGTCTCCGGACTGCAGATGGTGACCGCCGGCGGAGAGCTGATCGAAGTCAAACGCGGCGATCCCGACTTCGACGGGATGGTCGTATCGCTCGGCCTTCTCGGCGTGGTCACGCAAGTGACGCTCGACATCGAGCAGACGTACGAGGTGAGCCAGCACGTCTTCGAGAACCTCTCGTGGCCTGCAATCCACGAACACTTCGACGAGATCACCTCGAGCGCCTACAGCGTCAGCATGTTCACCGACTGGGGTGACGGAGCGAGCACCGCATGGCTGAAGTCGCGCGGCGACGTGCGAGCCGACCTGTTCGACGCGACTCCCGCAGCTGCCAACGTGCATCCCCTGCCTGGACTCTCGGGCGAGTTCACGACACAACAGCTCGGACAGCCCGGACCGTGGTGGGACCGGCTCCCGCACTTCCGGCTCGAGTTCACGCCGAGCAACGGCGAGGAGCTGCAGACCGAGTACCTGGTGCCACGCACTCACGCGCTCGACGCGATCGATGCCGTACGCGCTCTGGCCGCGCAGGTGCAGCCGCTGCTGCTGGTCTCGGAGATCCGTACGATCGCCGCCGACGACCTGTGGCTCAGCCCGAGCCATGATGTCGACTGCGTCGCGCTGCACTTCACCTGGCGTCAGGACATACCCGGAGTGACGGCTTTCCTACCAACGCTCGACGACGCGCTGGCGCCGTTCGCTGCCCGACCGCACTGGGGCAAGCTCTTCGAGACGACCCCGGAACGGCTCCGCGCCGCGTACCCGAAGCTCGATCAGTTCCGCGCGCTCGTTGAAAGGTCAGATCCAGCCGGCATGTTCGCCAACGACCTGACTAGGCAGTGGCTCGGGAGCTGACCTTGCGCGACACGAACGATCCCCAGACGGCCGCAAACGCGAACATGATGATCGAGTAGACAGCTGCCGGGATCGAGATCTCCGTGCTGTCGAGCACTTCGACAGCGATGAAGATGGCGAGCGTGCCGTTGTGCACGCCGATCTCCATCGACGAGGCGATCGCCCGCTTCTCGATGATGCCGAACGCCTTGGGCACGTAGTAGCCCACCACCAGGCTGATGGCGCAGAAGAGTGCGGTCGCAATGCCAGCGTCGGCGAGGTAGTCGCCGAGGTTGTCCTTCTGGTCAAGCAGGATGCCGATGACGAGTACCGCGAGGATCACTGCCGAGCCGATGCGTACGGGCTTCTCCATGCGCTCCGCAAACTCCGGCTTGCGGGAACGTACGAGCATGCCAAGCACCACCGGCGCGAGCACGATGACGAACACCTCGACAACCTTGCTGAATGGCAGATTGACGTCGTCCTCTCGGTCGAAGTAGGTGATCGCAAGGTTGGTCACGATTGGAAGGGTGAAGATCGCAATGATCGAGTTGACCGCGGTCAGCGTCACGTTGAGCGCGACATCGCCGCGGAACAGGTGGCTGAACAGGTTGGCCGTGGTGCCACCCGGAGAGGCAGCGAGCAGCATCATGCCGATGCCGAGCAGCGGGGGCAGGTCCAGGAGCAACACGAGTCCGAAGCAGATCGCCGGAAGCAGGATCAGCTGGCACGCCAGCGCAACGATGACCGCCTTCGGGTGCTGGCGTACCCGCCGGAAGTCATCAACGGTCAGCGACAGGCCGAGTCCGAACATGATGATGCCGAGGGCAATCGGCAGGCCAATTGTGGTGAGCGCGGAGTCCATTCGGTCACACTAGGCGCGAACCGGGTCATTCTGGGGCAAGCTCGAAGTCCTCGAAGTCGAAGCCCGGCGACACCAGGCAGCTGACCAGAGCGTCATGTTCGGCAGGGCGGGTGCGCTGCCACGCACCGGCTGGCACCAGCAGCTGTGGCAGCTCACCGGCGTCGAGGTCAAGACCCACCACGTACGCCTCGCCTCGCCCCGGCTCGGCGTCAAAGCCACCCAGCTCGATCACGACGGCTCCCTCGTGCGCGAGCCAGATCTCGTCGGACGAGACTCGGTGCCAAGCGGAGGACTCGCCGGCCGGAAGCAGGAAATAGATCAGCGTCGCGGTGGGGCGCACCCGGCCGTCCGGCAAGGTGACCTCGACAGGAGAGACCCAGGTCTGGCGATACCAACCACCTTCGGGGTGTGGCTCGAGGTCGAGCTCTTCAGCGAGCGGCGGTCGCGTCACAGCGCAGCCTCGATCTCGGGAATGCGTTCGCGGAATGCCGCAACGCGGTCACGCGTACGTTGCGGCTCGCCGACCTGCGCGAGGTTCAGGAAGCCTTCGTCGCCGCGTGCCTGCCCCGCCTCGATGCGGTCGGCCGCAGTCGACATACGCCGTACGACGGCGTCGAGCACGGTCATTGGCCCCCACTCGCCGTATGCGTCGACGAGAAGATCTAGCCGGCGGGCGACATCGTCGATCGGGATCTCGCGGTAGAGCGGGATGGCGGTCCATGCCAGGAACGCAAGATCGTCGATCGGCTGTCCCGGCCCGGCCATGTCCCAGTCGATCATCGCGACGAAGTGCCCGCTCTGGATGATCCAGTTGTAAGCACCCGGGTCGTGGTGGCAGATGATCTCGTCAGCACCGAGCTCCACCTCACCCGCAGAACGCCAGATGCGGGCGCCAGCTGGACGGAAGCCGTCTACGAGATCGTGAAAGTCGCGCAGCCAGGTGACCGCTTCGACGAGAACACTGTCAAGGACTACCTCCTGGTCGACCGGCACACCCCGACCCTGGACGTACTCGAGGATCTCGCGACCGTCGTCGTCGAGACCCTGGAGCTCGGGAATGCCGCGCAGACCGTTGTCGTAGAGGTACGTCAGGAGCTCGTGGACGGCAGGAGTCCATGGCCCGGTCGGCCGACGAACGGTGCGCCCAACGCGCGTCGCACCGCCGACCGCACCGGGGAGGTGCTCTGGTTCCTCGGAGTCTCGTGGCACGCTTTCATCGTGGCACATTCGCACTCGCACTCCTCAGCCCCTGACTACGGTCCACCTCGACGAGGACTTGCAGCTGTGCTGACCATCGTCGTCCTGGCCATCGCCGCCGGCGCCGTCGCGGCCATGGTGGTGCTGTGGCCGGATTCCGACGACGTCCCGAAGGGCGCCAACCCGTACAGCGGTGAGGGCGTGAGCACGTTGACCGCAACCGTCACCAGTGTCGAGCCGTTCGACTGCAACAGCGGTGGCGAAGGTCCCGACAACACCCGTGAAGTCCTGGGCTCGTGCGCCCAGGTCGGCGTCGACGTCAAGGGCGAGGATGATGCGACCTTCGTCCTCGACGCGACGCGCTACACGGCAGGTATCGAGGACGGCGACAAGGTCAAGCTCCTTCGCTTCGCGCTCGAGGGCCAGCCGACGTCATACGAGTTCATCGACTTCCAGCGCGGCTTTCCGTTGACGGCTCTGGCCGTGATCTTCGCCGTGCTCGTCATCGCGATCGCTCGATGGCGGGGTCTCTTCGCACTGGTCGGCATCGCCGTCACGCTGTTCGCGCTGACGAAGTTCATGCTTCCGGCATTCCTCGCCGGCGAGTCACCCATTGTCGTCGCGGTGGTCGGGTCCACGGCGATCATGATCGCTGTCCTCTATCTTGCACACGGGGTCTCGATCCGTACGACGTCCGCCTTGTTCGGCACTCTGTTCGGCATCGCCATGACGGCCGGTATGGGTGTGCTCGCGACCGGATGGACACACCTCACCGGCGTCGGCTCGGAGGATGACCAGATGCTCATCGCCACGGCCCCTGACCTGAACCTGTCAGGCATCGTCGCCGCCGCCATGGTGATCGCCGGGCTCGGTGTCCTCAACGACGTGACCGTCACGCAGGCGAGTGCAGTGTGGGAGCTGCGGGCACTCCAGCCCATGGCTCGCGGAGCGTCGATCTTCGCTTCGGCCATGCGGATCGGCCGCGACCACATCGCCTCGAGCGTCTACACACTCGTGTTCGCGTACGCAGGATCGGCGATGACCGTCCTTTTGCTGATCACGGCATACCAGCGCGGACTCGCCGAGATGGCGACGACGGAGCAGCTCGGCCAGGAGATCGTACGAACGCTCGTCGGTGCGATCGGGCTGGTTCTGGCCGTTCCCGTGACGACGGTGATCGCCGTATGGCTGGCTCCGAAGGCCGAGGTTGAGCCCGAACCGGTAGGGGTACACCCGGGATGAAGAAGGGAGATCGCCATGACGATCGATCCGCTGAGCAACCCTCCCGGCCCCGCTGTTGGCAACCCGCCGGAGGAACCTCCCAACATCCCCGAACCGGTTGATCCAGACCTGCCGGATCCTGACGTTGACCCGGAGCTCGTCGACCAGGACGGCGACTAGCTCGTGACAGTTGTCGCAGTGATGCGCGGCGGCGTGGTGATGGTCTGCAGGACGACGCAGTAACGCTCGGTCAGGCGCTGCAGGGTTTCGAGCTCTTCCTCCGTGGCGTCGGAGTCGAGGTCGAAGGTCAGCCGGATGTCGGTGAATCCAACGCTGACCTCCTTGTCAACGGCGAGGGTGCCGCGGAAGTCCAGATCGCCCTCTGCCGTGACCGATCCCCCACGCACATTGATGTCGAGCGAGGTTGCCACGGCCCGGAGGGTGACACCCGCACAGGCAGCCAACGCCTCCAGCAGCAGGTCGCCGGAGCAGAGCTGGGTGCCATCGCCTCCCGTCGCCGGATGCAGACCTGCTTTGGCCATGGCTCGCCCAGTGCTGAGCGAACAGGACACACCTTCGCCCAGCTGGCCGCTCGCGGAGAGCGTGACCTTGGCGGCGTCCGGCTCATCGCGGTAGCGGGCTTTGAGTGGTGCCTGGATCTCACTGAGTGTGGCCATGGCTCAGGCTAGTCCCGCTTGTTACGCGACGTTTGCCGATCTGGCACACAATGTTCACCGACGGTGTGAGGCGTACAACTGCGCAGGTCAGGGCGGCAAACGTATATTTGTGGTGTCCCGCAACATATTGCCTGGCACCCAAAGGAGTCACGATGCCCAGCGCCCACAGGCCAGTCCGGTCATCGATCTACCGTGTCACGAACGAACCGCGACAGCAGAGGATCCTGCGCGCGATTGAACGCGTCGGCGATCCGGCGATCACGGCGGAAGGCCGGACCACTGACGGCGAGTTCTTCATCGTCGCCAACAGCGGATCCGCGACTGCCGACATGCATGTCCGAAGGATCGTGATCTCGCTCGACCTGAGTGCCACGCGCGTCTCAACCTCCGAGCGCCTGTACGACGAAAGCCCTCCCTCATCGGCCTACATGGGCAGCCTGGGATTCACCCGCGTCGCCCTGAGCAGCATCCGCCGAATCTTCTAGAGCACGACCAGCGTCGCGTGGGCAGTATGTTGTTCACCGGCTCGACCTTCGAGCGCGACGGAAGGAACGTACATGGGCCGCTTCTCATTGCCCGACGAAAAGCCGCCAGGGCTCGACAAGCCGGGGACCGTGACGTTCATCAAGGCCATGTCGAAGGTCAACACGGCAGTGTTCAAGCTGACCAACGGCCGTCTCGGCGCCAAGTGGCGTGTCGGCGAGGGCTTCAAGAAGCCGCCGCCGATCCTGTTGCTCGAGCACATCGGTCGCAAGTCCGGCAAGACGTTTACCGCGCCGCTCGTCTACCAGGTTGACGGCCCGAACCTCATCGTCGTCGCCTCACAGGGCGGGCTGCCCAAGAACCCGCAGTGGTACGACAACCTGATCGCCAATCCCGACACCGTCGTGCACCTGCGCAAGGACAAGAACCGCAAGGTTCGGGCGCGCGTCACTGAGGGCGAGGAACGCGCGGCGCTCTGGGACACGATGGTCGATCTCTACTCGGACTTCCAGAAGTACGACAAGTGGACGGATCGCGAAATCCCCATCGTCGTCCTCGAACCCCGCTAGCGCGACATCGCTTCGAGCATTCCCTTGGTGGCGAGCTCGTCGGCGAGCTCGTTGTCGGGGATCCCGACGTGACCCTTGACCCAGAACCACTCGACCTCGTGTTGTGCGCATGCTGCCTGCAGCCGCTGCCACAGGTCCACGTTCTTGACCGGCTGCTTGGCTGAGGTCTTCCAGCCGTTCCTCTCCCACGCAAGCACCCACTTGGTGATGCCATTACGTACGTAGGTGCTGTCGGTGTGCAGGTGAACAGTCACGCGACGTGTCAGCGCTTCAAGCGCCATGATCGTCGCCATCAGCTCCATGCGGTTGTTGGTCGTCTCGCCGGACTCACCGCCGAAGAGCTCGCGGGCGTGCTCGCCCTGCCTCATCACCGCGCCCCATCCGCCTGGACCGGGGTTCGGGGTGCACCCACCATCGGTGTGGATGATCACGACGTCTTGGCTCACGGCGACATCATGCCGCGACTCTACGGATCGAGCAAAGCCCGGGCGGCGCTGTACTCCTCTGGTTTGATCTCGCCTCGCGCGAGTCGAAGGTCAAGCACGTCTCGGGCCGAGCCTGGGCTGGCACTTCGATTGGCGCCGACTGAGTTCGACCCGACACCACGGATGACCCACACTGTCGCGGCCACTGCGAACACGAGCAGGATCAGCATGAAGATCACCATGATCCACCCTCCGTCGTCCATCATGTTGTCGCCCCGATAGCCGTCCATCATGCGGCCCGGATACCAGTTGTCGCCCGGATACACGTCGTTGTTGAAGAACATGTTTGTCGCCTTCTTTCTTCTCTCCAGCGTGAACGCGCAGGACCGGGGGCCTCAGAGAAGAAGGTCACCGCCCCAGGGGACCTTTGACACACTCCCCGCCGTTGTTGGTGGTCTCGTCGGCGGCGAGTGGGGCCTCAACGCGGCGCGGCGCGCCGTACGATCGTGATGTGCCCACACGCAGCCGCGCGGCAACGTACGCACGCCGCCGCAAACGTCGGATGGCGAAAGTCGACCACGACCTGACCGATGACCAGTGGGCAAGCCTCCAGCTGGCCTGGAGTGGATGTGCCTACTGCGGCGCCGACACAGTTCCGCTTCAGAAGGACTGCATGCTTCCCATCTCACGCGGCGGTCGCTACACAGCGACCAACGTCGTGCCGGCCTGCGGTTCGTGCAATGCCAGCAAGTGCAACATCGAGGTCACTACGTGGATGCGCCGCAAGAAGCTCGACGAGCGCGGCTTCCTCGTACGCCAGGCCGAGATCCTCAGTCTCGTTCTGGCCACCTAGTAGCTGCGCCCTGTAATCACAGGCAAATCCTTGAGGGTCACGACGCCCGGATCAGCGGCGACGACGTACGGGATCGCGTTGGTCGCCGGCATCGCGGTGTAGATCATGCCCGGGCCCATGTAGCCCGCTTCGTCCCAGTCGGCAGGCGGCAGACAGTTGATGACGGTACGGAAGTTCGGGCGACCGAAGACCTGGATGACGTGGCCGTGGGCGATCTTCTTGGGCGGAGTGACGACACCCATGATCCAGTTGAAGCCGACGGAGACGACGTTCTTGTCGCCCACCCACGCGCGGTGGAAGCCGTACACGCCTGCGATGGTTCCCTTCGGAATCTTCATGAAGCCGAGGTCAGCGTCCTCATCGGCCGGCGTGAAGACGACGTCGAACGAGAGTCGGTCGACGGTGAGCCCCATCGCTTCGGTCATCATCGCGGCGGACTCGGCGAAGACCTCGCTCTCCTCACGTACGAAGTCCTCGAGACCGGGAGTCATGAGCTCGCGGCCGAAGCCCATATGACTCATGGTGTCACCCGACTCGTACGTCGAGCAGTCCACCGACTCAGTAATCCGGATCTCGTCGACCCGCTCGCACGCACCGGACAGGACCATGCCGACCATGTTCGTGATGCCTGGGTGGGCGCCGGAGCCGAAGATCGTTGACTTGCCAACCTCGCAAGCCTTCGCGATACGCGCCTGGTCAACGTCGGAGAGCTTGCCTCCGGTGATCCACGCTGCGGTGGCGACGACGTTGATTCCCGCCGCCAGCAGACGCTCGAGCTCGTCGATGTTCTGCCACAGCGGGTTGTAGCAACAAGCATCAGGAGCGAGGGCGATGAGCTCGTCGATGTCGTTGGTGGCATTGACGCCGGTCGGCTCGGGCCAGTTGCACAGCTCGGCAGCATCGCGACCGACCTTGTCCTCGCCATGCGCGTACACGCCGACCAGCTCAAGGTCGGGTCGAGCAAGGATCGCGTGGAGTGAACGGCTGCCGATGTTGCCCGTCGTCCACTGGATGACACGCAGCGGACGGTCGAAAGAAGGGGTCGTCATGCGGACCAGTAGATCAGTCCGGGCACGACGGGGCGGTCAAGGCTGCTGGTCGAGGTGCAGCCGCTTGCGCCAATCCACTCTGGCCAACAGCACGAGAGCGGCGATCATGATGACCTCGAGCGCTACTCCCCACGGAGACGTCAGCGACGACAACAGCACGCTGCCAGTGTCAGTCGAGCTGAGCGCACCGGCTCCTCCGACATACAGCGAATAGCTGACTGTTCGGCCCCCGAAGAATGCAGCGGTCAATGGAATCAGCCGAATCGTCATCAGTCCGGCCGCCTCGAACAGCTGGGCAGAAGGAACCGGAGAGAGTGCGAAGAGTGCCAACACCGCTGCTCCGCGCCCGCGGCGCCGCTCGAGCAGCTCGCCAGCGGCCACGAAGTTCTCACGGTGGCGACTCGGTAGAAAGCGAGCCAGACTACGTGTCGCCTGCGCGAGCAGGAGTCTGCCGCTGGCCGCCGAAAGCGCGCCGACGACCACCAATAGCGGAATGCGGTAGTCACCGTGCAGGTGGAACAGGACGAGCACGGCCCAGGTCGGAGGGCCGAATGCCGGCAACAAGTTAACGCCGAAAATGGCCCCAGCCACAATCACGTACGCCTCGAGCTCGCCCACGAATCCACCTCCTGATTCGAAGTGTGCCCGAGGCATGGTGCCGCATGGGTACGGAATCGATCAGTCAGGGCGATACCGGGGCGGGGTGCTCTGCGAATCGCACCCCGTCCCGGTTCTCGTCACTTCCCCATGAGTGCGAGCATCAGCAGGCCCGGGGCGGACTTCGACCAGTCGCCATCGAGCGCGGTGATCGGAATCTTGTTGGCCGCGAGCGCTGTCGTATCGGCGTTCTGCTTCGTCTCTGCCGCGGGTGTTCCCGCCGAGAGCTGGTACGTGCCACCCGTCTTGGGGACATCGCCGTTGAACGTCAGTCCGATGTCGTTCGACGAGCCGGCCACGGTGAACACCGGCTTGCCCAGTGTCTCGCCAGCGCCGATGAACGGGTGGTTGACGTTGAGCACCAGTCCGGGCTTCAGCATCTTGTACTTCACGGCCTTGGCGATCAGGTCGACCGCGAACGTGGCGGTCGCCGCGAACGGCACGTTGGGAATCTGTGCCAGGTCGCGCGGAACCTCGGCGCTGAAGGCGATCGCGGGAACTCCGTACTCGCGCGCCGTGACTGCCGCTCCGACGGTGCCGGAGTGGTTGAGCGTCGAGCCGACGTTTTGACCGAAGTTCGTGCCCGACAGCACCAGGTCAGGCCCATCGGACCAGTACGTCTTCGCGAACCGGCTCAGCGCGATGTTCACGGCGTCAGCAGGCGATGCCGACGGGACCGACGAGCTGCAGGGCCCGGCCGTCGTACAGACGCCGAACACAGCACCGGCGGTGGACGACGAGCTGCAGTCACCCGCGTACGCGGCGGGCACGTTGACTGCCTGCACGGTCAGCGGTACCGGGCTGAAGCCGGGCGTGGTCATACGAGCTCCGGCGCCACTCTGCTGAGACCAGGGTGCGACGACGAGTACGTCCGCACCCGCAGCGCACAGCGCCTTACGCAGCTCGTAGAGGCCCTTGCCGTCAGTACCGAAGCCGGCGTCGAGCCCGCGAGCACTGTCGTCGTTCGTCAGCAGGACCTTGAGTCCGGCAAGGCTGGGAGCGGGCGAAGCTGCCTGAGCGCCCCCGCCAAGTGTGAGGACGGTGGCTGCAATTGCAGCGCCGACGACGAGCACGCTGCTGCGTCGTCGGATGGATGTCGTGGTGACTTTCATGGTTCTCCTCTGAGCGGAGTGGTGATAGAACGTGAGGTAGATATTCCGTCCTAGGACGGAATACGTCTAAGACCCATTCGGCATGGATCGGAGGTGAGCAATGAACATCCAGCAACTCCGCTACGTCGTCGCGACGTCCGAGCGTGGAAGCATGACGGCCGCGGCCAAGAGCCTGTTCGTTGCTCAGCCGGCCCTGAGCCGCGCGATCAGACAGCTCGAGCGCGAGCTCGACCTGACCCTGTTTCGCCGCGCGGGCCGCGGCATCGTGCTCACCGCCTCAGGCGAGACCTTCACAGCTCGGGCACGCAAGATCCTCCGCGGACTTGACTCGATGCGCGGTATCGGCGAGCAGGGGGCGCGAGAGGCGCAGCTGGTGATCGCGGCATCACCGACGCTGCAGGTGTCGATGGCGCTGCCGATCCTGAGCGCCCTGCGTGAGCAAGGGATCGAGATACAAGCTCGGTTGATCGGTGCGGGCGGGACATCCGAGGTCCACGACCTGGTCCGTACCGGTCGCGCCGATCTCGGTCTCTGCGATCAGGCGATCACGACCGAGCTGGCGGTGGTGCCGATCGGCCAGGCCGAGGTACGCCTCGTCTCGCCGCCCGGCCTCGATCTCGCTGACCCGATTCCTGTCGCGGCCCTGGCCGATGTGCCGCTGGTGCTCCCGACTGTCGGCACCGATCGACGTACTGCCTTCGATGCGTTCTTCAGCGCCCTCGGCTTCGCACCGATCGTGGCAATCGAGAGCGACGAGCGCAGCGTATGGCTCGAGGCCGTGCTCCGCGGTCTGGGCTCTTGCATCTGGCACAGCGTCGACTCGTGGCGGATCCCGCCATCCGGCGTCGTGCTCCGCAGCTTTGACCCACCGATGTTTCAGGAGCTGTGTGCGGTCCATCGCGAAGAGCACGACCTACCGGCCAAGGTGCTACTCCTCGACATGCTCGAAGAGTTCGCCAAGCTCTAGCCGTGGCGGATGACACGATATATCGTCTCGGACTCCGGAGCCGGACGCGGCTCGTCATGCCAACCGATCTCCTGACCCTTGGCTGCGATGACGCCTTTCACAGCCAGGACATCGACGTCGTCGTCGAAGAAGGCGATTGACAAACCGTCACCCGTGTTTGGGTCGACCAAGTGGTAGGCATCGAGCACTCCCGGCACAGACTTCGCAGCATCGATGACCCACTGACGATCGTCGTCCGGCATCGGGCTCCATACGGCGACACGAGCAAACATGGCACACCCCTGTTCTTGAGGGCTTCATGGCTAGTAGATCATCGACCCCGCGCGTTTCAGGTCAACTTCAGCCACCTGGTCTCTGTCCCCCGGCCCTCAAACGCCTGCGGGTACGGCGTGGATGCTGTCGCGAGTGACCGACTGGCCGCAGGAGTGGCAGACCAGGTCGACCTGGAGCTGCTCGCCGCAGGAGTGTCGGCGACTGAGCGCGGGGGCGTCCACCGCCCACTTGTCGCCCCACTGGGAGAGAGCGAGCATGGCCGGAAACAGCTCCCGGCCGGCCTCGGTGAAGTGGTATTCGTGGCGTGGCGGATGCTCGCTGTACTGCCGGCGCTCGATGACGCCGGCAGCCTCCAGCTTGCGGAGTCGGTCAGCGAGGATGTCGCGGGACGCTCCGGTGTAGCCGGCGATGCGGGCGAAGCGGTGCACGCCGTAGTCGATCTCGCGCAGAGCCAGGAGCGACCATCGCTCACCAAGAACGTCCAGCGCGCCTGCGAGCGAGCAGGGACGGACCTCCAGCGGTTGATCGTCCAAGCGGATGCCTGGGCGCGGATCAGTAGTGGTCATTGCCTCACCATAGCGGAGTGAGTTGCCTTTTCCAACCCACTCGTTTAGTGTTGGGACTCGTCGGTAGGAAAACACAACCTACCCCTTCATCTCTTTGAATTCGGAGCTCATCATGACGACAACTCGCCCCATCGCACTCGTGACAGGTGCCTCGTCTGGCATCGGACAAGAAGCCGCGCTCGCACTCGTCCAAGCGGGCTACGAGGTGGTCGGCACCAGCCGCGACACCTCCGGAGTCTCTCCGTTGGACGGGGTGACGTTCCTCGACCTCGACGTCGCCAGCGACACCTCGGTCATTGCGGCAGTCCAGCAGGTGGTTGAGCGGTTCGGGCGGATCGACGTCCTCGTCAACAACGCCGGAATCGGCTCGATTGGCGCCGCCGAGGAGACCTCCATCGCGCAGGCACAGTCGGTCTTCGACATCAATGTCTTCGGAGTCATGCGCATGGTCAATCAGGTGCTGCCGCACATGCGCGCCCAGCGACGCGGACGCATCATCAACATCTCATCCGTACAGGGATTCCTTCCCGCGCCGTACATGGCTGTCTACGGTGCTTCCAAGCACGCGATCGAGGGCTACTCACAGTCCCTGGACCACGAGGTCCGGGAGTACGGCATCCGGTCCCTGCTCATCGAGCCCGCGTACACCAAGACCGGATTCGAGGCCAACAGCACGCAGTCTGACGCGCCACTGCAGGAGTACGCGCAACAGCGCCAAACCTTCGGCACGGTGATGACAAAGGCGATCAAGGACGGCGACGATCCCTCGGTGGTCGCGAAGGTGATCGTCAAGGCGGCGACTGACCCAAAGCCAAAGGTGCGCTACACCGCGGGACCGTTGGCAGGACGCGCCAGCATGTTGCGGCGCTACGCTCCTGCCTCCATTTTCGACCGCCAGATCCGCAAGCTCAACCAGCTCACCGGCTGACCCCCAATCCAGAACCCCACGCGCCATCACACCAGGAGAACCCATGCCAAGCACCTCACAGTCCACTGCCGCCACTGTTGCGCGTTGGCGCGCCGCCGCAGAAAACGCTGACGCCGACGCCGCCATCGCTTGCCTGAGTCCGGACGTCGTCCTCAGCTCGCCACTCACCGAGCAGTTCCGTCTCGAGGGACGTGAGGAGCTGGGTGACTTCCTGTCCCAGGCATTCACCGCGGTCGAGGACATCCACTTCCACACCGAGATCGGTCAGGGCGACGCGTACTCGCTGGCCTATCGGGCGCGGGTCAGGAACCAGCCGTTCGAAGAAGTTCAGCTGCTGCGGTTCGACGACGAAGCGCGCATCAGTGAGATCTCGCTCTATGGGCGTCCGATGCCGGCCCTCACCGCCTTGATGATCACCCTGGGGCCGAAACTCGCCCGCCGACAGGGTCGCCGCGGCCTCGCGGCACTCCTGCGCGTCTCCAGCGCACCCGTGCACAACATGGTCTCCTTCGGGGACCGGCGCATCGTCCCGATGACCCGGCCACGGAAACGCTGAAGACCTCGTGCGCGGGCGGGTGGGTGGGTGGGGAACCATCGCTCACAGGACGAAGGGGATCACCCGTCGAGTACGCGTCTGGTAGGCCGCCCACTCTGGGTATCGGCTCATGCTCGCTTCCTTGGCCAGCATGTTTGCGGTGAAGAGACCGCCCCACACCCACGCCAACACGACGAACGGCAGCCAGTGCCAGACCAGGAGCGCGAAGCCGAGGTAGATCATCATCTCGCCGGTGTAGTTCGGGTGGCGTACGAACCGGAACATCCCGTCGGTGATGAGGCCGCGCTGAACTCGCAGCGTGTAGAACTTCTGCGCATCGGCCGCGATCATCACCACCGAGCCGAGCAGTACGAGCGTTATGCATAGGGCGAACCAAGGGTTGTCATCGATCGGATAGTCGCCTCCGCGACCTGAGATCAGCAACCAGCCAAACAGCCAGTACCAACCGAGGACGGCAAGGATTGCATTCACTGCACCCGGCAAGGTGAGTCGGTGCTGCCACCCGGGGTCCGGGAACGCCTTGTCCTTGAGATACCAGACCAGTCCGTACGAGCCGTGGAGAGCCAGATAGACCCAAGCCGCCGTGCTCGTGGCGGCCGGCGTGTGGCTGTCGTACAGCCACATGAGTGCGCCGAGATATACGAACATCAGGCACTTCTGGAAATTGATCACTGTCGCGAAGGTGATCACCCGCGGTCCGCCGGGCATGTCGACGATGAAGCGCTGCTGAATCCCGCGAACGAATCGGGCATAGCGCGGCACTGGTCGCGCCGGCGATTGCGGGTCAGGCGTCGTAGTCAACGTGAACCTCTTCGCTGGTGGGGTGGGATTGGCACGTGAGCACGTAGCCAGCTTCCACAGCTGCCGGCGGGAGGGCGAAGTTTTGCTCCATGGCGACCGACCCCAGCTTTACTTTCGCCTTGCACGTTCCGCAGGCTCCGCCAAGGCAGGCGTAGGGCGCTTCCAATCCGGCCTTCAGCGCGGATTCGAGAACGGTGTCGCCTGCGGCCAGCGAGACCTCGTGCTGGCGGCCGCGCAGGCTGACCTCGACTGTTGCCGGGGCGAAGTCGTCGGCGACCTTCGGCTTTTGGTAGCCGTGGAAGAGCTCCACGTGGATGCGGTCAGACTCGGCGCCGCCTTCGATGAGATGTCCCCGCAGATCGGTCACCATCTCGACCGGCCCACACAGGAACCAGTCGTCCACCGGGTCGGCGGCCAACTCTGAGCTGAGCCACTGTTTGAGCTTTGGTTGGTCGACGCGACCTCGAAGGTGCGCCGGGTGTCGTGGATCGCGGGATCGCACATGAATGATCGTGAGCCGGTCGGCGTAGCGCGACTCGAGATCATCCAGCTCTTCGCGGAACATCGTGCTGTCGGCGTCTCGGTTGCCGTAGACCAACGTGAAGCGACTGTCGGTTTCGACTTCGAGCGTCGTCTGCAGGATCGAGATGATCGGGGTGATACCGCTGCCGACGGCGATCGCCACATAGTTCTTCCTGGCGAGCGGGTCGAGCCGGGTGCCGAACGAGCCGGTCGGCGTCATCAGCTCGAGCAGGTCGCCAGCCTGGAGCTGCTCCATCACGAAGGTGGAGAACGCCCCATCGGGAATGTGCTTGACAGCGATCTCCAGCGCGTCCGAGGTCGAGGCGGAGCAGATGGAGTAGTTGCGCCGTACGCCTTCGCCGCCGAGGTCGGTGCGGACGGTGACGTGCTGACCAGGCTCGAAGGAGAACTGATCGAGAAGCTCGTCAGGCACGTCGAAGCGGACCAGCGCACTGTCGTGGGTCAACCGGTCGACGCCAGCGACTCTGATTGAGTGGAACACCGCGGCACCGGCGGAGGAGCGCTTGGGCATTCGTACCGGGAGGAGACGGGCCAGAGTGCCGTTCAGCCGCTTCCACTCGCGGTACTCGTCTGCGTCGAGTTGCTGGCCGAAGACAGTCCCGATCGCAGCATCGCGTTCGAGGTAGGCCTCCTCGTTGCGTCGCCAGGTCGCTACGTAGCGATAGAAGGGGATCGAGGGGTGAAGGTGGTGGACGAGGTGGTAGTTCTGCGAGAGGAGCAGCGGCGTGAGCACCCACTCTGAGCCGACGCGGTTGCGGGTGGCGCGGTAGCGGTTCTCCTGTTGGGTGTCCTCGAGGTCGTGGTGCGGCAACCAGTCGAACCACCAGGCCAGGACGAACATGGCGACTCGTTCGGGGATCAGGTAAAGCACGGCCAACGTCCACAGATGTCCGGTGAATGCGCTCGCGACGATTACAGCCAGACTCGTGACGAGCAGGAACGACGTCTCCAGCACCTCCGCGCGGGGACGGCGCCTGACATTGCGAATCAGAAAGCCCAGATACGGGACATCCATCAGCGGGAACCGAATCGGAAGCTGCCACCACGGCGCACCGCTCACGAAGTGATCGGGATCGTTCTCGTCATCGTTGGTGTTGCGATGGTGCTCGATGTGGATGAACGCGAACGACTTGAACGAGATCAGCGGTGAGACGAAGAGCATTGCCACCCGGCCGAATGCCACGTTGACCCAACGGTGGGTGCTGATCGAGTAGTGCGCGGCGTCGTGCAGCACGGTGAACAGTACGAAGATCGCGCCCGAGCTGAGCAGGATCGTCGCCGGAGCTGGAAGCCTGTCGGTCAACGCCGCCCACGTGGAGAGCGCGAACACCGCAATGGCGCCGCAGAAGATTCCGACGATGGGCCACGAGATCGCGGGGACACCCTCCCCTGGGTCAGGAAGTGCGTGACGCGAGGCTGGGGTCGCGGAGTGCTCTGCGGTTGCTGACATGCCTCGCACAATACGAGCAGCGACCTGCCTACTGCTATAGGTAGAGAGCCCACGACAATGTGCGGACAGCACATAGAATGGTCAGATTCGATGGGGTTCCGCGCTGAGCATCACTGGTCCGAGCACATCGACCAAGCGCAGCGCCGCATGCAGCTCCGCAACACGCTCGGTAGCAGGACGCCCTCGACGTTCCTCTGCCCGACGAATACGCTGCAGCACGGTGTTGCGGTGCACTCCCAACTCCTCCGCTGCGGCTGCCAGTCCGCCCTGTGCATCGAGCACTGCCAGCAGCGTCCGGCGTTCCTCGTCCTCGCGGGCTCCGACGGTCGCTAGAGAACCGAGTTCGGTCATGACGAAAGCCCGCGCAAGTGCCAGGTCACCGATCATCGTGTCCACGAGCGCGATCTCGGCATAGGACGTCACCGACGCGCCCCGACCGGAGAGCTCAGCGATCCGACGTCCGCGCTGAGCCTGGGCATGAGAGTTGCGGAAGCCGCTCGGGCCCTCCGCCGGCGTTCCGAGTGAAATCCGGACCGCGCTGGGTAGCTGGTCCGACAGCGCCTCGAGGTTCGTTGGCGTCACGTCGGGAGCATGAGCCGAGGCGACCCAGCCCCACAGCGCCTGAACACCGTCAGGCACAAGCAAGGGATGAAGTGAACCGAAATGAGCACCAACGGCTGCGCCAACCCGCCCGAGCTCGGCATCGTCGCGGTCGGTCCAACAGATGAAGGCGGTCTGCCATCCGGTGAGCCGGTGAGACAGAGCGCTCTCGGCTCGCCCGAGATCGATCTTGTCACCGACGATCAGTCCGCGGACTGCATCGGTCCTGGCTGCGCGAACTCGGTTCTGTATGCGATCGAGCTCGGCAACGTACTCGGCGGCGACCTCGCTGGAGATGCGATCGGCGTACGCGAACGAAAAGCGCTGCAGATTGGCCACGACGGCAAGGGCGAGAGTCGGGTCCGGGACCACTTTGGTGATTTCGGTCAGGATGCGTTCGCTGAAGAACGCGTGACCTATCCGATAGAAGCGCAGCATCACATCGACGCTGTAGCCGCGCGCTGCCATGGCGCGCGCATGCTCGAGGGCGGTCACTGGCGCCGTCGCGGCGGACACGTCAATACCGTGTCGAACCATCGACAACGCGGCCTCGAGATTCGACGAGCAGGACCCTAGCGTTAGACCCCGAATCTCGTCATCGGCGCCAGCCTCCGGAATGCGTTCGAGGATGTAGTCGAACATGTCATCGGCGTACGACGACACATCCCCCAGCAGCTCGGCGGCAGTGCGGCGCATCTCGATCACTACAGACTCGGGAAGGTCTGCCGACCCCGCACTCACACCCATGTCGGAAGAGTAATGCCGCAGAGCCACAATGGTGCTCGTGAGTACTCGAGCGCTCCGGACCCCTGACTCTTGTTTCGCTGATCTCCCGGGCTACTCGTTCACGCCGAACTACCGCGATGTCGAGGCGGACGGCATGGACCCGGTGCGCATGCACTACCTCGACGAAGGACCCGCAGACGGCCCCGTCGCGTTGCTGCTCCACGGCCAACCAACCTGGTCGTACCTGTACCGCAAAGTCGTACCGGTGCTCGCAGGCCGCGGGATCCGGGTGATCGCTCCGGACAACATCGGCTTCGGTCGATCCGACAAACCCGCACGCAACACCGACTACACCTTCGCGCGACACATCGAGTGGACCCGGAGCCTGGTGACCGGGCTCGACCTGCGCGACATCACCTTGGTCGCCCAGGACTGGGGTGGTCCGATCGGGTTCAGCGTCCTTGCTGCTGAAACTGACCGTTTCGCGCGAGTCGTTGCCGCCAACACGATCCTGCACACGGCCGATCCGGCACTGGCCGACAGGCTCGGCTTCGCGGTCAACGGAGTCGGAGAGTCGCGGGTGTTGCTCGAAGAGGCGCTGGTCGACTACCTGCTCTACACCCAGCGAGCCGAGGAGCTCCGTGCCAGCGACTTCATCGCCGCCACGGCTTCGACGCCGCCCGATTCGGATGTGCTCGCCGCGTACGACGCCCCGTTCCCAGACCCGTCGTTCACGGCAGGCCTGAGGCAGATGACGGCCTTGCTCCCGCTGACCCGCAACGATGTCGGCGCCCGGATCGGTCGCAGGACGATGCGTGCACTTGAGCAGTTCGAGCGCCCCTTCCTGACGGCGTACTCCGACGGCGACCCGGCCACACGCGGGTGGGAGACGATCTTCCAGGAGCGAGTCCCGGGTGCCGCTGGCCAGCCGCACGTGCAAATCGCCGGCGGTCATTTCCTGCAGGAAGACGCCGGTGCGAAGCTCGGCAAAATCGTCGCAGATTTCATCGCCAGAACCTAGCGATCTGACTGTCAGACGTTGAAACGGAATTCGACTACGTCGCCATCGGCCATGACGTAGTCCTTGCCCTCCATACGGACCTTGCCTGCGGACTTGGCGGACGCCATCGATCCAGCCTCGACCAAGTCGTCGAACGAGACGATCTCAGCCTTGATGAAGCCACGCTCGAAGTCAGTGTGGATCACGCCAGCAGCTTGCGGTGCAGTCGCACCCTTGGAGATCGTCCACGCGCGCGACTCTTTGGGGCCGGCGGTGAGGTAGGTCTGCAGGCCGAGGGTGTCGAAGCCAACGCGGGCGAGCGCATCGAGACCGGGCTCGTCGACCCCCATGTCGGCGAGCATCTCGGCGCGCATCGCTTCGGCCTCTTCATCGTCGCCGAGCTCGACGAGCTCAGCCTCGGACTTGGCGTCGAGGAAGATCGCCTCGGCAGGGTCGCAGATCGCGCGCATGCGCGACTTGAGATCCTCGTCCTGGAGCTCTTCGTGGTCGCAGTTGAAGACGTAGATGAAGCGCTTCGAGGTCATCAGGTGCAGGTCGCGCAGGAGCTCGAGGTCGAGACCCGCCTTCTGTACGCCGACGCCTGCCTCCAGCGATTCCTTGGCCTTCTTGGCTTCCTCGTACGCGGGCACGAGCGACTTGTCCTTGCGTGACTCCTTGTCGAGGCGCGGGAGCGCGTTCTCGAGGGTCTGTAGGTCGGCAAGAGCCAGCTCGATCGAGATCGTCTCGATGTCGTTCGCGGGGTTGACGTCGCCGTCGACGTGAGTGACGTCCTCGTCGCGGAACACCCGGGTGACCTGGCAGATCGCGTCAGACTCACGGATGTGGGAGAGGAACTTGTTGCCCATCCCCTCACCTTCGGACGCTCCGCGGACGATGCCGGCGATGTCGACGAACTGCACCGTCGCAGGGAGGAGACGCTCCGACCCAAAGATCGCGGCCAGCTTGGCGAGACGCGAGTCGGGAACGCCGACGACTCCGACGTTGGGCTCGATCGTCGCGAACGGGTAGTTGGCCGCCAGGACGTTGTTCTTGGTGAGGGCATTGAAAAGGGTCGACTTGCCCGCGTTGGGGAGTCCGACGATGCCGATGGAGAGAGCCACAAGGGGCTACTTTACGGGCTCGCCCGGAGCCTTCAGACAGAAGGCGCGGAGCTCCTGGTCATACCAGTC